>NZ_JBFUMY010000003.1:0-198196 GCF_054049135.1 Kitasatospora sp. P5_F3 | reverse complement strand
CCCGACAGCTCCGCCACGTCCGCCCCGCGCCTGAACACGGCGGGCGGGGCCACCGTCACCGCGCCGCCCCAGGCCGGCCCCGACCMCCGCCCCACCCCGCAACCGACACCGGACACCGCGACCCCGGCCGCCACCCCGGGTGGCGTGCCCGGCGGTATGCCGCACGCGGGCAACCCAGCGGCCGCCAACCCGACCACACCGGCAGCCGCTCGGCCTACCGCACCGCCCACCCCGACAGCGGCACCGACCGTCCAGCCGCAGCGCCGCCCCGACCACGACGGCCCCACCCTCACCCCCCGCCCCGCCGCCGACCGCGGCCCCGGCACCAACCGCCCCGACCCGCGCGCCGCCTACGCCAACCCCACCACGCGCCCCGACATCCCCTCACGCCTCAACCCGACCGGTCGCCCCGACACGGCTCGGCCGGACAGCACCCGCCCCGACATCGGATCGCGTCTGGACCCGACCCGTCCGGATGTCAAGCGCCCGGACGGTACTCGCCCTGACATACCGTCCCGTCTGGACCCCACCGGTTCGAACACTCCGCGCAGTGACGCGAACCGTGCCGACACGACCCGTCCTGACATCGGCTCGCGCCTGGACCCGAACCGCCCGGACGGCAACCGCCCGGACGGCACCCGCTCGGACGGCACCCGTCCTGACATCGGCTCGCGCCTGGACCCCACCGACTCGAACGCCACCCGCCCGGACACGGCTCGGCCGGACAGCACCCAGCCCGACATCGGCTCCCGCCTGGACCCCGCCGACCACGGCACCAGCCGTCCCGACGACGCCGACACCAAGCAGCCGCACCGCCCTGCCACCGCGGACCGGCCTGCCGGCAGCCCGGGCGGAATCCTCGACCCCACCGAGCGCGACCACCAGCGGGTCAACGACGCCACCCCGCACAACCCCGACGGCACCCCCGTTCGCCACCCCGACCCCAACGAGGGCAACTGGCCCGGCGCCATCAACGGCGACGATCCCAACGCCCCCGGCCGCAACAACAACTGCGTCGACACCGCCCTGGCCACCGTCGACACCTTCGACGGCAACCCCMCCCCCGCCGGTGCCCGCACCCCCGACCACGACGCCAACGGCAACCCCTCCGACCGCGGCGAGCGCAACGGCCGCGACCGCATCGAGAACGCCCTCGGCGCCAAGTTCAACGACATGGGCGACGGCCCCGACGCGTACCGCCGCCTGGAGGACACGCTCCGTCAGAACGGTCACGGCTCCCAGGCCGTCATCATCACCACCGACGCGGACGGCCGCTCCCACGCCTGGAATGCCGTCAACCACAACGGCACCGTCACCTACATCGACTCCCAGACCGGCCAGCGCAGCAACCAACCCCTCCACAATGGCGACAACGGCGTCTTCGCCATCCCTCTCGACCCCGACCGCAACCCGACCGAGCCCGCCCACCACGCCGACCCCGACCACAACCCCGACAACGACCGCCGGGCCCCCGAAGAGCCCGCCGGAAGCGATGGTGAGGGAGACGGCAGGTACTCGGACGAGGCCGAGCGGCAGCGTGTCCGGAAGCAGGTGGAGAAGGCCAACAACGAGCCTGAATGGTTCAAGGAGCACTACAACCGTGAAGGCGACCGTCGCCGCATCGGTAAGAAGGATGAAAACGGGAACGAGATTCCTCAGCTTCGCCAGAACCCGGACTACCCGACGGACTCGAACAGATGGATTGCGGCTCAGGATGCGCCGCCGCCGGCGGCCGAGTCGTACAAGGATGGTGCCGAGGTCGAGCGTGCTTCCGCAGTCCCGGCAGATCGAGAGCGCGCCCAGAAGATCGAAGAGGCCGCCGAGAAGCGGGACGCCGCGCTGGGTCGGGACAAGGTTGCCGAGAAGGCTCTGGAAGAGGCAAAGAACAAGCACGAACAGGACAAGACCGATGAGGCTGCGAAGGCGGAGTACGAGCGGCTCCGCCAGGACCACAAGGAACCGCATCATCTGATGGGCAAGGCCGGTGAAGAACTGGGCGACCGTGTGGCGGAGTTCCACGCCGTTCCGGAAAACTTCCCCGGGGCTGAGCGGATTGACGACCGGAAGGATGGCAACAATCGCTTCGACCAGATCTGGCAGCGAGAAGACGGCGGGTTCGTCGTTGTCGAGGCCAAGGCCCCGTCAGCTGACCTGGGTGACCGCAAGGCGCTGAATGGCCGTCAGGTCATGCAGGGGCACCCGGACTATTTCGAAGCGATTCTCGCGCAGATGAGGGAGCGGAAGGGCGATGATGGAACGGAAGCAGCCCTGGCCAGGAAGCTCCGAGCCGCCTGGAAGGCAGGAAAGCTGGACTACGTCATGGTCAAGGCCAAGGTCGATGGCCAGAATGGCTACGATGGCTATCTGATGAAGCAGTTCGATATCGGTACTCCAGGTGGGGAGGGCAACACCAATGCTGGTGACAGTGGCACGCCATGAGCCGGATACGGACAAGGTTGCACAGGTGACCGAGGTGCTGGCTGACATCCTGGCCGAGGAGTTGGCCGAGGAGCCGCTGACGGCCTGGGACCTGCACGGTGCACTGGGCACGGCTCTGACGCTGGCCCGGAAGCGGGGACTGCTCGACCCGGAGGCCGAGGAGATCGACACGTGGAATGCCTACGTCGGTGCGATGCAGGCGAGTTCGGCGGTCTTCGCGGCTGTCGCGGCCGAGGAGCCGGTCGAGTGTCGGATCGGTAGGCACGGAGTCCGGCGGATTACGGCGATCGGACCGCAGTACTTCACGGATGCCGGTTCCTGGGTCGATGCGTTCTGGCTGGCTGTCATCTGCCGTGAGCCGCGGCGGCTGGACTTGCTGAGTGCGGTGCCGATCTCAGCGCTGCGAGACTCCGGGGCGCAGTTCGACGAGTACATCTACGCCTGGGCGGGCGCACTCCAGGCGTACCGGCGTCAGGCGCCGGAGCTGATGGAGTTGCTGCTGGCGGCGATCGAAGGTACCGACCCCGAGGTGGCCCGGGTGGCGGATCGTCAGGTGCTGCTCAAGCTGCTGTATCCGCCGATCGCCGTGTTCAACCAGCTGCTGCAGCGGGACGGGGAGAAGTTCAACGCGGCGTTGGCTCGTGGACTGGAGCTGCACCGGGAGTACTGGACGGCGGACGAGGACCGGGTGGAGGACTCCAACGGGTTCGTCTCGCTGCCTCTGCTGGCGATCGCCTGCCTGGCGCACGACGCGGGGCTGCCGGTCGAAGTCGAGTCGGCGTATCTGCCGAAGCACCTGCTGCTGGGTAGCTGGGTCGGGGAGTACGACGCCTGACGGCTCCGGGGCCCGTCATGAACCGCTGGAACCGGAGGTGAGCCTGCCGATGCATGGTGACGGAGGTCCGGCATTCGCATCGGGGTGGTCCGGTCCAGGTGGTGGGCTGGCGTTCGGCTCCGGCAGGGGGCGAGGTTTGCCTGAACTCGGCCCACGATGACTGCTGCCGCTGGTAATGAATCGCTCGGGCCGCCACAGGGATTACTTCGATGCAGCGTGTTGACACCAATGACCTCGATCTCGAGACCGACGACTACCAGCGCCTCTACCACAACGGCGAGTCGTTCACCGGTGAGGTGGTCGAGGGGTCGATCGAGGACCCGATCTCCTTGGAGACCTACTGGGACGGGTGGCTCAACGGGCCGTGGCGGCTCTGGCACCTGGACGGTAGCCCACGGGCGCACGGAGAGTTCGTCAAGGGCAGGTTCATTGGTGAAGTCCTGGCCGGGCACGAGAACGGCAGGTTGCAGTCCCGCAGGTCTTCTCGGAGACAGGGAAGAAGCTGTCCTCCTACGAGCGGGACGAAGACGGTCGGTTCGCCATCGCCTGCCTGGCGTACGACAACGACGTAACGGTGACTGTTGAGTCCGAGTACCTGCCCAAGCACCTGCTGCGCCGCAGCTGGTTCGGCGAGTACCAGACCTGAGCTGCCGGCTGCGTCCGACCAGCCGGGATGATGGAAGGACCGATGGGCTTCAGTGGTGACATTTTGCCCCCGAATGCTGCTGGTCAGCTGGGTCGGTGAGTACGGCGCCTGACATCTCGACAGGGACTACTGCCGTGCAGCGCGTTGACATCAGTGATCCAGCAGTGGGCATGGACGAGGGGCAGCGTGTGACCTACGACGGGGTGCCGTTCACGGGCGAGGTGGTCGAAGGAGCCTTGGACGACCCGACTTCGCTGGAGACGTACCGGGACGGGTGGCTCAACGGTCCGTGGCGGCTGTGGTACCTGGACGGCAGCCCGAAGGCACAGGGGGAGTTCGTCCACGGCGGTCTTGTCGGCGAGGTGCTGGCGTGGCACGCCAACGGGCGGCTGGAGTCCCGGAGGCTGTTCACGGAGACGAGCAGGGAAGTGGCCGGCTACGCCTGGGACGAGGACGGACGGGAGACCCGCTCCTGGACCGCCGGATCCGGAGCCGGAGCAGCGGGCGTAGCCCCGCAGCGGAGCATGCAATGACCGCCGGTCGACTGGACGAGTGGCTGGCGGACGTCCGGGGCCTGCTGCTGTCCGACCGGCAGGCCCTGGCCGAGGCGGTCGCGGCGGCGGGCGGCCCGGTAGCCGACCAGGCCGCCCGGCGGCGGTGTGGTGCGGTGGCGGAGGCGGTCCGGCTGTACCGGGAGGATCTTCGGTGCGGGGTCGCCGAGTGGGCGTCCCGGCTCCGGTTCGCTGCTCAGGCCTGGGGCGATTCTGAGCTGGTGGCCGGCCTGGATGAGTTGGCCCTGCCGCTGCCCTGGCGGGCCGACTGGGCCCGCTGGCGGCCGCTCGGGCTGTTCGACACCCGGGAGTTCGCGCCAGGGTGGACCGGTCCAGTCCAGGTGGTCGGCTGGCGTTCGACTCCGGACGGGGCGGGTGGTGAGGTCTGTCTGCACTCCGCCCACGACCAGCGCTGTCGGTGGTACTCCCTTCCCGACGGCGAGCAGATCGGCGAGGCCGTGGACGAGCTTCCGGAGGTGGCTGGAGTCCCGGAGTATCCGTCCGCTGATCCGGGATTTGCGGTCGAGGTGCTGGAGGAGAGCTTCGATCTGCTGAAGGTCCGGATTCGGAGCACGTCGAGTTCGGAGGAGTCGGTATTCCCACTCTGCTCGACCTACCCCGGTGCTCTCGCCCACCCGTTGCCGGGCGGGAGGCTGCTACTGGCGGGCCACAGCGGGGCGGCTGTGATCAGCTTCGGCGCTCCGGCGGAGCGGGTCACCGGAGCCCGGCCGGAGAACTGGGCCACCCCGTCGGGGCTGACACCCCGTGAAGCCTGGTGGGGGCAGGGTGAACTGAGGGCCGACGACATCGTCCCGTACTACCAGGGTGGTGTCGCGTACGCGGATCCCGGCCGGCTCGGCCCGCTGGCCGGGCGGGCGGACGTGGTGCATGTGCTGTGCACGTTGGGGCTGCCCGGGTTCCCGGTCTTCTGGCAGGAGACCTTCGGATGCCTGGAGAGACTGGCGACCTTGGAGCAACACCTCACCGAGCAGGGTGAGTCGGCGGAGGAATACCACGCTGGCTTCACCGTGATCGCGCTCTCCGCCGACGGTGAGACGGCGCTCTGCGTCGACCATGCCAACGGTCAGGTGCACCAGGCGGAAGGCGGCAGCCCGGAACTGGTCAACACCTCACTGCTTGCCTTCGCCGCTTGCCAGGCCCTGACCAGTTGGGCGCTGTCGGTCTCCACCGCGCGGCAGCCCGAGGAGCGTTATGAGTTCCTGGCTTTCGTCCGCGAGGCGCTCACCCGGATCGACCCGGAGGCCGCAGCGGATCAGGGGACCGACTGGTGGTGGTTCCTCGCACTCGAGGACGACTTCACCCTGGTCGCATAGCCGCAGCTGATCCGATCAAGCCGGAGAACGAGAGAGCAGTGCTTGCCGATGACCTGTCGCACCTCGGCAAGGTTGTCGAGGCGAAAAAAGAAGGACTGCGGAAGAAAGGCTACGAGATCAGGTGAGCGAGAATCAGGCGGAGGCCATGGCCGGACGGCTGATGGCGGTTGACTGGGCCGATTAGAAGGCGGCTATGAGTTGCGCATATTCACGTGCTGCGCTCATGCGGGAATATCTCCGCAGATCTGCGCTCTGGGCGGACCGGTATCAGGCAGCGAAGGAGTGGCCGTTCTTCGATATCGCCGCTTATGTGGACCCAGCAGTACGTGTCCCCGAAGCTCTGATGGACAGGTTCGAGGACTTCCTCAATCGTCATGTCGGGCTACCGGTTGCCTATGGCATGTGTCAGGCGGCCGTCCAATGGGCTGCACTGCTCGAGCGATCCGAAGTGCCCAGGCCGCCACTGGAGGACCCGTTCGAGCCGCTGATCCTGCTGTTCGAGCGCGGAGGCGGATTTGCGACGCGACTCTGGATGCACTGGACGTGTCGGGATCCTGAGCAATCGAGGTAATGGCAATGCAGCGCATTGATATCAACGATGCAGCGATCGAAACGGACGACGAGCAACGTCTGTTCTACGACGGAGAGCCGTTCGCCGGTGAGGTATTCGAAGGGTCCCCGGACTTTCCGGTATCGCTTGAGACCTACCGGGATGGGTGGCTGCATGGTCCCTGGCGGTTGTGGTATTTGGACGGGAGCCCTAAGGCTCAGGGGGAGTTCGCCAACGGCAGATTCGTCGGCGAGGTCATGGCCTGGCACGAGAACGGGCGAGTGGAGTCCCGCAAGCTGTACTCGGCATCGGGGAAGAAGCTTGCCTCCTATGCCTGGGACGAGGACGGTCGGCAGACCCGAGACTGGACCGCGCCTGTGAAGTGAGCCGAAGACCGGAGTTCGTTTTCGAGCTGGGCTACCTGTCGGCTGTCGCATTCCGCCCCTCGGACACGGACCGGGTTCGGGCGGATGGAGCCGGCGCCTTGTCCGTAGGAGAGCCGGGGTGACGTCCTGCCGTCTGGACGCTGGCCAGGTGTCAGTCGGAGTGCAGCCGAGTGCAGCTGGACCGGCAGCGGAAAGCTCATCCACTCCTGGTCGGATGCCTGACAGCAGATCAGAAGGCGAGTTGGGTACGGTGTGTTGGAAGCTGGCCTCGCTGCAGTGGGATGGAGAAGGCTGATGGATAGGGGCCTGGCTGCTCGGGCGGTGGATCGATTCACATCGATTTCGTGGAACGATGACGTGACTGCTGACAGGTGCGCGGATTCCCGACAGGCCCTCATGAGGGAGTATGTGCGCAGGATGGCCCTCTGGGCTTCGGCCTACGAGATCGGGCGACCATGGCCGTTCATCGACCTGGCGGAGCATGTCGATCCGTCGGTGCAGATCGACGAGGATTTGCAGGGATGGCTTGACGAGCTGGTCGAGGAGCGAGCGATCAATTCGAAGATGGCGCGCGTCTGCCGGAACGCCGTCAGGTGGGCGGAGCTCCGAGAGCGGGCCACGGTCGCGTTGCCCGAGCTGGAGGATCCCTTCGAGCCGATCATCGTCCTGCTCGAGCGTGGGGGTCAGTTCTTCAGCGAGAACGGGATCGCTCTGGTCGGGTTCGGGGGTGTCCCGTTCCGGGGAGTCGCCCAGAACGCTGTGCGCTCTCCGTTGGCGCGACTGGACTCGGCTGCGCTGGACGCCCTGGGCACTGCCTGACCGGCCGGGCGGGGAAGCGCGGACAGCGTGCACTCCCCGATACGACCGGCCGCTGAAGCAGTTCGACCGCGGTGCTCCAGGAGCAGGGGGAATGGGAATGGCCATGCTGGTGACGGTGGCACGCCATACGCCGGACACGGACAAGGTTGCACAGGTGACCGCGGTGCTGGCTGGCATCCTGGCCGAGGAGTTGGCCGAGGAGCCGCTGACGGCCTGGGACCTGCACGGTGCACTGGGCACGGCTCTGACGCTGGCCCGGAAGCGGGGACTGCTCGATCCGGAGGCCGAGGAGATCGACACGTGGAATGCCTAGGTCGGTGCGATGCAGGCGAGTTCGGCTGTCTTTGCGACAGTCGCGGCCGAGGGACCGGTCGAGTGTCGGATCGGTAGGCACGGGGCCCGGCGGATTCCGGGGATCGGGTTGCAGTACTTCACGGATGCCGGGTCCTGGGTCGATGCGTTCTGGCTGTCTGTCATCTGTCGGGAGCCGCGGTGCCGATCGCGCTATTGCGGGACTCCGGGGCGCAGTTCGACGAGTACATCTATGCGTGGGTGGGAGCCCTGCAGGCGTACCGGCGCCAAGGGCCGCAGCTGATAGAGCGGTTGTCGGAGGCGATCGAGGGCGCGGACCCCGACGTGGTGCGAGTGGCGGATCATGAGGTGCTGCTCAAGCTGCTGTGTCCGCCGATCGCCGCGTTCCACCAGCTGGTGCAGCGGGATGGGAAGAAGTTCAACGCGGCGTTGGCCCGTGGGCTGGAGCTGCACCGGGAGTACTGGACGGCGGACGAGGACCGGGTGGAGGACTCCAACGGGTTGGTCGCGCTGTCGTTGCTGGGAATCGCGTGCCTGGCGCACGATTCCGGGCTGACGGTCGAGGTGGAGTCGGATTACCTGCCGAAGAATCTGCTGCTGCGCAGTTGGGTCGGGTGGTACGAAGCCTGAATGTCTGCGGCCGTCTGACCTGCAAACTGGGCGGCGAGTACCGGATCTGACAGAGCGACGGTTTTGAGGCGATTACCTTGATGCGCATTGACATCAACGACCCGGCGATCGACATGGACGGGGAGCAACGCCTGTACTACGACGGGGAGCTGTTCACGGGTGAGGTGTTCGAAGGTTCTGCGGACGACCCGGTCTCGCTGGAGACCTACCGCGACGGGTTGCTGCACGGCCCCTGGCGGTTGTGGTACCTGGACGGGAGCCCGAGAGCACAGGGGGAGTTCGTCAACGGCGCCTTCGTCGGCGAGGTCCTGGCCTGGCACGAGAATGGGCGGCTGGAGTCCCGCAAGCTGTACTCGGCGTCGGGAAGCAAGCTTGCTTCCTACGCCTGGGACGAGCAGGGTCAGCAGACCCGAGCCTGGACGTCGTCGGAAAAGTGAGCCGTCGTAGTGACGGCTGAACGCCATGAGGGTCGTACGGCCTGACGTACCGGCCAGTGAGCTGCAAACCTCCTCGAGGGGTGCTCTGGGTCGGTGTCCGAAAGGTTCTCCCGTCGGTAGAGGGCGCTCCGCAGCTCGTCAGCGGGGCGTCCTTCACAGACCCGGCCGAACCGTGAAGATGAGTCAGCCACCGCCAGGCCCGGGCGTGGAGAACCGGAACCCGAGCCGCTCGCCGGACTCGTGCTGACGGAGGTTCAGGGCGACGTCTCGTCGTATTCGTTCCATCGGAACGGTGGTGTCGCTCAGCGGTGCTCATGTCTGGACCATTGACATGTCCGGTCGGCGGGCAGCATTCTGAGAGCGCTCTCAGAGTGCGGCGTCACCACCGCTGCCGGGCTGTCGCCCCTCCTTCCGGCCCATTCGCCGGTTGTCCCGGCAGTCCGGTGGTACCCCACCACCTGGAGGAACGACCCCCATGGGCACGAGACGAGCACCCGCACGCCGCACGATCGGCGCAGTCGCCCTGGCCGCCGCCGTGACGGCGGCAGCCGGGATCACCCTGGCGCTTCCCGCGGAGCAGGCCGACGCGGCGGTGCCGACCACCATCCCGCTCACGTTCACCAACAACTCGGGGCGCACCGAGCCGGTGTACATCTACAACCTCGGCACCCTCCTGACTACCGGTCAGCAGGGTTGGGCCGACGCCAACGGCACGTTCCACGCCTGGCCGGGCGGGGCGAACCCGCCCGTGCCCGCGCCGGACGCGTCGATCGCCGGGCCCGGCAACGGCGGGACCAGCACCATCCGGATGCCGAAGTTCTCCGGCCGGATCTACTTCTCGTACGGGCAGAAGCTCGTCTTCAAGCTCACCACCGGCGGCCTGGTCCAGCCGGCCGTGCAGAACCCGAGCGACCCCAACCGCAACATCCTCTTCAACTGGTCGGAGTACACGCTCAACGACTCCGGGCTGTGGATCAACAGCACCCAGGTCGACATGTTCTCCGTGCCGTACGCCGTCGGCGTGAAGGCGCCGAACGGCACCGTCACGAGCACCGGTCACCTCAAGTCCGGTGGCTACCAGGGCTTCTACAACGCGCTCAAGGGTCAGCCGGGCGGCTGGGCGAACCTGATCCAGACCAGGTCGGACGGCACCGTCCTGCGGGCGCTCGCGCCGGGCCACGGCATCGAGTCCGGCGCACTGCCGGCCACCGCGATGAACGACTACGTGAACCGGGTGTGGAGCAAGTACGCCACCTCCACGCTGACCGTCACGCCGTTCGCCGACCAGCCCGGCACCAAGTACTTCGGGCGGGTCTCCGGCAACACGATGAACTTCACCAACAGCGCCGGGGCCGTCGTCACGAGCTTCCAGAAGCCCGACTCCGACAGCATCTTCGGCTGCTACAAGCTGCTGGACGCCCCCAATGACCTGGTCCGCGGCCCCATCTCACGTACCCTGTGCGCCGGTTACAACCGCTCCACGCTGATCACCAACCCGAACCAGCCGGACACCAGCGCCGCCGGCTTCTACCAGGACACCGTCACCAACCACTACGCGCGGAAGATCCACGCGCAGATGGCCGACGGCAACGCGTACGCCTTCGCCTTCGACGACGTCGGCCACCACGAGTCGCTCGTCCACGACGGCAGCCCGCAGCAGGCGTACATGACGCTCGACCCGCTGAGCTGACGCCGCACCGTCAGTGGTCCCGTCCGTCGTCTCGGGCGGGCGGGGCCGCCTCGGTGAGGAGTTCGCGCAGGACGGCTGCGTGGCTGTGGTCGAGGTCCTTGGAGGCGGTCAGCAGGATGACCGGGCCGGCGGACAACAGGGCGCGCAGGGAGGACAGTTCGGCCTGGGCCTCGGGGGTGGAGAGCTCGGCGAGGTAGCGCGAGCGGAAGGTGGGGAAGTCGCCGCCGTCGTGGTACCAGCGGCGGAGCTCGGTGGAGGGCGTGAGTGGCTTCGGCCAGCCCCCCCCCCCCCCCGACGGGGTGTCAGGACGTGGCGGCGGCAGCGCGTTCGGCAGCGCTGCGCTCGACGCAGAACTCGTTGCCCTCGATGTCGGCGAGGGTGACCCAGCCGCTGCCGTCGGGGCGGCGGCGGTCGGCGACCAGGGTGGCGCCGATGGCCAGCAGGCGCTCGACCTCCTCGTCGCGGGTGCGGTCGCTGGGCTGGATGTCGAAGTGCAGGCGGTTCTTCGCAGCCTTGCCCTCGGGGACGACGACGAAGAGCAGGTCGATGCGGTCACCCACGATGAGGGCCTCGGGGTCACCGGGCTTGTCGTCGTCGGCGAGCTTGCTGCCGAGGACCTCGGCCCAGAACGAACCGAGCCGGTAGGTGTCGGCGCAGTCGATGGTCACATGATGTACAAGAGAAGCCATGGCGGACACTATGACGCCCGGTCAGATGATCGTCCAGAGGATATGTGGGGTGGCGTGAAGCCGACCGCCGGCGGATTCCGGTCCCGGCTGCGGCGGTAGGGCCGGCCACCTCTCACCGGTCGGCTCCAGGGCAGAGGGTCTTCGAGCGGGACGGTCTCATGCGGTGGGCCCGCTGATGGCGCCGGTGGTGTGCAGGTACTTGCGGGCGTACGCGATGGCCTCCGGCGTCGCGGCGAA
This sequence comes from Kitasatospora sp. P5_F3, assembly GCF_054049135.1. Classification (NCBI taxonomy): domain Bacteria; kingdom Bacillati; phylum Actinomycetota; class Actinomycetes; order Kitasatosporales; family Streptomycetaceae; genus Kitasatospora; species Kitasatospora sp. P5_F3. Next base: position 186,641 of record NZ_JBFUMY010000003.1, on the reverse strand, counting down.
CACCCGGCCCTCGTCCCGTAGTTCGGTCAGCACGCCGAGGGCGTCCAGGGTCTTGAGGTGGTCGTCCTGGGCGCCCGACACCAGCACCAGGACGTGGTGGCGGCGCAGTTTGGCGATGACGTCGCCCAGGACCAGGGCGCCGGTGGCGTCGATGGCGCTGACCCGGGAGAGGCGCAGTACGACGACCTTGACGTCGGTGGTCTCGGCGAGCTGGAGCAGGAAGCGGTGGGCGGCGGCGAAGAACAGCGGCCCGTCGATCCGGTAGGCCGCGATGTGCTCGGCGAGCAGCGCCTGTTCCTCCTCGTGGTGGTCTCCCGGGCCGGCACCGTCGTGCAGCGGTACCTGTTGGAGGGTGGCGGCGCGGGCGACCTGACGCAGCGCCAGGACACTGGCGACGACCAGGCCGACGATGACGGCGGTCACCAGGTCGAAGGCCAGCGTCGCGGCGGCGGTCAGGAGCAGGATGGCAGCCTCCCCGCGGCCGCTGCGGGCCAGCGCCCGCAGCGAGGCGACCTCGACCATGCGGATCGCGGTGGCGATCAGTACGCCGGCCAGCGCCGCGAGCGGGATTCCGGAGACCAGGGGGGCGGCGGCGAAGACCACCAGCGCGAGGACGGCGGCGTGCACCAGGGCGGCGAGGCGGGAGGCGGCACCGGAGCGGACGTTGACGGCGGTGCGGGCGATCGCGCCGGTCGCGGCGACGCCGCCGAACAGCGGGGCGACGATGTTGGCCAGGCCCTGCCCGAACAGTTCGCGGTCGCTGTCGTGCCGCTCGGAGACGCTCATCGCGTCCGCGGCGGTCGCGGACATCAGCGACTCGAGCGCGGCCAGCGCGGCGACGGCCAGCGCCGCCGTGGCCAGGCTGGGTACGGCGCCGACGTCGAGGAAGCCGAGGGAGGGCAGCGGCAGTCCGGCGGGCAGGTGTCCGATGGTCGCCACGTCCAGGTGGGCGAGGGTGGCCACGAGTGTCGCGGCGACCACGGCCAGCAGGGAGAACGGAACCCCGGGCCGCAGGCGGGCGCCGACCAGCATGACCAGGGCCACCCCGGCGGCCAGGGCCGGGGTCGGGAGGGTCGGGTGGTCGGCGAAGTCGGCGATCGCCTGCCCGGCGGCGACCGCCACGTTCCGGGCTTCGCCGGGCTGTACGCCGAGGGCGGCGGGGACCTGTTGCAGGCCGATGACACCGGCGATGCCGAGGGTGAAGCCCTCCACCACCGGGGCCGGCACGTACGGCATGAACCGGCCCGCCCCGCCCAGCGCGAGGGCGATCAGCAGGAGGCCGGCCAGCAGACCCACCGTCAGCACCCCGGAGGTGCCGAACCCGTGGACGATCGGCACCAGCACCACGGTCATCGCACCGGTCGGGCCGGAGACCTGGAAGTTCGAGCCGCCGAACACCGCGGCCAGGGCGCCGGCGATGACGGCGGTGGCCAGGCCCGCTTCGGCTCCGGCACCGGAGGCGACCCCGAATCCGAGTGCGAGCGGCAGGGCGACGATCGCCACCGTCAGGCCGGCGATCAGGTCCTTGCGCGGGGAGCGGCCCATCGAGGCGAGCATCGTCCGGTCGGGCAGCACCGCGCGCACCCGTGCTCGGACCCGGCCGAGCGGTGCGGCGGTGGCGGTCGTGCTCATGCGCTCTTCGACCCGGTGTTCTGCTCGCGCAGTTCGGCGAGCAGTTCGCCCTGGTCGGTGATCATCTCGGTCAGGATGCGGCGCGCGGTCCGGAGCAGTTCGGCCACGTCGGGGGTGCTCAGGGCGTAGACGACGGTGTTGCCCTCGCGGGTGGCGGTGACCATCTGGGTACGGCGGAGCACGGCGAGCTGCTGGGAGAGGCTGGAGGGTTCGATCTCGATCTCGGCGAGCAGGTCGCGGACCGGGCGCGGGCCGTCCTGCAGGATCTCCAGGACCCGGATCCGGGCGGGGTGCCCGAGGGTGCGGAAGAACTCCGCCTTCGCCTGGTAGAGCGGTGTGGCCATCAGCTCTCGCCTTCCTCTTCCGCGGCCTCGTGCGCCAACTGGATACCGTGGTGGGCGGCGAGCCGCAGCAGCCCTGCCACCCGCCCGGCGTACGCCTGCGCGCCGTCCTCGTCGCCCGCCGCCCTTGCCCGGGCGAGCTCCTGGCGGGCCTGGGCGAGTTGCTCGCGCAGCTCCTGGTCGAACATCTCGCTCACAGCCGTCCTCCCCGTGCCGTCGCCTCCCGGCTCGGCCGCACCTGCACCACGTGGTCACGTGGTGACGAAAGAAGCATCTATGAATGTGAAGAATTCTTCAAGTTACAGTCGTTGCAAGCCATGACCGGTCCGTAAGCGTCCGATTTCGGTCGGCAGTGTGCACTCTCCGCTCCGCCAAGGACCGGGTCCGTACGCTCCGGATCAGATGCGGGTGCGATCCAGGAGGTACTGACGATGCTGCCCCGGCGGCGCCTGGTGTTGGCCGGCGCGACCTTGCTCGTGCTGGCGCCGGTGCGCGGAGCGGTCCCGGCCCGCAGCCCCGACCGGCGCCGCTCGGCCGAGCCGCCGACCGAGGCGGGCTCAGGTCCACTCACCCCGGCCCAGGCCTTGCAGATCCTGCACGAGGGCAACGCACGCTGGGCGGCCGGGACCGCGGCCCATCCCCATCAGAGCGTGGCCAGGAGAGCGGAAGTGGCCGCGAAGCAGCGCCCGCTGGCCACCGTGTTCAGCTGCATCGACTCCCGCGTACCGCCCGAGCCGCTCTTCGATGTCGGCCTCGGGGACCTGTTCGTGGTGCGGACGGCCGGCCAGACCAACGACGACCTGATCGAGGGGGCGTCCGACTACGGCTCGGAGGAGGCCCGGACCCCGCTCGTCCTGGTGCTGGGCCACCAACGCTGCGGCGCGGTGACGACCGCGGTCCGGGCCCTCAACAGCGGATCGACCGTTCCCGGGCGGCTCCAGAAGATCGTCGACGCCCTCACCCCCGCCTACCACTCGGCGAGGAACCTGCCCGGAGACCAGATCGACAACACCGTGCGCGAGCAGATCAGGCTCATCGCGGCCCAGCTCAGGAGAGACCCGCTGCTGAGCGGAGCCGACGGCGCAGCCCAGGTCGTCGGGGCCTACTACTCCCTCGACACGGGCGTCGTCGACTTCACCGTCGGGTAACGCCGGCCGGAGACGGTGACGACCTCACCGGGTACCCGGCAGGTCCTGACTCCACGTCAGATCGCCTCACGCCGCCTACTGGCCCGACCCGGCCGCCCTCGACGGCTCCTGGCGACCCCCGGCGGTCACCCGGATCCAGGCCTGACCGCACCAGGTCACGCCCGTGCGCAGGTGTGCGTGGAGTTGCCGTGACCAGGGAAACCGCAGGCCGTTACCTTCGCGCGCGGCCGTCGTTCTGGATCATGGCCGTCCGGCCGACACCCCGAGCGAAGGTGCAGCCAGCCCATGCGCACACCGTCAGAGACCGACGGCCCGGCTCACCTGGCCTCGGCCTCGGCCTGGCCGGAGTCCGGCACCGGGCCGTTGGCCGTGCACCCGAAGGTCTTCCGGGACGAACTGGCAGCTGCCGCCGAGTGGGTCGCCGACTACCTCCAGGGGATCGCGCAGCGTCCGGTGACCCGGCCCGTCCCGCCGGAGCACCGGCAGGCCATGGCCGCCGGGTCGCTGCCGCAGGACGGTCAGGACCTCGGCGCGCTGCTGGAGTTCGTCGACCGGGCCATTGCCCCGTACCCGACCGGCAACGGTCATCCCGCCTTCTTCGCCTGGATCAACTCGCCGCCGTCCCCGGCCGGGGTGATCGCCGAGCTGCTGGCCACAGCGGTCAACGCGACCTGCGGCATGGGCGAGCACGCCCTGATGGACCTCGAACGCGGGGTGCTGCGCGACCTGGCCGCGCTGGCCGGCCTCGCGCCGACCGCGGGCGGCGTGCTCACCAGTGGCGGTTCGATGGCCAACCTGCTCTGCCTGGGCGCCGCGCGTACCTGGTTCCTGCGGCAGCGCGGTGCCACCGACGGCCCCGCCTACGACCAGGCTCATGCGCGTCTCGTCGCCTACCACAGCGACCAGGCCCACATGTCGGTCGCGAAGGCGGCTGCGGTGATCGGCCTGCCGCCCTGGCGGCTGCGCGCCGTGCCCACCACGGCCGACCGGTGCATGGACGTCGACGCCCTGCGGGCGATGGCCGACGCGGACCGCGCGGCCGGCCTGCTGCCGTTCTGCGTGGTCTCCAACCTCGGCAGCACCGCGAGCGGCGCCGTCGACCCGATCGAAGCGATCACCCGGGTCTGCCACCAGGCGGGCATGTGGCACCACGGCGACGGCGCCTGGGGCGGGCTCGGCGCCCTGGTCCCCGAACTGGCCCCCTCCTACCGAGGTGTCGCGGGCCTCGACTCCCTCACCGTCGACCCGCACAAGGCCCTGTCCGTCCCCGTCGGCTGCGGCGCCGCCCTCGTCACCGACCCCTCCCGGCTGCGCGACGCGTTCACCTTCCGCGCGTCCTACCTCGAGGGTGACCAGGACTGGCCCTGGATGTCCGACTACACGATCGAACTCACCCGCCCCGGGACCCGCGCCCTCACCCTCTGGGCCACCCTGCGCCACCTCGGCCGGGACGGCGTGGTCGCCCTCCTCCAGCGCTACCAGGACCTCGCCCGGTACCTGCGGCAACGTGTCCTGGAGTACCCCGAACTGGAACTGTGCACCAGCGGTCCGCTGCCGGTGGTCTGCTTCCGCCTGACCACCCGTCAGGACGCGGGCCGGCGGGCCCCGGAGGCGGGCCTGCACGCGGCGGTGGCCGCCCGCGTCCAGGCCCGCGGTCACGCCTACCTGGCCACCGTCAGCCACGACGGGGAGACGGTCCTGCGCGCCTGCGTCTGCAACCACCTCACCACCACCGACGACGTGGACACCCTCCTCCGCGAGGTCCTGGCCGCCGCCGACCACCTCCGGCTCGGCTGACCCACCAGCAGCTCGCCATGGATGGCCTGAACGAGTGGGCCCGGGCGCGTCCTGCCCACGCCGAGGAGCGCGATGTCGTCCTCTGCGGGGGGCTTACAGGGTTCCTACCGTCGTGGCGGCTAGGGTCGGTGACCATGGGATTCGGTGGGGTGTGGCGTCGGTGGCGGCCAGGGCGCAGACGGTGGCTCGCGGGGGCGGCGGCCGGTGCGGTGCTGGTGGTCGGCGGGGTGACAGTCGCGGCCGGTGGTGAGGAGCAGGCGTCGGTCCGGCAGGAGGAGAGTCGGCTCTCGATGCCGGAGGTGCCCGGTTCGGCTGGGCAGGTCAGCATCGACACCTCGTTCTTCACCACGGGCAGCACCCCGCGCCCGGCGGTGCTGCTCGCCCACGGTTTCGGCGGCAGCAAGGACGGTGAGCGGGACCAGGCGGAGCGGCTGGCCCGGCAGGGGTATGCGGTGCTGACCTGGTCGGCCCGGGGGTTCGGGGCCTCGACCGGGAAGATCGGGCTGGATGCGCCGGACCGCGAGATCGCCGACGTACAGCGGCTGGTGGACTGGCTGGCGCAGCGCCCCGAGGTGCAGTTGGACGCACCGGGCGACCCGCGGGTGGGCATCAGCGGCGCTTCGTACGGTGGCGGGGCCGCGCTGCTCGGCGCCGCGTACGACCCCCGGATCGACGCCGTGTCGAGCCAGATCACCTGGTGGAACCTGAACGAGGTGTTGTTCCCGCAGGCCGTGGGCGGCGCTGACGGGGTGTTCAAGAAGCTGTGGGCCGGGATCTTCTTCACCACCGGCTCGGCCGGTGGCCTGACGGGGGGTCAGCCGAAGCAGCAGGACGGCCCGGTCGGCTGCGGCCGGTTCTCGGACGAGCTGTGCGCGATGTACGACCGGGTGGCGACCACCGGCCGGGCGGACGCCGAGGCGGTCGGGCTGCTGGACCGGTCCAGCCCGTCCTCGGTGGCGGCGCGGATCAAGGTGCCGACGCTGGTGGTGCAGGGCCAGCAGGACTCGCTCTTCCCGCTCGACCAAGGGGACAGGATCGCCAAGGCGGTGGCCGCCAACGGGGCACCGGTCGCGGTGGACTGGTTCGCCGGCGGGCACGACGGCGGGACCGAGGGCAGCGAGCGGGTGGAGGGCCGGGTCGCCGCCTGGTTCGACCACTACCTGAAGAAGCAGGACAACGACACCGGCCCGGCCTTCCGGGTCACCCGGACCGGCGGCCTGGACTCGACCGGCTTCGAGGCGGTGCTGCGCGGCGCGAGCGCCGACAGCTACCCGGGCCTGGGCGGCACGGCCACCCGGGCGTTCGAGCTGACCGGCCGCGAGCAGAGCATCGCCAATCCGCCCGGCGGCGCCCCGCCGAACATCTCCGCCCTGCCCGGCATCGGAGCGTTGAGCCAGCTCTCCTCGGTGGGCGCAGGCCTGGCGATCGACTTCCCTGGCCAGTTCGCGAGCTTCGACTCCGCGCCGCTCGACTCGACGCTGCACCTCACGGGTGCGCCCACCACCACCGTCCGGGTGCAGACGGACCGGCCGGACGCGGTGCTGTTCGCGAAGCTGTACGACCTCGATCCCGACGGCAAGCAGACCCTGCCGCAGCAGCTGGCCGCTCCGCTGCGGGTGACGGGTGCGGCGGACGGGAAGACGGTGACCGTCCAACTGCCGGCCGTGGACCACGAGTTCGCGGTCGGACACCGGCTGCGGCTGGTGCTGGCCAGCAGCGACCTCGGGTACGCGTCGCCGGTCGAGCCGGCCACCTACCGGATCGCGCTCGCCGGACCGCTGACCGTGCCGACGGTGGACGGCCTGCGCACCGAGGCGGCGCCGCTGCCCGCCCGGGTCTGGCTGCTGCCGCTGCTGGCGGTGGCGGTGGCCGCCCTGCTGCTGGTCAGGTTCCGGCGGACGAAGGTGGCCAGGTACGACCCGGCGCTGGCCGAAGTGCCGCTCCAGATCGTCGGGTTGAGCAAGCGCTACCACGGCTCCGCCGACCGGTACGCGGTCCGTGAGCTGGGCTTCCGGGTGGAGCGCGGCCAGGTGCTCGGTCTGCTCGGGCCGAACGGTGCGGGCAAGACCACCACGCTGCGGATGCTGATGGGGCTGATCCAGCCGGACGAGGGCGAGATCCGGCTGTTCGGCCACGCCGTCCGCCCGGGGGCGCCGGTGCTGTCCAGGGTCGGGGCCTTCGTGGAGGGCGCGGGCTTCCTGCCGCACCTGACCGGCCGGGCCAACCTGCGGCTGTACTGGCAGGCCACCGGCCGCCCGGCCGAGGACGCGCACTTCGAGGAGGCGCTGGCGATCGCCGATCTGGGCGAGGCGCTGGACCGCGCGGTGCGCACCTACTCGCAGGGCATGCGGCAGCGGCTGGCGATCGCCCAGGCGATGCTGGGCATGCCGGAGTTGCTGATCCTGGACGAGCCGACCAACGGTCTCGACCCGCCGCAGATCCGGGAGATGCGCGAGGTAATGATCCGGTACGCCGCCGCCGGACGGACCGTGATCGTCTCCAGCCACCTGCTCTCCGAGGTGGAGCAGAGCTGCACGCACCTGGTGGTGATGGACCGGGGCCGGCTGGTCAGCTCCGGGCCGGTGGCCGAGATCATCGGCGGCGGCGAACTGCTGCTGGTGGCCACGCCGGCCACCGAGCTCGCGCAGAAGGTGGTCGAACTGCCGGGCGTGGGCGCGGCGGAGGCGGTCGAGCAGGGCCTGCTGGTACGACTGGACGGGATGACGGCGAGTGAACTGGTGGCGGAGCTCGTGAAGTTGGGCGTGCCGGTGGAGGGCGTCGGGCCGCACCGCCGCCTGGAGGACGCGTTCCTGTCGCTGATCGGGGGTGCGGCATGAGCACGGTGGTGGAACAGGCACCGGGCTACCGGGCCCGCCGGACGCTGCCGCTGCGGGTGGAGGCGGTGCGCCAACTGCGCCGCCGCCGCACCCTGGTGATGGGCGGGGTACTGGCGGCGCTGCCCTTCATCGTGCTGGCGGCGTTCCAGCTCGGCGGCAACACCCCGGGCCGGGAGGGCAGGACCAGCTTCATCGAGCTGGCCACCTCCTCGGGCCTCAACTTCTCGGTCACCCTGCTGTTCATGGGTACCGGCTTCCTGCTGGTGATCCCGGTCGCGGTGTTCTGCGGCGACACGGTGGCCTCGGAGGCGGGCTGGTCCTCGCTGCGCTACCTGCTGGCCGCGCCGGTGCCCCGATCCCGGCTGCTGGCCCGGAAGTTGACGGTCGGGCTGGCCTTCTCGGCGGGTGCGGTGCTGCTGCTGCCGCTGGTCGGCCTGCTGGTCGGCACGGCGGCGTACGGCTGGGGCGACCTGCGGCTGCCGACCGGCGTGACCCTCCCGGCGGCCGAGGCACTACCTCGGCTGGGGATCGCGGTGGCGTACGTCTTCCTGGCCGAACTGGTCATCGCCGCCCTGGCGTTCTGGCTCTCCACGGTGACGGACGCACCGCTGGGCGCGGTCGGCGGGGCGGTCTTCCTGTCCATCATCACCGGCGTACTGGACGCGGTGACGGCACTCGGCGATCTGCGGCAGTGGCTGCCCGCGCACTGGCAGTACGCCTGGGCGGACGCCCTGCAGCCCCGGCTGGAGTGGGGCGGGATGCTGCAGGGCGTCACGCTCTCGGTCAGTTACGCGGTGGTGCTGGTGGCTCTGGCCTTCCGCGGCTTCGCCCGCAAGGACGTGGTCTCCTGACGGACACCCGCGCTCCGGGCCCAGCCATCAGGGGCTCGGGGAACTGCGACGCCGACCTCTGCAAGGTGATCCGTACGTAAATGGTCAGGCACTTTCGCAGTGACCCGCACGCCAGATCTCCTCGCAGTTCCCCGAGCCCCTGGGTAGTGCAACTGAGCGCCCTGCACAGGGTCAGCGCGGCGACCAGACCCGCTCGATCCGCTGGGTGCCGGTGCGGGTGCGGTAGCCGCGGGCCCACTTGCTGGTGGCGTCGCGGCGGGTGCGGTCGGAGAGGACGTAGTAGTCCATCTGGACCTGCTCGGGAGTGACGTCCAGGACGCCGTAGCCGTGCGAGTCCAGGTCGACCCACTTGACGTGCCGGTTGGCACCCTCGATGGCGGCGGCGGCCAGCAGCGAGACGGTCTGCGGGGCCACCTTGAGGATGTCGTCGATGTTGTCCGAGGTCACCGAGGTGACCACGAACTCGGTCGCCGCGCTGCCCGAGGCCGGGTAGGTGGCGGCCTCGTTGGGCACGTCCGAGGCCCAGGCGGAGTGGATGTCGCCGGTCAGGAAGACGGTGTTGCGGATGCCGTGCGAGCTCAGGTGGCCGAGCAGCTCGCGGCGGTCGTGGGTGTAGCCGTCCCACTGGTCGGGGTTCACCGCCAGGCCCTCGGAGGGCAGGCCGAGCAGCTGGGCGAGCGGGCGGAGCAGGTAGCCGGGCAGCGAGAGGAAGGCCACCGGTGAGATCATCACCGAGTTGCCGACCAGCCGCCAGTTGGTGTCCGAGGCGGACAACCCAGCCTTCAGCCAGTCGAGTTGGGCCCGGCCGGTGATGGTGCGGTCGGCCGAGTCGACCTCGCCGGTGCCCGCCTTGGCCTGTGCGCTGCGGAACGAGCGCAGGTCGAGCAGCGAGAGGTCGGCCAACTTGCCGTAGCGCAGCCGCCGGTAGGTGGTTCCGGCGATGGAGGGCCGGACCGGCATCCACTCGAAGTAGGCCTGCTTGGCCGCCGCGACCCGGTCCGCCCAGTCGCCCTCGGTGCCCGGCGTGTGGTTCTCCGCGCCGCCCGACCAGGCGTCGTTGGCCACCTCGTGGTCGTCCCAGATCGCGATCGTCGGGATGATGGCGTGCAGCGCCTGGAGGTCCGGGTCGGTCTTGTAACGGCCGTGCCGGGTACGGTAGTCGGCCAGGTTCAGGATCTCGTGCAAGGGCGCGTGCGGACGCACCACGGTGCCCCGGGCGGCGAACTGCCCGGTGCCGTACTCGTAGATGTAGTCACCGAGGAAGAGGAACGCGTCCAGGTCGCCCCGGGCCGCCAGGTGCCGGTACGCGGAGAAGTAGCCCGCCTCCCAGTTGGCGCAGGACGCCACGCCGAGCCGCAGCCGGCCCAGCGCCGCGTCGGTGGCCGGGGTGGTGGCGGTGCGGCCGACGGGGGAGCTGACGCCCTCGGCGGTGAAGCGGTACCAGTACGTGGTCGCCGGCCGGAGACCGCGGACGTCCACCTTGACGGTGTGGTCGGTGGCGGCGGTGGTGGTCACCGTGCCGGAGACCACCACGGTGGCGAAGCCCCGGTCGGTCGCCACCTGCCAGCTCACCGGGGTGTCGGGGCCGTTGCCGGAGCCGGGGGTGGCGTCCGGTGCCGGGGTGAGCCGGGTCCAGAGCACCACCCCGTCGGGGAGCGGGTCGCCGGAGGCGACCCCGTGCAGGAACTCCGGCGCGGCGACGGCGGTGGCCGGCGCGGCAGCGGCGAACGGGAGGGCGGCGGCACCGGCGGTGAGTGCGGCGGCCTGCAGGACCCGGCGGCGACGCGGCCGGGCGAGGGACATGGCATCGGTGGGCTCAGTCACGTCCAGCAAGGCTACTGATCGGTAAGTAGTTGTCCAGAGCACGGACTGACTGTTTGTCGGCTCTTCACCCCGGCGTTGCGGACGCGGCCGGGGCTGGTGGGGCGATCGGGGTGGGTGATGATGGTCCGGTACGTCGAACAGCTGACCCGAAGGAACCAGACGTGGCCCAGATCGTCCTCTTCCACTCCGCGTACGGCCTGCGCCCGGCGGTGCACCAGGCCGCCGACCGGCTGCGCGCCGCCGGCCACCAGGTGCACACGCCGGACCTCTACGACGGCCGGGTCTTCGACGACGTCGAGGCCGGGATGGCCCACAAGGAGGAGATCGGCAGTGAGGAGCTGCTGCGCCGGGCGGTGACCGAGGTGGGCCCGCTGCTCACCGCCGACGCCCGGCTGGTGTACGCCGGGTTCTCGCTCGGCGGCGCACTGGCGCAGAACCTCGCGCTGGCCGACGAGAAGGCGCTCGGGCTGCTGCTCCTGCACGGCACCTCCGACATCCGTGAGGACGCCGCCACCGGGATCCCGGTCCAGCTGCACGTGGCCGACCCCGACCCGTTCGAGTCGGAGGACTGGTTGAACGCCTGGTACCTCAACCTCAGCAGGGCGGGTGCCGACGTCGAGATCCACCGCTACCGGGGCGCGGGTCACCTGTACACCGACCCCGAGCTGCCCGACCACGACGCGGAGGCCGCCGAGCGGACCTGGGTGGTCGCGCTGGACTTCCTGGCCGAGATCTCCGAGGGCTGACCGCGTCAGGCAGGCGTGGAGAGGCGGCGTACGCAACCGGAGGCGCCCCACACATTCCTGCCGCAGCGTCAGTTGACGTTGTACGCTCGCACAAGCCCCCGGCATCAGCTGGCGTGAGCATGGTGGCTTATAGTCTGACCGGCATTCCCGTCCTGGGCACTGCCGGGCACTGACCCGGCCGTTCCGGTATGCGGAGTGGGATCTCACCGGAGCGGGGCCGGCGGAGTCCCGTCGGTGCGGGCTGCCGTCGCCGAGTCCCGAACCCGCCGCACAGTGCGTCGATCAGTCGGGAGAAGCGAACAACATGAGCCCCTTCAGCAGTCGCAGGTGTCACGCCGTGGCAGTCGCGGTGGTGGGCACGCTGACGTTGAGCGCCTGCGGTGCGGACGGTACGACGGTCGACAAGGCCTCGCTGCACGACCGGCTGCCCGAGGCCGTCCGTACCGCCGGGGTAATCCGGGTGGGCGGCTCCTTCACCGCCGCCCCGGTGATCTTCAAGAACACGCAGGGCCAGCCGGACGGCCTGGACATCGACCTGGCCGCCGCGATGGAGAAGGTGCTCGGGGTCCGGTTCGAGTTCGAGGACGCCGGGCCGTTCGCCAACGTACTTCCCGGGCTGTTCGAGAAGAAGTACGACATCGGGATGTCCGGGATTACCGACACCCGTGAGCGCCAACTGGGTATGGACAAGAACGACAAGCAGATCAACGACGGCGTGGACTTCGTGGACTACTTCATGGCCGGTATCGGCATGGTGGTCAGCAAGGGGAACCCCAAGAAGGTCGCAGCCATCGACGACCTGTGCGGCCGGACCGTCGCGGTCAAGAAGGGCACCACCCACAACGACCTGGTGGCCAGGCAGCAGAAGGCGTGCGAGCACACCACCAAGCCGCTCAAGATGCTGGAGACGGGCGCCGACGCGGAGGCGCTGGAGTACGTCCGCACCGGGGCGGCCGAGGTCTACGTGACCGACTACCCGAAGGCGCAGCACAACGCCACCACCATCGGGGAGGGAAAGACGTACGACCTGGCCGGCTCGCAGATCCAGTCCCGCCCGTACGGCATCGCCCTCCGCAAGAGTGACCGCGAGCTGCGTGACGTGCTGATGAAGGCGATGAACGAGTTGATCAGGAACGGCACGTACGACGAGCTGCTGGCGAAGCGTCAGCTGTCCGCCGGTGCGATCCAGAACTCGGTGGTGAACGGCAGCCAGTGAGCACGCTGCCCGGCTGACGGCGGCGGCCGGGCGCTCGTTGGACGATCCGACAAGAGGTTCGACCAGAGGTTGGACAAGGGGAAGGTCGGGCAGCCGGACAGGTTCGCACGGATCGGCGGGGGAGGACAGCCTTCGCACAGCGCCGGTGGGCGGACTGTGCACGCTGCACAGTCCGGTCCGAGATGGGTTGGTGGCGGGCAACGTATTACCGCCGGGTACTGGGCGGGTTCGGCGGGCCGGTGCTGTGATGTGTGCCGGTCCGGAGCCGCCGGACCGAAACCCCCACCCCACTGGAGGACTTCATGTCCATCCGCTCCCTGCTGCGCCGCTCCGGACGCGCCGCCGCGGTCGTCGCGGCCGGACTGCTGGTCGTCGCCGGAACCACCGTCCCCGCCGGTGCGACCGACCAGTCCGCGATCACTGCCGCCCAGCAGCTCGCCGCCACCGCGCTGCCCGGTGCCAACGACTTCTCCTGCACGCCGAGTTCGGCCCACCCCCGGCCGATCGTGCTGGTGCACGGCACCTTCGTCACCGCCACGCTGAACTGGATCGAGCTCGCCCCGCTGCTCAAGGCCGAGGGCTACTGCGTCTTCGCCCCCACCTACGGCCGGATGCCGAACGTGCCGCTGCTGGCCGCGATCGCCCCCGCCGCCGAGTCGGCCGAGCAGCTCCGGGTCTTCGTGGACGGCGTGCTCGCCGCCACCGGTGCCGCCGAGGTCGACATGGTCGGCCACTCGCAGGGTGGCCTGATGCCGCGGTACTACCTGAAGAACCTGGGCGGCGCCGCCAAGGTGGGCCGGTTCGTGGCGATCTCGCCGACCAGCCACGGCACCACGCTGTCCGGCCTGGCCACCCTGCTCCAGGGCATCGAGGGCGCCCCCGAGGCGCTGCTGGAGAGCTGGTGCCCGGCCTGCCTGGACCAGACGGTCGGATCGGCCTTCCTGGCCGCGACCAACGCCGGCGGCGACACGGTGCCCGGCGTCGAGTACACGGTGCTCGCGACCCGATACGACTTCGTCGCCACCCCGGTCAACTCCCAGTTCCTGACCGGTCCGAACGTGCGCAACGTGCTGATCCAGGACCTCTGCTGGACCGACCTCTCGCAGCACGCCACCATGCAGGTCAACCCGGAGACGCTGCACGAGGTGACCAACGTGCTCGACCCCGCGCACGCCACCCGCACCGGCTGCCGTCTGGTCCCCTGACCCACCGCTCCCGCACGTCGAGAAGCACGGCCCGGCCGGGCACGTACCGGAGGAGAACCGCTCAGCAGCGCGCCGGGCTTCGCTCCGCAGCTGCGCACGAGGTCAAGAGCTGAGGGAGCAGCTACGGTCCCGAGCCCCGGACCGTAGCTGCAACTGCCGGAGGGTCAGTTCAGGCCCGGGATGCGGTTGTTGCGGAAGAGGTCGACGAAGATCTGGTGGTCGCTGCGGGCGCGGTCGCCGTAGGTGAGGGCGAAGGAGACCAGCATGTCGGCGAAGCCGTCGGTGTCGTCGCCGATCGCCCGGTCGATCGCGTGCTCGGTGGAGAACGGCACCAGGCCGTGCCCGCTGGAGGACTCGTCGGCGGCGGCGTGCATGCCGGCGGTGGCCCGGCCGAGGTGGGTGACCACGTCGCGGAGGTCGGCCGGTTCGGTGAGGTCGGTCCAGTCCAGGTCGGCCGAGTACGGGGAGACCTCGGCGACCAGCATGCCCTGGCCGCGCAGGGTGGCCCAGCCGAGCCAGGGGTCGCTGGCGGCCTGCAGGGCGCGCTGGGAGATCACCGTACGGTGGCCCTCGTGCTCGAAGTAGCCGCGGATCTCCGGGTCCGTCACGTGCCGGGACACCGCCGGGGTCTGACCCTGCTTCAGGTAGATCACCACGTCGTTCTCCAGGGCGTCGGTGTGGCCCTCCACCAGCACGTTGTACGAGGGCAGGCCGGCGCTGCCGATGCCGACGCCCCGGCGGCCGACCACGTCCTTGACCCGCAGCGCGTCCGGCCGGGTACGGGTGGCCGGGGGCAGGGTGGCGAGGTACTGCTCGAAGGCGGCCAGCACCTCGGCGCGGGTGGAGTCGTCCAGTGGGATCGCGCCGCCGCCGGAGCGGAACCGGCGTTCGTACCCCTCGATCACCGTCTCCCGCTCCAGCAGCGCCACCCGGGTCTGCAGCCGGGCCCCGCGCAGCGTCTCCAGCAGCGGGCCCTCGGCGGTGTCCAGGGTGTAAGCCTCGGCCGGTGCGCCCGCCGCCAGGTCGGCGATCCGCGCCCGGTAGGCGGTGGCGAAGGCCCGGACCAGCTCGGCGATGGTGCGGTCGGAGAGCGCCTTGGCGTAGCCGAGCAGGGCCAGGCTGGCGGCCAGCCGCTGGACGTCCCAGGTGAAGGCGCCGACGTACGCCTCGTCGAAGTCGTTGACGTTGAAGACCAGCCGGCCCTCGGCGTTCAGGTAGGTGCCGAAGTTCTCCGCGTGCAGGTCGCCGTGGATCCAGACCAGGCTGGTCTGCTCGTCCAGGTACGGCGCGCCGAACGCCTCGAACGGAGCGGTGGTCAGGTCCGCGTAGTACAGCCCGGCGGTGCCCCGGTAGAAGGCGAAGGCCGAGGCGGCCATCTTGCGGAACTTCACCTTGAACGCGGCCGGGTCCTCGGCCAGCAGTCGGCCGAAGGCCTCGTCGAAGACCCGCAGGATGGTCTCGGCCCGGTCGGGCTCGCGCTCGGCCGCGTTCTGCTGCTGCATGGGGATCGTCCTCTGTGCTGGGTCGTCGGTCATCGGTCCTGGAACGGATGACGACACAGTATTCGGACAGGTTCCCGAGCGGCTGCTCAGGCGGGGGTGAGTGCGGCGCTCCGGGCGGCCAGGGCGTGCCGGAGCAGCTCGGTGCGCTCGGCCGGGTCGGTGGCGCCGAGCAGCGCGGCCAGTACGGCGATCCTGGACTGCCCCGCCCGCAGCGTGCCGGTCGGCAGGGCGCCCGCGGCGACCAGGTCGACCGCACCGCCGTGGGTGTAGATCTCGGTGACCGGGCCGGACTGCACCCGGGTGGTCAGCGCGACCAGCACGCCCCGGGCGGTGGCGGCGGCGACCGCCTCGACGAACTCCGGCGTGGCGTTGCCCGCGCCGGTGGCCACCAGCACCACGCCCTGCGCCCCGGCCGCCACGGCGGCCTCGAACAGCGCCGGGTCGGCGTCCGAGTGGTGCATCACCATGTCCACCCGGGGCGGCACGGCCTCGGCGGCGGGGAGCGCGAGCGGGGTCGGGCGCTCGGGCTGACGGATGATCAGGGCGCGGCCGAAGCCGACGTCGCCGAGCCGGTCGCCGGAGGGGTCGGCGAAGGCGTTCGGGGCGACGGTCTGGGTCTTCACGGTGCCCCGGGCGGCGTGCACCTCGCCGTCGAAGACCACCAGCACACCCAGGCCGCGCGCGGTGGCGGCGGTCAGCAGGGCGTCGTGCAGGTTGCCCGGCCCGTCACCGTCGGCGGCGTCCAGCGGGAGCTGCGCGCCGGTCAGCACCACCGGGCGCTGGTCGCGGTGGTGCAGGTCGAGCAGGAAGGCCGACTCCTCCAGGGTGTCGGTGCCGTGGGTCACCACGATGCCGTCCACCCCCGGGTCGCGGAACACCCGGTGCACGGTGTGCAGCAGCTCCAGCTGGTGCCGGCTGGTCAGCCGGGGGCTGTTCACGCTGAACAGGTCGACCACCTCGACCGAGACACCCTCGGGGACGGCGGCGGTCGCCATCACCTCGCTGCCGTCGGCGTCGGCGGCGAATCCGGAGCCCTGCCACCGGCTGGCTATGGTCCCGCCGGTGCTGATCACGACGATCCGTGCCATGGGTGCCTCCTGAAAGGGGAACAGCCCGGCACCAGCTGTTTGCCGGGGCCGGGCTGCCTGTTGGTCTCCGCGGGTGGCGGAACGCTCACCAGCAAGAATAGGCGAATCAGTGCGCAATGCGATCGCGAATTCTTGCGAGACCTGACAGGAAGTGGGCAATATGATCGCGTGATGGATCAGATCGACAGGGATATCTTGCGCGAGCTCCAGCGCGACGGCCGGCTGAGCAACCAGGAGTTGGCCCAGCGGGTCGGGCTGACGCCCTCGCCGTGCATGCGCCGGGTCCGCCAGCTGGAGCAGGACGGGGTGATCCGGGGCTACCGCGCGGTGATCGACCCGGCCGCCGTCGGCCGCAGCTTCGAGGTGCTGGTCTCGGTCGAGGTCCGTCGCGAACGCGAGGCGGTGGAGGCCTTCGAGGCCGCACTCCAGGAGATCCCGGACGTGATCGAGGCGTACCGGCTGTTCGGCAGCCCCGGCTGCCTGCTGCGGATCGCGGTCGAGGACCTGAAGGCGTACGAGCGGCTCTGGATCGAGCGGCTGACCACCCTCGCCGGGGTCACCGAGGTCAACTCGCAGATCATCATGAAGCGGGTAAAGGAACCGAGCGGCCTACCGGTCGGCTGACGGCTGACGGGCGTCCACTTGCCGGGCGTCACCTACCGCCGACTGGACCCCCACCCGGGCTGACTCCGGGTCAGGACACCACCTGGAGAGTGCCCTTGGTCAGCAGCGCGGCCCGGCCAGGTCCGAGGTCCCGCAGGGCGCTGATCCGGCGGCTCGGCTGCGTACGTCCGGCCAACTCGCCCCCGGAGCCCAGGTGGAGGAGGGCGCCGGACTCACTGGCCACGACGAACCCACTGTCGGTCCTGGCCACGCCCGGGGCGAGCGGAAGGCCAAGGTCCAGCCGCCACCGCGCCGACCCGTCGGTCGGGTCGACGACCAGGAATCCGGCTCGTCCTTCGCGCAACCAGGCCAGCCCGCCGCTGATTTCGGCTGCACAGGGCAGCAGATTGCGATCGTGCCGGACCAGCTGGTCGACCCGGCCCGAGGACAGTTGCAGGGTCGCCACAGACCGGGAGCCGACGCGAGCGAGGCACCGGTCCCGGTTGAACAGCGTGAGCACCGGCTGGTCACCGTCGGGCAGGGGCTCGGGCAGCTGCCAGCGGGTGAGTTCGGTGCCGTCGAGGGGATCGATCAGCCAGGCGGCCGAGCCGCTGCCCAGCAGCAGCCCGCCGCCCCAGGACACCGGCAGCGTGGTTGCCACAGGTTCCGAGGTCCGCCAGAGCGGGCGCCCGTCCCGCAGGTCGAAGGCGGCGAGCGGGGTGTACCCGCGCCAGCCGCCCACCACAACGGTGTTCCCATGGACGACCAGATGGCCGGTGAACCCAGGCAGTTGGACCCGCCACACCGGTGCACCGCTCCGCAGGTCGTGGCAGGACAACCGGTCGGGGGTCTGCGGCAGTACCAGGCAGCGGTCGCTGGCCACCACCAGGCCGCGGGGCCAAGTCCCGGCCGGTACATCCCAGTTGACCGACCCGTCGGCCCGGTCGAGACAGACCAGCCGGGTGTGGCGCTCGAGTACGACGAGCTGCCGGTCGGCCACCGCGAGCGCGGTGTGCCGACCCGGTTGGTGCAACTGCCGTTTCCATACGGTCGTCCCGATCACGGGCCCAGTGCACCAGAGGGCGCTCGGCTGCGGCAACGGGATTGCTGCTCAGGTCTGCAGGCGGCGATGAGGTGGGGTCAATCCCGGCGGGTGATGGCGAAGGCGCGGGCGGGGTTGGCCTCGAAGCACAACTGGGCGGTTTCGGTGCCGAGTTCGCGTTCGATCCGGGGTCGCAGTACCCCGGGCAGGTACGGCAGGCCCGGCCCTTCGCCGTCGGTGGCGCGGGCGGCGGCGGTGGTGGTGTCGCCACCGATCAGGAGGCGGTCGGCGTGGCCGGCCCCGGCGAGGGCGGCCAGGCAGTCGAGGAGGCGCCAGTCGGTGGTGTGGTGGGCGCGGGAGGGGCCGTCGAAGGCGAGGTAGGCACCGGCTTCGGCGGCCCGCAGGTGGGTGCGGGTGTCCGGCATCCGGTTGAGGTGACCGAGGATCACCCGGTCTGCCGGCACGCCGAGTTCGGTGCAGAGCACGTCCAGCGTCTCCAGAGCGCCGGTGCCCGCCTCCAGGTGGACGCCGATCGGCGCACCGGTGACGTGATGGGCCTCGGCGGCAGCCGCGAAGACCTGCCGGGCGTGCGGGTCGACCCGGTGGAAGCCACCGGCCACCTTGATCATTCCGGCTCGGACCAGGCCGTTGGAGCCCTGGATGCCCTCGGCCAGCTCGGTGATGAACAGCCGGGCCAGCCGGGGGAGCAGCCGGTCGAGCAACTCCGGTGGATAGTGGGCGGCCTGGTGCAGTCCGGTGGCGGCTATCAGGTGCACACCGGTGACCCGGGAGAGCATCGGCAGCAGGTCCGTCCGGCGGCCGAGGCCGACCGGGGTCCACTGCGCGAGCGCCCCGCCGCCCGCTGTGGCGAAGGCGCGCAGCTCCGCCTCGGCGGCACTGGCGCTGTCCAGTTCCTGGCCGGGCAGCCGGGGCGTGCGCAGGAACAGGTGGTCATGCGCGTCGACCGCGCCGAGCGAGGCCGGGTCGACATCGCCCAGCACGGTGCGCACCAGAGCGGTCATGTCTACGCGTTGCTCCAGGCGGACGGGCCCAGCAGGGTCTTGACCTCGGAGGCGAAGGCGCCGTTGTCGGGGTTGACCAGGAAGCCGAGCTCGTACAGGACGTTCTTGTCGCGGCCGGTGGTGAGGAGCCGGACCGGGACGTCGCCGGGGTGGGAGCGGAGGGTGGTCTTGAACTCGGCGATCATCTCCGGGTTGACCCGGCCGGTGGGGACGGTGATCAGGATCGGCGGCTTGCCGCCGTGTTCGGCGGAGGAGATGTCCAGGCTGGTGATCTCCTGGCCGAAGATGCTGAGCGAGCCGTCCCGCTCGTTCAGCCGGCCGCGCACCGCGATCACGTTGTCCTCGACCATCTGGTCGGACATCAGGTTGTAGGCGGCGGGGAAGAACAGCACCTCGACCGAGCCGTCCCGGTCCGCCAGGGTGATGATCGCCCAGGCGTTGCCCGCCTTGTTGATCCGGCGGTCCACGGCGGTGATCAGGCCGGCCAGCCGGACCTCGCCCTCGGTGCGGCCGGAGCCGAGCAGTTCGGCGATCGAGACGTCGCGGTTGCGGGAGAGGATGTGCTCGGCGCCGTCCAGCGGGTGGCTGGAGACGTACAGGCCGAGCATCTCCCGCTCCAGGCTGAGGAGTTGCTTGCGCGGCCACTCCCGGTCGGAGAGCTCGAAGTCCAGGCCGATGGTCGGCACGTCCTCGCCGTTGTCCATCGCGCCGAACAGGTCGTCCTGGCCGATCGCCTGCTGCTTCTTCACGCCGGTGACGGCGTCGATCGCGTTCTCGTGCACGGTGGTGAGCGAGAGCCGGGTGTGGCCCAGCGAGTCGAAGGCGCCGGCCTTGATCAGCGAGTCGACGGTGCGCTTGTTGCAGACCACCAGCTCGACCTTGTCCAGGAAGTCGGCGAAGGAGGAGTACTTCCCCTTCTCCTTCCGGGACTTGACCAGCGAGTCGATCACGTTGGTGCCGACGTTGCGGACCGCCTTGAGGCCGAAGCGGACGTCGGTGCCGACGGCGGTGAAGTCCTCCACCGACTCGTTGACGTCCGGGGAGAGGATCTTGATGCCCATCGACCGGCACTCGGCCAGGTAGACGGCCATCTTGTCCTTGTCGTCCGCCACCGAGGTGAGCAGGGCGGCCATGTACTCGGCGGGGTAGTTCGCCTTCAAGTAGGCGGTCTGGTACGAGACCAGGCCGTACGCGGCCGAGTGCGATTTGTTGAACGCGTACCCGGCGAACGGCACCAGCACGTCCCAGACGGCCTGGATCGCCGCGTCGGAGTAGCCGCGCTCCTTGCAGCCCGCGTGGAAGGGGACGAACTCCTTCTCCAGGACCTCCTTCTTCTTCTTGCCCATCGCGCGGCGGAGCAGGTCGGCCTGTCCGAGGCTGTAGCCGGCCAGCACCTGGGCGGCTCGCTGCACCTGCTCCTGATAGACGATCAGACCGTAGGTGGGGCCGAGCACCTCGGCGAGCGGGGCCTCCAGCTCGGGGTGGATCGGGATGATCTCCTGCTGGGCGTTCTTGCGCAGTGCGTAGTTGGTGTGCGAGTTCATGCCCATCGGGCCCGGCCGGTACAGCGCCGAGACGGCGGAGATGTCGGCGAACTCGGTCGGCTTCATCAGCTTGAGCAGCGCCCGCATGGGCCCGCCGTCGAGCTGGAACACGCCCAGGGTGTCGCCCCGGGCGAGGAGTTGGTAGGTGGTCGGGTCGTCCAGCGGGATCTTCTCGATGTCGACGGTGATCCCGCGGTTGGACTTCACGATCTTGATGCAGTGGTCGATGATGCCCAGGTTGCGCAGACCCAGGAAGTCCATCTTGATCAGACCCATGGCTTCGCACGACGGGTAGTCGAAGCCGGTGATGATCACGCCGTCCTTGTCCCGCTTGTGCAGCGGGATCAGTTCCAGCAGTGGGGTCGAGGAGAGGATCACGGCCGCCGCGTGCACACCGGTGCCGCGGATCAGGCCCTCGATGCCGAGGCCGGTGTCGATGATCTTCTTGACGTCCGGCTCGTTCGCGTAGAGCGAGCGGATCTCGGTGCCCTCGTTGTAGCGCGGGTGCTTGTCGTTGAACAGGTCGGCCAGCGGCACGCCCTTGCCCATCACGTCCGGCGGCATCGCCTTGGTGATCCGGTCGCCCATCGCGAACGGGTAGCCGAGGATGCGGTTGGCGTCCTTCACGGCCGCCTTGGCCTTGATGGTGCCGAAGGTGTTCACCTGGGCGGTGTACGCCTCGCCGTACTTGTCGGTGACGTAGCGCACCATCTGGTCGCGCTGGCGGTCGTCGAAGTCGATGTCGACGTCCGGGGGGTTGATGCGCTCGGGGTTCAGGAACCGCTCGAACAGCAGATCGTGCTCGAGCGGGTCCAGCTCGGTGATCCGGGTCAGGTACGAGACCATCGAGCCGGCCGCCGAACCACGGCCCGGGCCGACCGGGATGCCGTTGTCGCGGGCGTACTGGCAGATGTCGGCGACCACGAGGAAGTACGCGTCGAAGCCCATCGGGGAGATGACGCCCATCTCCAGCTCGATCCGGTCCAGCACCTCCTGGCTCGGGCTGTCGCCGTAGCGGTGCTGGAGGCCGGCCTTGATCTTCTGCCGCAGGAAGGACGCCTGGGTCTCGCCCTCGGGCACGTCGAACTGCGGCATCCGGTCGACGTAGTTGAAGACCTCGTCGTACGGCTCGATCCGGTCGGCGATCTCCAGCGTGTTGCGGCACGCCTCCGGCAGCTCGGTGAAGAGCGCGCGCATCTCCTCCGGCGTCTTGATGTAGTAGCCGCTGCCGTTGAACTTGAAGCGGTTCGGGTCGTCCTTGTTCTTGCCCACGCCGACGCAGAGCAGGCTGTCGTGGGCGTCGGCCTGATCGGCCGTCACGTAGTGCGAGTCGTTGGTGGCCAGCAGCGGGATGTCCAGCTGCTTGGCGAGCCGGAGCAGACCGTCCCGGACGTCCCGCTCGATGGACAGGTCGTGGTCCATCAGCTCCAGGAAGTAGTTCTCCTTCCCGAAGATCTGCTGGTACGCGTCGGCGGCCTTGACCGCCTCCTCGTACTGGCCCAGCCGCAGCCGGGTCTGCACCTCGCCGGACGGGCAGCCGGTGGTGGCGATGATCCCGGTGGAGTTCGCGGCGATCAGCTCGCGGTCCATCCGGGGCTTCATGTAGTAGCCCTCCATCGACGCGAGCGAGGAGAGCTTGAAGAGGTTGCGCAGCCCGGTGGCGTTCTGCGCCCACATGGTCATGTGGGTGTACCGGCCACCACCCGAGACGTCCTTGCCGCCCTCGCCGTCGGCGCTCACCTGACGCTGGCCGCCGGGGGCCCAGAACACCGGCTTCTTCTCGAACCGCGAGCCCGGGGCGACGTACGCCTCGATGCCGATGATCGGCTTGACGCTGCCGATCTTCTTCGAGGTCTGGAAGAACTCGTACGCGCCGAACATGTTGCCGTGGTCGCTCATCGCGATCGCGGGCATGCCCTGCCGCTCGGCCTCCGCGAACAGCTTTCCGTTCTTCGCTGCTCCGTCCAGCATCGAGAACTCGGTGTGGACATGCAGGTGAACAAAGCTGTCGGCCACGGTGGGACGGCTCCTCAGGCTCGAAGGAAGGCTCTACCCTAGCCGCTGCTCGGGGGTCCGTTCAGCACCTCAGGTCACTCGGGAGTGCGGTTTGCAGAGCTGTGACGAAGGCCGCCACGGCCGGGTGGCGGGCCGCTCCGGCGCGGTACGCGGTCCGGGTCCGGCGGGCCATCGGGAGCCGGGTCAGTGCCACGCCAGGGGGCGCCCCGGCCACTCCCAGCTGAGGCACCAGAGCCACCCCCTGGCCCGCTGCGACGAGTGCCAGAACCGTGCCGAAATCGTCGATCTGGTGCCGGATCCGGGGTGTGTACCCCGCCGCCTGGCAGGCCCGGACGGCCATCGAGTGGCAGAGCGTGCCGTGCGGCGCGACGATCCACGGCGACTCCCGGTGGTCGGCGATCGTCCCGGCCGACGTGGCGGCCAGGTACATCGCCTCGGTGAACAGCGGCTCGGCCGCCAGGCCCGGGGCCGGATCGGCCGGGACGAAGTCGTACTCGTGCACCAGTGCCACGTCCAGCTCGCCGGACCGGAGCAGCGCCGAGACCACCGCCGGGTCGATCTCGGTCACCATCGGCTCCAGGCCCGGGTGCTCGCGGCCGAGCGCGGCCAGCGCCGCCGGGATGATCGCCCGGGCCGCCGAGGGGTAGGTGCCGATCCGCAGCGGACCGGCCAACCCGCTTCTGGCGTCGGCCAGTTCGGCCCCGGCCTGTTCCAGTCGCTCCAGTACCGCCTCCGCGTGCCGGACCAGGTTCCGCCCGGCCGGGGTGAGCCTGACCCGGCGGCCGGTCCGCTCCAGCAGTGGGACGCCGGCCTCCCGCTCCAGCACCGAGAGCTGCTGCGAGACGGCGGAGGGGCTGAAGGCGAGCGACTCGGCGACGGCGGCGATGGTGCCGCGGTGGGCGAGTTCACGGAGCAGCCGCAGGCGGCGGACGTCGAGCATAAGCAGAGCTTACGCAAAGCCTCGGAGATGTGAACTGGACCTGAACGGACCCGGGGCGGCAGGCTCGACGGCATGGAACTGCACGGAATCCACGTACCGCTGGTCACCCCCTTCGAGGCGGACGGCACGCTCGCCGTCGAGACCCTGGCCGGGCTGGCCCGGCAGGCGCTGGCCGACGGCGCGGCCGGGTTGGTCGCGCTCGGCACCACCGCCGAGGTGGCCACCCTGGACGAGGCCGAGCGGCGGACCGTGGTCGAGGTCTGCGCCAAGGCCGCCGCCGAGTACGGCGCCACCCTCACCGTCGGCACCGGCGGCAACGACACCCGGCGCACCGTCGCCGCCCTGGCCGAGCTGGCCGGGGTGGCGGACGCCGCCCTGGTCACCGTGCCCGCCTTCACCCGGCCGGGCGAGGCCGGAGCACTGGCGCACTTCGAGCAGCTGGCCGCCGGGAGCCCGGTGCCGCTGATCGTCTATCACATCCCGTACCGCACCGGTCAGGCGCTGAGCGCCGCCGCGCTGCGCCGGATCGGCGCCCTGCCGAACGTCGCCGGGGTCAAGTACGCGGCCGGCGGGATCGACCAGGAGACCGTCGCGCTGATGGCCGACCTGCCGCCGGACTTCGCGGTACTGGCCGGGGACGACCCCTTCCTCGCCCCGCTGCTCGCCCTCGGCGCGACCGGCGGCATCCTGGCCTCCGCCCACCTGGCCACCGGACGGTTCGTCGACTTCGCCGAGGGCAGGGGGTCGCGGGAGCTGGGACACCGGCTCGCGCAGCTCTCGATCGCGGCCTTCGCCGAGCCCAACCCGACCGTGATCAAGGGCGTCCTGCACGCCCAGGGGCGCATCCCCACCCCGGACGTCCGCCTCCCGCTGCTGCCCGCAAGCCCGGAGCCGGTGGCGCACGCGCTGGCCCTGCTGCCGCCCACCCAGTGAAACGCCTTGTCGCTCCGACCCGCTGAACAGGCATGATGGGCGGAGTGTGCGGGCCTTGATCGAGCACAACACAGGAGGAGAAGTCGGATGAGGATCGGCATCGTGGGTGCCACCGGCCAGGTCGGTGGAGTGGTGCGCAGCATTCTGGCGGAGCGTGAGTTCCCGGTGGCGGAGCTGCGGCTGTTCGCCTCGGCCCGGTCGGCGGGAAAGACGCTGCCCTGGCAGGACGGCGAGGTCACCGTCGAGGACGCGGAGACCGCCGACTACTCCGGCCTGGACATCGTGATCTTCTCCGCCGGTGGCTCCACCTCCAAGGCGCTGGCCCCCAAGGTCGCCGCCGCCGGTGCGGTCGTGATCGACAACTCCTCGGCCTGGCGCCGTGACCCCGAGGTCCCGCTGGTGGTCTCCGAGGTCAACCCGGACGCGATCGCGAACCGCCCCAAGGGCATCATCGCCAACCCGAACTGCACCACGATGGCCGCCATGCCGGTGCTGCGCCCGCTGCACGACGAGGCCGGTCTGACCGCCCTGGTCGCCACCACCTACCAGGCCGTCTCCGGCTCCGGCCTGGCCGGCGTCGCCGAACTGCACCGGCAGGCCTGCGAGATCACCGAGCAGGCCGACCAGCTGGCCTTCGACGGCGAGGCGGTCCAGGCCACCGACCCGGGTGTCTACCAGCGGCCGATCGCCTTCAACGTGATCCCGCTCGCGGGCAACCTGGTGGACGACGGCTCGTTCGAGACCGACGAGGAGCAGAAGCTCCGCAACGAGTCCCGCAAGATCCTGGAGATCCCCGACCTCAAGGTCTCCGGCACCTGCGTGCGCGTCCCGGTCTTCTCCGGCCACTCGCTCCAGGTGAACGCCCGGTTCGCCAACCCGATCAGCGTCGAGCGCGCGTACGAGCTGCTCGCCAAGGCCCCGGGCGTCGAGCTGTCCGAGATCCCGACCCCGCTCCAGGCGGCCGGCAAGGACCCCTCGTACGTCGGCCGGATCCGGGTGGACGAGACGGTGGAGAACGGCCTCGCGCTGTTCCTCTCCAACGACAACCTGCGCAAGGGCGCCGCGCTGAACGCGGTGCAGATCGCCGAGCTGGTCGCGGCCGAGCTGGCCGAGCTCAGGGGCTGACACCCCGTCACCTGCCGGTCGGCCCTCGACGCTGACCGGCAGGGGCGGTGGCGGAACGGTTCGCCCGTCCATCGGAGGGTAGAGAGTGCCCACCGGCGGTACTCGCCCTGACCGCCGGGACGTCGGCGGCCGTGCGGGCCCCCACATCATTTCTCCGCGCGGTGCGGCCCTCCGGAGGGAAGTGGTGTGGAGTGGACCGGTGCGTCGTCCTGGTGGACGCGGGATACCTGCTGGGAGCCGCCGCCAACCTGCTGGCCGGAGACCCCGTCCGGGCCCGGCTGACGGTGGATCACGCGGCACTGGCCACCGCACTGGCCGAACGGGCCGAGGCGGAGACCGGGCTGCCGCTGCTGCGGATCTACTGGTTCGACGCCGCCCCCGACCGGCGCTCGCTGCCCGAACACCGTCGGCTGCGCACGCTGCCCCGGGTCACCGTCCGGCTCGGTGCGCTCACCCGGGCCGAGGGCCGCTGGGTGCAGAAGGGCGTGGACGCCGCGATGCACGCCGAGCTCACCGAGCTGGCCCACAACCGGGCCTGCGCCGACCTGGTGCTGCTCAGCGGCGACGGCGACCTGCTGCCCGGCATGGTGTGCGCCAAGGAGCACGGCGTGGTGGTCCACCTCTGGGCGGTCCAGCCGGTGGACGGTGACTTCAACCAGTCCGAGGACCTGGTGGCCGAGGCGGACGAACGGCGGGTGCTGAGCCGCGCCTTCGTCGAACGCTGGGCCCAGGTCCGGGAGACCGGCCCGGCCACCGTACCGGCGGTGCGCGCCCCCGAACTCCGGGTCGTGCCGACCCCCAGGGACCTGGCCACCCGCCCGGCCCCCACCGTCCCGCCCGCGCTGGTGCTGCGCTGGTCCTCCGCCCGGCTCACCCCCGCGCCGCCCACCCTGGCCGAGATCACCAGCCCCGAACAGCGCTGGGCCGACCGGGAGGAGGACAGCGCCGCCGTCCCCGGCGAAGCCCAGCAGGTCGGCGCCGTGTTCGCCCGCCGCTGGCTGTCCCGGCTGCAGCGGGACACCGAACTGCTCCCGCTCTGGGCCGACCACCCGCGCATCCCGCACCGACTGGACTCCGAACTGCTGCGCTACGCCGCCCGGTTCGGCCTGCTCGCGGCCAAGGACGACCAGATCGACGAGCAGGACAGGTACGCCATCAGAGCCGGCTTCTGGCAGGCCTTCGCCGACCGCGTCCCGCGCCCCGACCTGGCGGTCGCCCAGGAGTGACGGGGCTCGCCGGAGCCGAATCAACCCCCTTGTCCGGTTCCTCCGGGCCAGCGCGTAGAGTCTTCGACCGTGAGCGACACCGACCGGCGGGCACCACAGGCCACGCCGCAAGGCGACCTCGGCGGTCCCGGCCACCACCCTGCCGGGCAGTGCTGCACCGTACGAGACCTTGCCAAGACCTACCGCAGCAAGGACGGCGAGATCCGGGCCAACGACGGCATCGCGCTCGACATCCGACGCGGCGAGGTCTTCGGCCTGCTCGGACCCAACGGCGCGGGCAAGTCCACCCTGGTCCGCCAGCTCACCGGGCTGCTCCGGCCGGACCGGGGTTCGATCGACATCCTCGGGCACGACATCGTCCGGCACCCGGAGCGGGCCGCCCGGCTGCTCGGCTACCTGGGCCAGGAGTCGACCGCGCTGGACGAACTCACCGTCGCGATGGCGGCCGAGACCACCGGCTGCCTGCGCGGCCTGTCCCGGGCCCAGGCCCGGAGCGCGAGCACCGACGTGCTGACCGAGCTCGGCCTGACCGCGATCGCCGGCCGCCCGCTCGCCAAGCTCTCCGGCGGACAGCGCCGGCTGGCCTGCTTCGCCGCCGTGCTGGTGGGGGAGCGGCCGCTGCTGGTGCTGGACGAACCGACCAGCGGCATGGACCCGGTGGCCCGCCGGGCGGTCTGGTCCGCAGTCGACCGGCGCCGGGCCGAGCACGGCACCACCGTGCTGCTGGTCACCCACAACGTGATCGAGGCGGAGACCGTACTCGACCGGGTCGCGGTGGTGGACGAGGGCCGGATCATCGCCTGCGACACCCCCGGCGGCCTCAAAGCCCTGGTCGACGGCGACGTCCGGCTCGACCTGGTCTGGCGCACCGAGGCTCCGCTCGGCGTCCCCGCCGTCGCCCGGCTGGCCGAGCGCGCGGTCCGCTCCGGGCGCCGCTGGACCATCCGCACCACGCCCGAACAGGCCCGCGAACTCGTCGCCATCGTCACCACGGGCCCCGCCTTCGCGGCCCTGGACGACTTCACCCTGGCCACCCCGAGCCTGGAGGACGCGTACCTCAAGCTCGGCGGCCGGCACGAGGGGCTGGCGAAGTGAGCCCCACTCAGATCCGGAAGGCCGACGCGGTGGCCCTGCTCGACCCGCCCCTGGCCCCCGCTCCGCCGGTGGCTGCCGTCGCACCGCTCGCCCCGGCCGCCAGGCTGCTGCCCTCGCTGGCCGCCGTCTACCGGGCCCAGCTGGCCCGGGCCCGGGTGGCCCGGATTCCGCTGCTGTTCGTGGCGACCTTCCAGTCGCTCGGCATCCTGCTGATGATGCGCGGTGTGGTGGACCCCGGGGACGTCCCGGCCGCCCGTTCGGTGGTGGCGGGCTCCAGCGTGCTGGTGGTCGCCTTCGTGGCGCTCAACCTGCTGGCCCAGTACTTCGGCCGGCTCCGTGCCACCGGCGGCCTGGACCACTACGCGACGCTGCCGGTCCGTCCGGCCGCCGTGGTGCTCGGCGCCGCCGCCGCGTACGCCTCCTTCACCGTGCCCGGTGCGCTGGTCACCGCCGGGGTCGGGGCCTGGATGTTCTCGCTCCCGTTCGGCCATCTCTGGGTGCTGCTCGCGGTCGTCCCGCTCGCGGGCGCGGCGCTGGCCGGGGTCGGCGCGGCCTGCGGGCTGCTGGCGCCCCGTCAGGAGATCGCCACCCTGCTCGGCCAGCTCGGCATGTCGGCCGCGCTGCTGCTCGGCGTACTGCCGGTGGCCCAGCTGCCCGGTTTCGTCCGGCTGCTGCGTGATCTGCTGCCCTCCACCTACGGGGTGGAGGCCTTCGCGGAGAGCTTCGCCACCGCACCCGACTGGGCCTCGGTGTTCGGCAACCTGGCCGTCTGCGGTGCGGTCGGCCTGGTCTCGCTGGCCATCGCCACCTGGGCATATCGTCGGGCCGCCACCCGCTGAGACCCGGGTGTTCGACCCCGGAGCCACCAGTCGTGAAACGATGGGTCGGTGACCGTACCGAACACTCCTGCGGATTCCGCCGCCGAGCCGCCCCGGGACTCCGTCCCGGGGTACCCCGCGCAGCCGGACCCGTACCTGCCGCCGCCGATGCCCGCCCGCGAACGGCGCCCGCTCGGGCCCGAGCTGCGGATCGGAGCGCTGACCACCCTGGCCGGGGTGCTGGTCGGGGTGCTGGTCGGCCTGCTCTGGCTGTGGCTGGCACCGCGCGTGATGCTGGTGGCCGGCAGCGACGCGATCCGGTACGTCGACCCCGAGGGCGAGCAGCGGGCCGGCGCCGACGGTACCTTCGCCCTGCTGGCGCTGGCCGCCGGTGTGCTCTCCGCCCTGGCCGCCTTCCTGCTGACCCGCCGTCGGGGCGGCGGCATCGCCGTCGCGTGCGGGCTGGCCCTGGGCGGCCTGGCCGGTTCGATCCTGGCCTGGCAGCTCGGCACCCGGCTCGGCCCCAGCACGGACGTGCTCGCCAGCGCCAAGAAGGCCGGCCAGGGCGTCGAGTTCAGCGCAGCCCTCGAACTGGGCTCCCACGGCGCCCTGCTGGTCTGGCCGATGGCGGCGATGGTCGTCCTGCTCGCCCTCTCGGCAGCCTTCGGCAAACGCGAACAGGACCCCCCGCCGTACTGGGTCGGCCCCCAGTGGCAGCAGCCGCAGGCCTAGGCACTGCGCTCAGCCGTTTACGGTCAGGGGCTCGGGGAACTGCGACGCCGACCTCGGAAAAGGTGATCCGTGCGTAAATGGTCAGGCACTTTCGCAGTGACCCGAACGCCAGATCTCCTCGCAGTTCCCCGAGCCCCTGGGTAGTGCAACCTCGGGCCCTGCAAAAGTCAGCGGCCGATCGGCGCGACCGTGGCCGTGGTCAGGGCAACCAGGTCGGCGGGGGAGAGTTCGATCTCCAGCCCCCGGCGTCCACCCGAGACGTAGACCGTCGGATGGTCCATCGCCGTCACGTCGACGACAGTCCGTAGCGGACGGCGCTGCCCGAGCGGCGAGATGCCGCCGAGCACGTACCCGCTGCTGCGTTCGGCCGCCGCCGGGTCGGCCATCGCCGCCCGCTTGCCGCCGACCGCCTGGGCCAGCGCCTTCAGGTCGAGCTGCCCGGAGACCGGCACCACGCCGACGGTGAGCTTCCCGTCCACCTCGGCGACCAGGGTCTTGAACACCCGCTCACCCGGGACGCCGAGCAGCTCGGCCGCCTCCCCGCCGTACGAGGCGGCGGCCGGGTCGTGCTGGTACGCGTGCACGGTGAACCCCGCTCCGGCCGCCTCCAGCGCCACCGTCGCGGGCGTACCGCCACCGCGCTGCTGCTTCTTCGCCATCGCGCCGATCCTCCGTCAGTTCGGGCTGAACGACTGCCGGGTCAGCTCCACTCCGGGCAGCGAGGGCAGCCAGGCCAGCACCGCGGTCTCCCGCCGGAGCAGCTCCAGCTCGGTGGTCAGCCGCTGCGCGGTGTCGGGGCAGGCCAGCAGCGCCTGCTTCACCGGCGTGGGCAGGATCGCGGCGGCCGCGACCAGGTAGGACAGCACCTGCGGATCGTTCGGCAGCTCGTGCTGCCCGGTCAGGCTGACCTCGCGGGCCCCGGCGAGCCGCTTCTGGTACGCCCGGAAGGCCCGTTCGACCCCGGCGGCCAGTGCGCCCGCGCCCTCGCCGGTCTGCTCCTCGATCGGCTCGGTCTCGCCGACCAGGTAAGGCCCCGTCACATCTACCGAGCGGAGCCAGAACCGGGTGGTCCCGGTCACCAGCAGCTCGTACTGCCCGTCCGGCTGCTCCTGCGCCGAGGCCACGTCCGCCACGCACCCGATGTGGTGCAGCGCCTCCAGCGGATCGCCGGTGATCGTTCCGAGCCCGTCCAGCGGCCCGGCCGGCTCCGCGTTCTCCCGGACCGGCGCGACCTCCCGCCCGTCCTTGATCGCCAGCACACCGAACCGCCGGGGCTGGTCCTCCGGCTGGGCCATCAGGTCGCCCACCAGCCGCCGGTACCTCTCCTCGAAGACGTGCAGGGGCAGCACCAGGCCCGGGTACAGGACCGTGTTGAGGGGAAAGATCGGCAGCCGTTCAGTCACGGCGCACAGCGTAGTTCAGCAACGGCCACCCCTGTCCCGATTACCCGTCAGCCGGCCGGCAGGTGCGGGCTCAGCCCCGCTGCAGCATCCGGGTCGCACCGGCCACCACGGTGGTGGCGAGCACCCAGCCGGAGAGCACCAGGCCCGCCACCACGAACTGGCCGGTCCGGTCCGGGTTCCAGCCGTCCGGGCCGAGGTTCACCACCGGGAGGACCTTGCTGAGGGCGTACAGCGGTGCGTTCCAGGTGGGTGTCTCGTCGGCCTTCAGTGGGGCCGGCTCGTGCTCGGAGAAGTACAGCGCACCGATCGCCCAGGCCAGCACCAGCCAGAGTGCGGCCCGCCCGGGGCGGTAGCCGTACCCGACGGCGGCGTCCTGGATCAGACCCCAGAGCCGGCCTGGCGGCGGCAGGGTGGAGCGCCGCCGCCGGTGCTTGGCGTACAGCACCTCGCGGGCGTCCTCGTCCCGGCCGTCCCGGCGCAGTGCGGCGGCCAGCTGCTCGTACGGCTCCGGCTGGTACTCGCCGAGGGCGCTCTCCAGCCAGGCGATCCGCTGCTGGACGCTGAACGGCCGGTCGGGCCGGAGCGACTCGTAGGTGAAGCCGGTCATCCGGACGTGGCCGTCCTTCGGCCAGCTGGCCGGGTTGTCGACCAGGTTGCCGATCCTGGCCCGGGAGAGCGAGACCCTGCCGGTGGGCGGGGTGTGGCAGGTGAAGCGCAGCTCCGGGGTCTGGATCCGGCGCAGCGAGAGCTCCTGACCCTCCGGCAGGTGGAACTCGGCGTGGGTGATCAGCAGCGCGTTCTCGAACCGCCCGTCCACCAGCCGGACCCCGCCGTACGCCCGCAGCGGGGTGCTGGGGGAGTCATGCGGGATCGGGGCGCCGTAGCCGTCGCCGTAGATGGTGTGCGAGTCGGCCCAGCCGCCGTCCAGCGAGCCGCCCAGGTACATGGTGTTGCCGACCGAGATGTGCGCCAGGTTGAGGCAGTACCGGTCAGGCGCGGCGGCCTTCAGCTGGGCGCCGCGGAGCGAGAACCGGCCGCCGATCCGGCTGGTGCGCATGCTCAGCTCGCCGTGCACGTCGATCCGCTCGGCCTCGAAGTCCTGCTGCACCGTCAGCCCGTCGGCGGCCAGTGCCCGGCCGTACCGGTCGCCGCCGACGACGGCCTGATTGAGCAGCAGATCGGTGCCGATCTTGGCGTCGGTGAGCCGCATCCCGAACGGCAGGACGCAGCGGGCCAGGTGCAGGTCACCCTCGGTGGCCAGCCGGGACGCCTCCAGCCGCGGTATCCAGCAGCGGATCAGCCGCAGTGTGCCGGCCTGCGCCTCGGAGATCAGGATCTTCTTCTCGAACCGGCAGTCGTGCAGCTCGACGTAGTGCTCGATCCGGGCCCCGGCCAGCCGGAGCGGGCCGGTCACGTAGGCGCCGCTGAGCTTGAGCGACGCCACCTTGCCCGGCGCCGGGTCGGGGCCGTTGAGCAGCAGGGTGGCCAGCACCTCGGCGCGGACGAACCGCTCGGCGGGCCAGTCGACCGGGCCGCTCACCAGGTCCACCGCGTCGTCCCAGCTGCGCAGGTCGTAGAGGTCGCCCTGTCGGAACGCCTCCCAGAGCCCCTGCTCGACCGGCGTCCAGTCGTCCGGCGGCTGCTGCACCGCTGCCTCCCCCAAGATCTTGAACTGTCTCGCCTTTCGTATCACGGACTGAAATGCGGGGCCTCGGGTTCCGGCCACTCCCTACACTGGGCGATGTGATCTCTCGAATTGACCTGCGCGGCTCGGAAGCCGACCTGCGCGACGTGCTGCCCCGTGCCGAGTTCGACGTGGAAGCCGCCCTGGAGAAGGTGCGGCCGATCTGCGAGGACGTACGCCATCGCGGGGTCGCGGCACTGATCGAGATCACCGAGCGGTTCGACGGCGTGCAGCTGACCACCACCCGGGTCCCCGAGCAGGCGATCACCGCCGCGCTGGAGACCCTCGACCCGAAGGTGCGCGCCGCACTGGAGGAGTCGATCCGCCGCGCCCGGCTGGTCCACCGCGAGCAGCGCCGTACCGACCACACCACCCAGGTGGTGCCCGGCGGCACGGTCGCCGAGCGCTGGGTGCCGGTCGACCGGGTCGGCCTGTACGTGCCGGGCGGCCTCGCGGTCTACCCGTCCTCCGTGGTGATGAACGTGGTGCCCGCGCAGGAGGCCGGCGTGCCCGGCATCGCGGTCACCTCGCCGCCGCAGAAGGACTTCGGTGGCAGCGTCCACCCGACCATCCTGGCGGCCTGCGCGCTGCTCGGGGTCACCGAGGTCTACGCGGTCGGCGGCGCCCAGGCGGTCGCGATGTTCGCGTACGGCACCGAGGAGTGCGCCCCGGTCAACCTGGTGACCGGCCCCGGCAACATCTACGTGGCCGCCGCCAAGCGCCTGCTCAAGGGCCGGATCGGGATCGACGCCGAGGCCGGTCCGACCGAGATCGCGGTGCTCGCCGACGACACCGCCTCCGCCCGTGAGGTGGCCGCCGACCTGATCAGCCAGGCCGAGCACGACCCGATGGCCGCCTCCGTGCTGGTCACCGACTCGGTCGCGCTGGCCGAGGCGGTCGAGGCCGAGCTGGTCGAGCAGGTCGCCCGGACCAAGCACCGCGAGCGGGTCACCGAGGCGCTGACCGGCAAGCAGTCCGGCATCGTGCTGGTGGACGACATCGAGCAGGGCCTGGCCGTGGTGAACGCCTACGCCGCCGAGCACCTGGAGATCCAGACCAGGGACGCCCGCACGGTCGCCGCCAAGGTCCGCAACGCCGGCGCGATCTTCATCGGCGCGTACGCCCCGGTCTCGCTCGGGGACTACGCGGCCGGCTCCAACCACGTGCTGCCGACCGGGGGTTGTGCCTGCCACTCGTCCGGCCTGTCGGTGCAGTCCTTCCTGCGTGGCATCCACGTGGTGGAGTACACCCGCGAGGCGCTGGCCGATGTCGCCGCGCACGTGGTCAACCTGGCGAACGCCGAGGACCTGCCCGGTCACGGTGACGCTGTGAAGGCTCGATTCGACTGGACGGTGCCGGGCGCGTGACGAACATCGACGATCTGCCGATCCGGGACGAGCTGCGCGGCCAGTCCCCTTACGGCGCACCGCAGTTGGACGTGCCCGTCCAGCTGAACACGAACGAGAACCCGTACTCGCTGCCCGAGCCGCTGGTGGCCCGGATCGCCGAGCGGGTGGCCGAGGCGGCCCGCAACCTCAACCGCTACCCCGACCGGGACGCGGTCGAGCTGCGCACCGGGCTGGCCGACTACCTGAGCAGGACCACCGGGCACGCGGTGGCGAAGGACCAGGTCTGGGCCGCCAACGGCTCCAACGAGATCCTCCAGCAGCTGCTGCAGACCTTCGGCGGCCCGGGCCGCAGCGCGCTCGGCTTCGAGCCCTCGTACTCGATGCACGCGCTCATCTCCCGTGGTACCGGCACGACTTGGATCTCGGGCCCGCGCAACGAGGACTTCACCATCGACCTCGAAGCGGCCAGGTCGGCGATCGCCGAGCAGAGGCCGAACGTGGTGTTCATCTGCTCGCCGAACAACCCGACCGGCACCGCCGTCGAGGCCGACGTCGTGCTCGCGCTCTACGAGGCCGCGCAGGCCGCCCGGCCGAGCCTGGTGATCGTGGACGAGGCGTACGTCGAGTTCTCGCACCGCGCCTCGCTGCTGCCGATGCTCGAGGGCCGCCCCAACCTGGTGGTCACCCGCACCATGTCCAAGGCCTTCGGCGCCGCCGGGCTGCGGCTCGGCTACCTGGCGGCCGACCCGGCCGTGGTGGACGCGGTGCAGCTGGTCCGGCTGCCGTACCACCTGTCGGCCGTCACCCAGGCGACCGCGCTGGCCTGCCTGGAGTACACCGACACGCTGCTCGGCTATGTCGAGCGGCTCAAGGGCGAGCGGGACCGGCTGGTCGACGCGCTGCGCGGGTTCGGCCTCGAAGTCACCGACTCCGACTCCAACTTCGTCCAGTTCGGCCGCTTCGCCGACACCCACGCGGTGTGGCAGGCCATCCTCGACCAGGGCGTCCTGGTCCGCGACGTCGGCGTCCCCGGCTGGTTGCGCGTCACCGCGGGCACGCCCGCCGAGAACGACGCCTTCCTCGACGCCGTCCGTACCGTCAGCAAGGAGCTTTGAACCCTCATGTCCCGCATCGGCCGCGTTGAGCGCACCACCAAGGAGACCTCGGTCCTGGTCGAGATCGACCTCGACGGCACCGGCAAGACCGACATCTCCACGGGCGTCGGGTTCTACGACCACATGCTCGACCAGCTGGGCCGCCACGGTCTCTTCGACCTCACCGTCAAGACCGAGGGCGACCTGCACATCGACACCCACCACACCATCGAGGACACCGCCCTCGCGCTCGGTGCCGCCTTCCGGCAGGCGCTCGGCGACAAGGTCGGCATCTACCGCTTCGGCAACTGCACGGTGCCGCTGGACGAGTCGCTCGCCCAGGTCACCGTCGACCTCTCCGGCCGCCCGTACCTGGTGCACACCGAGCCGGAGAACATGGCGCCGATGATCGGCAGCTACGACACCACGATGACCCGGCACATCCTGGAGTCCTTCGTGGCCCAGGCCGCCGTCGCCCTGCACGTGCACGTACCGTACGGTCGAAACGCCCACCACATCGTGGAGTGCCAGTTCAAGGCGCTGGCCCGGGCACTCCGTTATGCCGCCGAGCGCGACCCGCGCGCGGCCGGCATCCTCCCCTCGACCAAGGGTGCACTGTGAGCAACACCGCCACGCTGCTGATCATCGCCGGGCTCTTCCTGTCCGGCGGCGTGTTCTCGTTCTGGAAGCAGAAGCAGTCCAAGAGTGTGATCGCGGTGCTCGCGATCGGCGCCGTGCTCTGCCTCTCCTCCGGCCTGATGCGCCTCTAAGAAGGAACTCCTCTGATGGCCAAGAACGTTGTCGTCCTCGACTACGGCTCGGGCAACCTCCGCTCGGCCCAGCGCGCGGTCGAGCGCACCGGTGCGAACGTCACCGTCTCGTCCGACTTCCAGACCGCGATGGACGCCGACGGCCTGCTGGTGCCGGGCGTCGGCGCCTTCGAGGCCTGCATGCGCGGCCTGAAGGCGGTGCGCGGCGAGCAGATCATCGGCCGCCGGCTGGCCGGTGGCCGGCCGGTGCTGGGTATCTGCGTCGGGATGCAGATCCTGTTCGAGAAGGGCGTCGAGCACGGCGTCGAGACCGCCGGCTGCGACGAGTGGCCCGGTACGGTCGAGCCGCTGGACGCCCCGATCGTCCCGCACATGGGCTGGAACACCGTCGATGTGCCCGAGGGCAGCCGGCTGTTCGCCGGCCTGGACCCGGAGACCCGGTTCTACTTCGTGCACTCCTACGGCGTGCGCCGCTGGGAGCTCGAGGTCACCAACCAGAACATCCGGTCCCCCCTGGTCAGTTGGGCCACCCACGGGCAGCCGTTCGTCGCCGCGGTGGAGAACGGCCCGCTCTGGGCCACCCAGTTCCACCCCGAGAAGTCCGGCGACGCGGGTGCCGCGCTGCTGACCAACTGGGTCAACACCCTCTGACAACTCCCTTTCGTGCCAGGCCCGTTCCGATTCAGGAAAGTTGCACCATGAGCCGCCTCGAACTGCTGCCCGCCGTCGACATCCGCAACGGCCAGGCCGTCCGCCTGGTCAAGGGCGCCTCCGGCACCGAGACCTCCTTCGGCACGCCGCTCGCGGCGGCACTCGCCTGGCAGAGTGCGGGCGCCGAGTGGCTGCATCTGGTGGACCTGGACGCCGCGTTCGGCACTGGTGACAACCGCGAGATCATCCGCGAGCTGAGCGAGCAGATGAACATCAAGGTCGAGCTCTCCGGCGGGATCCGGGACGACGCCTCGCTGGCCGCCGCACTCGCCACCGGCTGCCGCCGGGTCAACCTGGGCACCGCCGCGCTGGAGCAGCCGGAGTGGGTGGCCAAGGTGATCGCCGAGCACGGTGACAAGATCGCGGTCGGCCTGGACGTGGTCGGCACCACCCTGCGCGGCCGCGGCTGGACCAGCGAGGGCGGCGACCTCTACGAGGTGCTGGCCCGCCTCGACGCCGAGGGCTGCGCCCGCTACGTGGTCACCGACGTCAACCGGGACGGCACCCTGACCGGCCCCAACCTGGAGCTGCTGCGCAACGTCTGCGCCGCCACCGACAAGCCGGTGGTCGCCTCGGGCGGCGTCTCCTCGCTGGACGACCTGCGCGCGATCGCCACGCTGACCGGCGAGGGTGTCGAGGGCGCGATCGTGGGCAAGGCACTCTACGAGAGCAAGTTCACCCTCGAAGAGGCCCTGGAGGCCGTTTCATGACGGACCGTCAGATCGTACGCGGCAGGATCGCCGGATTCTCCCCCTGGGAGGACGAGTTCGGCTACTCGCGCGCCGTGGCGGCCGGGGACCACGTCCACGTGGCCGGCACCACCGCGTGGGTGGACGGGCGGATCGAGCACGAGGGCGACCCGTACCACCAGACCCTGGCTGCCTTCGGCGTCGGCCTGCAGGCCCTCGCCGCGTACGGTCTGACGGCGGACGACGTGTTCCGCACCAGGATGTACATCACCCATGTCCGGGACGCCGACGAGGTCGGCCGGGCCCACCTGACCCTGTTCGGCGCCTCCCGGCCCGCCGCCACCATGGTCGTGGTGGAGGGCCTGATCGACTCCCGGATGATGGTCGAGATCGAGCTCGACGCCTACCGCGCCGGGCTCGCCAGCAGCTTGGAAGGTTTGTCGCAATGACCCTCGCCGTACGAGTCATCCCCTGTCTGGACGTGGACAACGGGCGGGTGGTCAAGGGCGTCAACTTCCAGAACCTGCGGGACGCGGGCGACCCGGTCGAGATGGCCAAGCTCTACGACGCCGAGGGCGCCGACGAGTTGACCTTCCTCGACATCACCGCCTCCTCCGGCGACCGGGAGACCACCTACGACGTGGTCCGCCGGACCGCCGAGCAGGTCTTCATCCCGCTCACCGTCGGCGGCGGCATCCGCGCCGTCGAGGACGTCGACAAGCTGCTCCGGGCCGGCGCCGACAAGGTCGGCGTCAACACCGCCGCGATCGCCAGGCCCGAGCTGATCCGCGAGATCGCCAAGCGCTTCGGCCGTCAGGTGCTGGTCCTCTCGGTCGACGCCCGCCGCTGCCCGCCCGGCACCGAGACCGCCTCCGGCTTCGAGGTCACCACCCACGGCGGCCGCCAGGGCACCGGGCTGGACGCGGTCGAATGGGCGGGCCGGGCCGCCGAGTTGGGCGCAGGCGAGATCCTGCTCAACTCGATGGACGCGGACGGCACCAAGGACGGCTACGACCTCGAGCTGATCCGCGCCGTCCGCAAGGCCGTCGCCGTCCCGGTGATCGCCTCCGGCGGCGCGGGCAAGCTCGCCGACTTCGCCCCCGCGGTCGACGCCGGCGCGGACGCCGTCCTGGCGGCGAGCGTCTTCCACTTCGGCGACCTCCGGATCGGCCAGGTCAAGGAAGCCCTCCGCAGCACGGGGCACCCGGTCCGCTAAGGCAAGGTTGCACCTGCCAGGGGCTCGGGGCTCTGCTGATGTGCGGCTCCGCCGCGTGGGCGACGCCGACCCCGAGCCCCTGGACAGTGCAACTTACTCGCTGCGGATGACCGCGAAGCGTGCGCCGAACGGGTCCGTCAGCCAGGCCATCCGGCCGATGCCGGGGGCGTCCATGCCGGGGAGCAGCACCGTCCCCCCGCTCTCCACCGCGTGGGCGATCGTTGCGTCCGGGTCCGCGACCTCGAAGTACGGCAGCCAGTCTGCTTGGGGGTGCTCGCTCGGGGCGATCCCGCCGAACGAGGTGTCCTGCTGGTCGCCCTCGGCCACCGAGACCACGGTGTACGTCATCCCGGGGACCTCGACCTGCTCGGTGCGCCACCCGAACAGCGCCCGGTAGAAGGCCACCGCCGCCGCTGCGTCGGGCGTGTGCAGTTCGGCCCAGCGCAGCGAGCCCGGCGAGCCCGCCGTGTCGAGGCCGGCCGTCCGTGCGGCCTGCCAGAGGGCGAACCGTCCGCCGTGCGGGTCGGTCAGCGCTGCCATCCGCCCGGCGTCGAAGACGTCGCCCGGCTCGACCCGCACGGTGCCGCCGGCCTGTTCGGCGGTCTTCGCGGTGGCGTCCACGTCCGGGGTGGCGAAGTAGAGCGTCCAGGACGACTGCGCGCCCTCCTCGGTCAGCGGGCCGAGTGCGGCCACCGTCCGCCCGTCCAGCTGGAAGAAGCCGTAGCCGCCCGCCTCCGGGCCGGCCGACCGGAAGGTCCAGCCGAGCACCTCGCCGTAGAAGGCGGCGGCCGCAGCGGTGTCGGGGCTGCCCAGGTCGAGCCAGTTCGGCGAGCCGGTCTGAAAGTCGGTGGTGAGCATGCGG
This sequence comes from Kitasatospora sp. P5_F3, assembly GCF_054049135.1. NCBI lineage: Bacteria > Bacillati > Actinomycetota > Actinomycetes > Kitasatosporales > Streptomycetaceae > Kitasatospora > Kitasatospora sp. P5_F3. The sequence continues at coordinate 147,580 of NZ_JBFUMY010000003.1, read as the reverse complement.
AAACCGCTCCTTCGGGTGGCATGGCGTCGTCCGGACCACCCTGCCACCCGCCACTGACAGAGGCGCGCCGACTGACGGACTGTCACTCGAACGGCAGTGCCACCCGTAGCGCCTCGGCCGCGTCCGTCGGCCCGCTCACCGTGACCCGCGCCCGCGCCCCCCGGCCGAACGCGAACAGCACCAACTCGCCCGGCTCGCCGGTCACCTCGACGGTCGGCCCGGTCTGCCGCGAGACGGTCACCGCCCGGCCGTCCGGCCGCCGCAGCACCAGCCGTACCGGGGACTTCCGGCCGGCCTCCAGCCGGGCCAGCATCGGCAGCCGCCGCCAGAGCGCCTCGGTCAGCCCGGGTTCGAGCGGCTCCGGCTGCCACTCCTCACCGGCCCGCCGGACGTCCTCCGCGTGCACGAAGTACTCGACGACGTTGGCCGCCTCGTCCGCGCCGGGCAGTGAGAAGGGGGAGAACGCCGACGGCCCGGTCCGGAACAGCCGCAGCAACTCCTCGTACGGGCGCGCCCGGTAGCCCTCCTGGACCCGGGCCGTCCAGCCGGCCAGCGGGGTCAGCCTGATCCCGGCCGCCGCGTCCATCCGCCGCTCGCGCACCACCAGATGGGCGGCCAGGTCGCGGGTGGTCCACCCCGTGCAGAGGGTCGGCGCGTCCGGCCCGGCCGCACGCAGGAGTCCGGTCAACCGCTGGCGCTGCACTCGAGCGAAGTTCGACATGCGGCCCAGCCTACGTGCGTGTGCTGAGCCGAACTAGCTTGGCCCCAGCCCCTTCAGATGCCCCGTCAGCCGCCGCCCGCCTGGCTGGTCGGTGACGGACATGATGCAGGTCGCGTCCCGCAGCCCGGCCTGGTAGTGCACCAGGCGCGGCCCGAGGTAGCGCCCGAAGTAAGGTCCGCCGCCGCCCTGCCTGCCCTCCCACTCCACCAGGTGCGGTTCGCAGGCCGCGGTCATCGCCTGCTGGATCGCCGGCTCACCGGTCAGCCCGTCGGGCAGCACGATGTCGGCGACCACCTCGCCGTCGTGCGGTTGCTCGCAGGGCCGGGCCTCCGCCGGTGCCGTCGTCCGGCTCAGCGGCTGGTAGTCCAGGCATGTCCCGGGCAGAAAGTACAGATACGGCAGCACCTTCGGCGAAGGTGAAGGCGAGGGGGACGGCGAAGGCGCGGCCGTACTGGGCGGCGGCGGTGACGGCACCGCCCGCTGCTTCGGCTCCGGCCAGAGCAGCACCACCGCACCCGCCGCCAGCAGAAGCAGGACCACCGCCGTGGCCAGCACCCGTCGCCGTTTCATTCCCCGACCCCCTCGTTCCGACCGGGCCCATTCTGGCCGCCCGGGCCGGTCCCGTCAGCTACTCCGCGAAGCCGGAACCGGGCCAGGTATACGCTGGCGGTGGCACGGCCCTGAACAGGTACTGGGGTCTTTGGTTATGCGAGTTGGGATCGTCGGGCACGAGGGGCTCTCGGATCTGAGCGAGATGCTGGTCCGGGGCGAGCTGTGGCGACTGGTCACCACGTTCGGCAGCTACGACCTGGTCGGGGTGACCTGTCTGGCGGCCGGCCCTGAGACCTGGTTCGCCCAGTCGGTGCTGGAGCACGGCGGCAAGGTCGAGGTGATCGTCTCGGCCACGGCCGGGAAGGCCGGGGCGTTCGCGGGAGCCGGCCGGCAGGCCAGGCAGCGGCTGATGAACGAGGCGAACGCGGTGCACCGGCTGGCCCCGGTCGAGGTGGGCGGTCTCGGCGACGACACCTGCCGGGCCCTGGTCGCGATGGTGGACGAGCTGATCGCGGTCTGGGACGGCCGCCCCGAGGGGCACACCGCCGAGGTGGTGAAGGCGGCGGAGCGGGCCGGACTGTACGTAGAGGTGGTCTGGCCGCAGGGGTGCGAGAGCCCGGCGGCGTGACTGGGCGGGTACCGGGGGAGCAGGGTTGAGCTGCCACAATGGACGCCATGTCGACCACTCCCGCCGCCCCCGGCAGCACCGCCCTCGCCCCTGACATCGCCGCCCGGCTCAAGCGCACCGAGGACGGCCTGCTGCCGGCGATCGCCCAGCAGTACGACACCGGCGAGGTGCTGATGCTCGGTTGGATGGACGACGAGGCGCTGCACCGCACCCTGACCACCGGCCGCTGCACGTACTGGAGCCGCAGCCGCCGGGAGTACTGGGTCAAGGGCGACACCTCCGGCCACTTCCAGCATGTCAAGCAGGTGGCGCTGGACTGCGACGGCGACACCCTGCTGGTCAAGGTCGACCAGGTCGGCGCGGCCTGCCACACCGGCGACCGGACCTGCTTCGACGCGGACGTGCTCCCGCTCGCTCGCTAATCTGTCCCCAGCCCGCCCCAACTGACGAACGGTGCCAAGCCAGATGGACCTTGAGGACTTCCGCAAGCTCGCCGTAGACACCCGGGTCATCCCGGTCACCCGCCGGCTCCTCGCGGACGGCCTCACCCCCATCGGGCTGTACCGCAGCCTGGCCGACGAGCGTCCCGGCACCTTCCTGCTGGAGTCGGCCGAGCAGGGCAACTGGTCCCGGTACTCCTTCGTCGGCGTGCACAGCGCGGCCGCCCTGACCGCCGACCCGGACGGCAACGCCCGCTGGCACGGCAGCCCGCCGGTCGGCATCCCCACCACCGGCGACCCGCTGGAGGTGCTGCGGGCCGCGCTGGAGGCCCTGCACACGCCCCGGCACACCGACGACGGCCTGCCGCCGCTCACCGGTGGCCTGGTCGGCTACCTCGGGTACGACGTGGTCCGCCGGCTGGAGAAGCTGCCGAACCTCACCCCGGACGACCTGAAGCTCCCCGAGCTGACCATGCTGCTGGCCACCGACCTGGCCGTGCTCGACCACGCCGACGGCACGGTGGTGCTGATCGCCAACGCGGTCAACCACAACGACCTGGCCAGCGGCGTGGACGAGGCGTACACCGACGCCGTCGCCCGGCTGGACCGGATGCAGGCCGACCTGGCCCGGCCGGTCGACCCGGGTCTGGCGACCTTCACCCCCACGGCGGTTGACGCCCACTCACCCTTCGGTGGCGCCCCGTACCGGGCGGCGGTCGAGGAGGTGAAGGAGCGGATCCGGGCCGGCGAGGCGTTCCAGGTGGTGCCCTCGCAGCGGTTCGAAGCACCGTGCGAGGCCAGCGCGCTGGACGTCTACCGCGTCCTGCGCACCACCAACCCCAGCCCGTACATGTACCTGTTCCGCTTCCCCGGCCCGGACGGCACCGCCGAGGGCGGCTTCGACGTGGTCGGCTCCAGCCCGGAGGCGCTGGTCAAGGTGACGGGCGGTCAGGCGATGGTGCACCCGATCGCCGGCACCCGGCACCGCGGCGCCACCCCGCACGAGGACGCCGAGCTGGCCGCCGAGCTGCTCGCCGATCCGAAGGAGCGGGCCGAGCACCTGATGCTGGTCGACCTCGGCCGCAACGACCTCGGCCGGGTCTGCGAGCCCGGCAGCGTCGAGGTGGTCGACTTCATGTCGGTCGAGAAGTACAGCCACGTGATGCACATCGTCTCCACCGTCACCGGCCGGGTGGCGGCGGGCCGTTCCGCCTTCGACGTGCTGACCGCCTGCTTCCCGGCGGGCACCCTCTCCGGTGCCCCCAAGCCCCGCGCGATGCGGATCATCGAGGAGCTCGAACCCACCCGCCGCGGCCTCTACGGCGGCTGCGTCGGCTACCTCGACTTCGCCGGCGACTCCGACACCGCGATCGCCATCCGCACCGCCCTGCTCCGCAACGGCACCGCCTACGTCCAGGCCGGCGCCGGCGTGGTGGCCGACTCCGACCCGCACTCCGAGGACACCGAATGCCGCAACAAGGCCGCCGCCGTCCTCCGCGCCGTCGCCACCGCCAACACCCTGCGCAGCTCGCTATCGTGAGTGACGCAGGAGCCCACCGAGTCGCGTAGAGAGGCGGCGGGGATGACCGCGATGAGCACCGAGAGCGCCTGGGACGTCCTGGAAGGGGTCAAGCTTCCGGAGGGCTACAAGGTGGAGATCACGGACGGGAAGATCATCATGACGCCCCAGGGGGAGAAGCAGCGGAAGGTCATCCTCAAGGCCGCCCCGCAGATCGAGCATCAGCTCGCGGGACAGGGTGACATCCTCTCGGACGTCATGGTCGACTTCCCGTCCAGCCTCTACGGCTACGCCCCAGACCTGGCGATCGTTGCACCGGGCGCCGAGCACAACAGCCGGGGCCGCTACGAGTGGCACGACCTCGAAGCCGTCCTCGAGGTCGTGTCGGCCTCCAGTCAGGACAACGACTTCGTCAAGAAGCTGCGGCTCTACGCCGAATGCGGTATTCCGGTGTACGTGGTGATCGACCCCTCGACGGCGCTCTGCACGGTGTACGGCGACCCGAGCCGGACCGGTGTCTACCAGTCCCAGGAAGCCGTGCCGTTCGGCGGCGACCTGCGGCTGCGGCTGGACGGGCGCGAGCTGACGGTCCGTACGGACGGGTTCCCGGCGGACCCCCGCTGACCGGCGCCGGGGCGGTTCAGGGATAGTGGACGGGTGACCTCGCTTCCCTCGCCCCGTACCGCTGAGCCCGCTGCCGTCGAGACCGCGCCGAAGAAGAACAGCCGCCGGAGTCTCGGCGTGATGCTGGCGCTGACCGTGCTCGGGGCGGTGCTGGTGCTGACCGCCGTGAGCCGGGTGTGGGCGGCGGGGAAGGCCGGGGGGCTGGCGGTCGAGGTGACCGGGAGTGCGGTTTCGGGGCTGCCGGGCGGGCTCGCGCTGGTCGGGCTGGCGTCGGCGGTGGCGGTCTTCGCGGTGCGTGGCGTGGGCAAGGCGGTGGTGGGCGCCCTGGTGACGCTGGCCGGGCTCGGGGCCGCGGTGGCGGCGGTGGTCGGCGCGACCGGTGCCGGTGCGCTGAACGGCGAGGCGGCCAAGAAGCTGGCGCTGGTGAGCGCCCAGGCGGAGCAGGTGAGCCACACCGCCTGGCCGTGGGTGGCCGCGCTGGGCGGGCTGCTGCTGGCCGTCGCCGGGCTGTTGACGGTGCGGTACGGCCGGGACTGGCCCGCGATGGGCAGCCGGTACGACGCGCCGGCGCGCAAGGCCACGCCGAAGGCGCAGGGCGCCGGGACCCCGGCCGAACTGTGGCAGGCGCTGGACCGTGGCGAGGATCCCACCTGAAACGGAGGCCCCCGCTTGGGGTCGGACGTCAGGGCCCGGCACAATGGGGACGTAAACCCGCCGAGCGCCCGTCAGCCCGGCCGGGCCCCGGAGAACCAAGGAGCACCATCAGATGTCGGCAGCAGCGCACGGCAACACCCCCGCCGCCTGGACCGGCTCGACCATCGCCTTCATCGGCTTCACGGTCAGCGGCGTCGCCATGATCCTTCCCGCCATCTGGCTGTTCTGGGTGGGCCTGGCCGTCGTCGTGCTCGGCGGCGTGGTCGGCAAGGCGATGGCGATGGCGGGCATGGGCAAGCAGCCCAGCCAGAACTTCGCCACCCCCGAGGAGACGATCGCTCGCCGCGAGGCCGTCACCGCCGGGGCCTGAACCCCCGTCAGATCCGTCACAGGGAGCGGCAGGCGCACGGAGCGCCGGTCGCTCCCTGCTGCGTGACACGCACGCCCGCCTGAGGGGTGAGCCCCGGTGGCCGGGGCAGAATCGGCGGTGTGAACGCCGCCCCGCAGCCCGCCCCGCAGCCCAGCGCCCCGCCCGTGCCGCCGTCCCCGCTGCGCCGGCTGGTCCGCCCGCTGGCCGCCCTGACGGCGGTCGGCCTGCCGACGCTGTACGTGGCGGGGGTGGACCCGAACACGCCCGGCCACTACCCGACCTGCCCGGTGCTCGCGGCCACCGGCTGGTGGTGTCCCGGCTGCGGCGGCCTGCGGGCCGTGCACGCGCTGACCCACGGCGAACTGACCGCGGCCGTGCACGACAACCTGCTGGTGGTGCTGCTGGCGGTGGTCGCCGTACTGCTCTGGGTGGGCTGGCTGTGGGCCGCCCTGACCGGCGGGAAGGCGCCCCGGATCGGTTTCGGCGCGGCCCGTACTGTCCTGCTGGTGCTGGTCCTCGGGCTGTTCATGGTGCTGCGAAACCTCCCGATCGGAGCCGCTCTGGCACCGCCCTCGGTGTAGCCCTCCGGCGTGTGCGCCGGTCCGCTCCGCGAGACGCGCGCCGGGCGGATGCGGTTCGCGCCCCCCGCGCCCGATACCATCGAGAGGCCGACGGGGGCAGATCAGCACCGGACCTGCACAGGTCCGGTCCGGTTCGTACCCGCGGTGTTACACCCGACTAGCCGGGCGATCGCCCGGCAGAACGATGGGGGCGCCCGCGTGAGTGTGCTCGACGAGATCATCGACGGGGTCCGCGAGGACCTCGCCGAGCGACAGGCCCGGGTCTCCCTGGACCAGCTCAAGGAGCTGGCCGCCAAGGCTCCCGACGCCAAGGACGGCGTTGCCGCGCTGCGTGGCGACGGCATCCGGGTGATCTGCGAGGTCAAGCGCTCCAGCCCGTCCAAGGGAGCGCTGGCGGCGATCGCCGACCCGGCGGCCCTGGCGCTCGACTACGCGGCCGGCGGTGCCGCCGCGATCAGTGTGCTGACCGAGCAGCGCCGCTTCGGCGGTTCGCTGGCCGACCTGGACGCAGTCCGGGCCGCGGTCGAGACCCCGATCCTGCGCAAGGACTTCATCGTCACCGCCTACCAGCTCTGGGAGGCCCGCGCCCACGGCGCCGACCTCGCGCTGCTGATCGTGGCGGCCCTGGACCAGCCCGCGCTCGTCTCGCTCATCGAGCGGGCCGAGTCGATCGGGCTCACGCCCTTGGTCGAGGTGCACGACGAGGAGGAGATCGCCCGCGCGGTGGACGCCGGAGCGAAGATCATCGGCGTCAACGCCCGCAACCTCAAGACCCTCGAGGTCGACCGGAACACCTTCGGCAACGTGGTGGACGCCATCCCGGCGCACATCGTCCGCATTGCCGAGTCCGGGGTGCGCGGCCCGCACGACCTGATCGCGTACGCCAACCTGGGCGCGGACGCCGTGCTGGTGGGCGAGTCCCTGGTGACCGGCAAGGACCCGAAGGCGGCCGTGGCCGACCTGGTGGCCGCCGGTGCCCACCCGGCGCTGCGCAACAACGGGCGGGGCTGACCCGGATCATGAGCGCCCGTCTCGCCCCTGGCTGCCGCCCGCGCGGCTGCCGCGCGCCCGCGCGCCGGGTGCTGGGGCGGCGGGTGCGGTACGTGATCGGCTGCGAGCCCGGGCAGGTGCCGGGCCGCCGATGGCGCAGGACGAACGGCTGAGCACAGCCATGCCACGTTCCTGACAGTCATTCACCGAATCACGAGGACTACAGCCATGTCCGAAAAGGACTACCTGCCAGGCGCTCAGGTCCCCGACGCCCGGGGCTACTTCGGCGCGTACGGCGGCCGCTTCATCCCGGAGGCGCTGGTCGCCGCGGTCGAGCAGGTCGCCGAGGAGTACGAGAAGGCCAAGGCCGACCCGGCCTTCGCGGCCGAGCTCGACGCGCTGCTCAAGGACTACACCGGGCGGCCGAGCCCGCTCACCGACGTGCACCGGTTCTCCGCCGAGGCGGGCGGGGCGCGGATCCTGCTCAAGCGCGAGGACCTGAACCACACCGGCTCGCACAAGATCAACAACGTGCTGGGCCAGGCGCTGCTGACCCGCCGGATGGGCAAGACCCGGATCATCGCCGAGACCGGCGCAGGACAGCACGGCGTGGCCACCGCCACCGCCTGCGCGCTGTTCGGCTTCGACTGCACCATCTACATGGGCGAGGTCGACACCGAGCGCCAGGCGCTCAACGTGGCCCGGATGCGGATGCTGGGGGCCGAGGTGATCCCGGTGACCTCCGGCAGCCGCACGCTCAAGGACGCCATCAACGAGGCGTTCCGGGACTGGGTCGCCAACGTCGACTCCACCCACTACCTGTTCGGCACGGTCGCCGGGCCGCACCCCTTCCCGGCGATGGTCCGCGACTTCCACAAGGTGATCGGCATCGAGGCCCGCGAGCAGGTGCTGGAGCGGACCGGCAAGCTGCCGGACGCCGTCGTCGCCTGTGTCGGCGGCGGCTCCAACGCGATGGGCATCTTCCACGAGTTCATCCCGGACGCGGGCGTCCGGCTGATCGGCTGCGAGGCGGCCGGCGAAGGCGTGGACACCCCCAGGCACGCGGCCACCCTGACCAAGGGCGACCCCGGCGTGCTGCACGGCTCGCGCACGTACGTGCTGCAGGACGAGGACGGCCAGACCATCGAGTCGCACTCGATCTCGGCGGGCCTGGACTACCCCGGCGTCGGCCCCGAGCACGCCTGGCTGAAGGACACCGGCCGGGCCGAGTACCGCCCGGTGACGGACGATCAGGCGATGCAGGCGCTGCGGCTGCTGTCCCGTACCGAGGGCATCATCCCGGCGATCGAGAGCGCGCACGCGCTCGCGGGGGCGCTGGTGCTCGGCCGCGAGCTGGGCCCGGAGGCCACCATCCTGGTGTCGCTCTCCGGCCGTGGCGACAAGGACATGCACACCGCCGCCCAGTACTTCGGCCTGTACGACCAGAACAACGGGGGTAAGTGACCATGGCTTCGAAGCTGAGCGCGGTGCTGGCCGCCGCGAAGAGTGAGAACCGGGCGGCCCTGATCGGCTACCTGCCGGCCGGCTTCCCGACCATCGACGGCGGCATCGCCGCGGTCAAGGCCCTGATCGAGGGCGGCTGCGATGTGGTCGAGGTCGGCCTGCCGCACTCCGACCCGGTGCTGGACGGTCCGACCATCCAGACCGCCGACGACATCGCGCTGCGGGGCGGCGTCCGGATCAAGGACGTACTGCGGACGGTCGCCGAGGCGACCACCGCCCACCCCGGTACGCCGGTGCTGGTGATGACGTACTGGAACCCGGTGGACCGCTACGGCGTGGCCCGGTTCGCGGCCGAGCTGGCCGCCGCCGGGGGAGCGGGCGTGATCCTGCCCGACCTGCCGGTCGAGGAGTCCGACGAGTGGCGCAAGGCGGCGGGCGAGCACGGGCTCGACACCGTCTTCGTGGTCGCCCCCAGCAGCAAGGACCCGCGCCTCGCGGAGGTCACCGCGGCGGGCTCCGGCTTCGTCTACGCGGCCGCCGTGATGGGCGTGACCGGCACCCGGGCGGCCGTCGGCAACCTGGCCGAGGACCTGGTCGCCCGCACGCGGGCCACCACCGACCTGCCGGTCTGCGTCGGGCTCGGGGTCTCCAACGCCGACCAGGCGGCCCAGGTGGCGGCTTTCGCGGACGGGGTGATCGTGGGCTCCGCCTTTGTCCAGCGGATCCTGGACGCGGCCGACGACGACGCCGGGCTGGCGGCAGTCCGTGGCCTCGCCGCTGAACTGGCGGAGGGCGTCCGCCGCAGGTAGGCACCCGGCTCAGTTTCACTCCCCAGGGGCTCGGGGAACTGCGAGGAGGTCTGGCGCTTGGGTCACATCCAAAGTGCCTGACCACTTACGTACGTGTGACCTTTCACGAGGTCGGCGTCGCAGTTCCCCGAGCCCCTGTCGGTAGATGCCCGGAGGGTCAGCCTGGGCCCGCCGTCCGGGTGAAGTGTTGGGGGTTGACGCATCGGCGGCGGTTGGGTGGCGTTGAGTGGAGGGACGAGTTCGTGTGCTGTACGACTCGTTTCGCCGACCGAAGGAGTGCGCCAAGTGCCCTGTCTCCAGCGTGCCGTCCTGCTGCGGGCGGTGGCTGCCGCCCTGGTGCTCGGTGCGACGCTGGGTGCGGAGGCGGCGGTCGGTCCGGTGCTGGCCCAGCGGGGGGCGGAGCGGGCTGAGCGGGATGCGTACGTGTGCAGTCAGGCGGCCCGGGTGGACTCGGTGGTGCGGGCCGGGCGGTCGCAGCACGACGGGCGGCCGCCGCTCAGCCGGCTGGCGGGTCCGGCCGGGTGCGGGCAGCACTGACGCCGGATCAGATCGGACATCTGTTCCTATTTCATCACTCATTCGGCTTAATGCGCGAATGTGGAGTAACCGCCATTCATCCCCTACGGTTCATCAGGAAGCGTGAGTAGCACCACGCCAGGGACGTACCGAGGGGGAGGACCCGATGGCCAGTCAGCAGACCGCCGCCGTACCGGACCGCGGCTCGGGACTGCGCCGCGCGGTCGACGGCGCGGCGGGGGAGTGGTTCGGGCTGGCGGCCCGGATCGGCCTGGCCGTGGTCTGGGCCTGGGCCGGGCTGGCCAAGGTGGCCGATCCGGCGGAGGCGGCGCAGGCCGTGCGGGCGTACGAGATCCTGCCCGAGTCCCTGGTCAAGCCGATCGGTTACGGGCTGCCGTTCCTCGAACTGGCCCTCGCCCTGCTGCTGTTGATCGGTCTCGGGACGCGGATCGTCGCGGTGATCTCGGCCCTGCTGCTGCTCACCTTCATCGGCGGTATCAGCTCCGCCTGGGCCCGTGGCATCTCGATCGACTGCGGCTGCTTCGGCGGTGGTGGCACGGTCGACTCCTCGCAGACCGAGTACCTGCAGGAGATCCTGCGCGACAGCGGCTTCCTGCTGCTGTCCGCGTGGCTGGTGTACCGGCCCAGGACCAAGCTCTCGGCCGATGCCTGGCTGAGCGCTTGACGGACCGACAGCCGCCACCGAACCCACCGGCCCCCACCTTGGACGTACCAGAGCTATGAGTGAGAAGAACCGAGAAGGCAAGCGCACCGCCCGCGAGCGGATGCTGGAGGAGCGGGCCGCCGAGGAGGCCCGTTCGAAGCGGAAGAAGAAGCTGATCATCGGCGGGGTGGTGCTCGCGGTGATCGCGGCGGGTGTGATCACCGGTGTGGTGGTGCAGAACCAGCGCTCCAAGCCGGACACTCCGGTGGCCCACCCGGCCGGCACCATCGGTGACAAGAACCTGGTGATCCCGGACGGCCCGGCCAACGCCCCCTCGGTACTGACCGTCTACGAGGACCCGCGCTGCCCGGCCTGTGGCACCTTCGAGCGTGAATTCTCCAGCACGGTCAACCAGTTGGAGAACCAGGGCAAGCTCTACGGGAACTACCACATCGTCTCGTTCATCGACCGCTCGCTCGGCGGCAAGGGCTCCAAGTACGGCGCCAACGCGCTGGCCTGCGCCCAGGACGCGGGCAAGTTCCGCGAGTACCACGACGTGATGTACAAGAACCAGCCGGAGGAGACCAGCGACTCCTTCAGCGACAAGAGCACCCTGATCGGCCTGGCCAAGCAGGTCCCCGGGCTGGACAGCCCGACCTTCGAGAGCTGCGTCAACGACAACAAGTACGCCGGTTGGGTGGCCGCGGTGCAGCAGGACTTCGACAAGTCCAGCTACAAGTCGACCCCGACCGTGCTGCTCAACGGGACGCCGATCTACCCGAAGAACGGCGAGGAGCAGATCACCCCGGAGAACCTGGCGAAGTGGGTGGACGCCGCCAACGCGGGCAAGCCGCTGGGCACCGTCACCAGCGCCACTCCGGCGCCCTGAGGACGAACGTTCGAAAGCTGTGACCCCGCGCGGTGCCGGAGTGTCGGGCGGGGTCCGGTAGCGTCGACCTCGCCATGGATCTCGCATACATTCCGAGCCCGTCGCGGGGGGTCCTCTATCTGGGGCCCGTCCCGCTTCGCGCCTACGCCTTCTGCATCATCATCGGTGTCGTCGTGGCCGTCTGGCTCGGCAGCAAGCGCTGGGTCGCCCGGGGCGGTGCCAAGCACACCGTCGGCGACATCGCCGTCTGGGCGGTGCCGTTCGGCCTGGTCGGCGGCCGCCTCTACCACGTGATCACCGATCACCAGCTGTACTTCGGGGACGGCAAGGACCCCTGGAACGCCTTCAAGATCTGGGAGGGCGGCCTCGGTATCTGGGGCGCGATCGCGTTCGGCGCGGTCGGCGCCTGGATCGGCGCCCGCCGCCGGGGCGTTCCGCTGCCCGCGTGGGCCGACGCGGTCGCCCCCGGCATCGCGCTGGCCCAGGCCTGCGGCCGCTGGGGCAACTGGTTCAACCAGGAGCTCTACGGTCGGACCACCGACCTGCCCTGGGGTCTGGAGATCCACAAGGTCGAGTCCGACGGTTCGGTGGTGGACGGGGTATTCCACCCGACCTTCCTGTACGAGTCGCTCTGGTGCGTCGGTGTCGCGCTGCTGGTGATTTGGGCCGACAAGCGGTTCACCCTCGGCCACGGCCGCGCCTTCGCGGTCTACGTCGCCGCCTACAGCGTGGGCCGGTTCTGGGTCGAGGACCTGCGGATCGACGAGGCGCACCACATCCTCGGCCTGCGGCTGAACGAGTGGACCGCGATCCTCACCTTCATCGGCGCCATCGCCTACCTGGTGATCGTCGGGAAGAAGCGCCCCGGCCGGGAGGACCCGGACTCGATCGACCCGGCCGCCCACGTCGGTGAACTGACGCTGTCCGAGCCGGAGTCCGTCGCCACCGGCGAGGACCAGCCTGAGGACACCGCCGCAACGACCGACCCGGAGCCCGGGAAACCGTCCTGAACTGCTGACTTCCGACTCCTCGGCCGCCTCGCACCGTCTCGGTGCGGGGCGGCCGAAGTGCTGTTCGGACAGCCTTACTTTGCTGGAAACGATCGTTTCATCGGACTACCTTTCGACTCGTCAGGAGATTTCGCAGTACGTCGTACCTGGGGGCCAGACCGTGACCGTGACCATCGCCGAGCCGATCGCCGAGGAGAACCCGATGCCTCGCATCCCGGCCGAGGGGCACCACCGGGACGTCAACGGTGGCTGGCTCCGCCCGGCGGTGTTCGGCGCGATGGACGGGCTGGTCTCCAACTTCGCGCTGATGACCGGCGTGGTCGGCGGCGCGGTCTCCACCAGCACGGTGATCATCACCGGCCTGGCCGGGCTGGCCGCCGGCGCCTGCTCGATGGCGGCCGGCGAGTACACCTCGGTGGCCTCCCAGCGTGAGCTGGTCGAGGCCGAGATCGAGGTGGAGCGGCTGGAGCTGCGCCGCAACCCGCAGGGCGAACTGGCCGAGCTGTCGGAGCTGTACATCTCCCGGGGGGTCGAGCCGGAGCTGGCCCGCGAGGTGGCCAGGCAGCTCACCGCCGACCCCGAGCAGGCCCTCGAGGTGCACGCCCGCGAGGAGCTCGGGATCGACCCGCACGACCTGCCGTCCCCGACGGTGGCCGCGGTCTCCTCGTTCGGGTGCTTCGCGCTCGGCGCGCTGCTCCCGCTGCTGCCGTACCTGCTCGGCGCCACCTCGCTGCTGCCTGCGCTGGTGCTCGCGTTGGCCGGGCTGTTCCTCTGCGGTGCGGTGGTGGCCAGGGTGACCGCGCGCAGCTGGTGGTACAGCGGGCTGCGGCAGTTGCTGCTGGGTTCGGCGGCGGCTGCGGTGACCTACCTGCTGGGTGCGCTGATCGGCGGTCAGGTCGGCTGACCTGACCCTGTATGAATATGACCTTCCCCACATGGATCACCGACTAGACCTGCACTGATCCCGGCGAGGCGAGGGCCCGGCCGCAGAATCTCATGCGCGGCTCGCCGATCGGAGAAGGATTCGCAGGGCACCCCTTCTCACGATGTGGACGGGGCATTACGCCCCTGTTTCGCTCCCGGCGACAGGGGGCACACTGGTGGGAGCGTGCGGACGAGCGTTCGCCTCCCGCCAGCTCTGTTACTTGCCGGTAATAGCCCGTGACCTGGGCACCTTGTCCGCCATCTGGACGTGACATTCCACTTTTCGGGATGTCCGGCATCATGTAACCTGCACGAAATCGCAGAGGGCCAACGTCGTCCCTATTGCACAAGCACCTTGCCAGAGACGACGACGGGAGAGCCGATGCTGTCTGCATCCATGCACTCCGCCAACGAGCCCCAGCAGGCCGCAGCCCGGCCCTACGCGCTCGTTCCGGATGCGCGACCCACTGCTCAGGGCCTGTACGACCCGCGTAACGAGCACGACGCCTGTGGCGTCGGTTTCGTCGCCACGCTGACCGGCATCGCCGACCACACCATCGTTGACCAGGCCCTCACGGTGCTGCGCAACCTGGAGCACCGGGGCGCCACCGGCGCCGAGCCGGACTCCGGTGACGGTGCGGGCATCCTGACCCAGGTCCCGGACGCCTTCCTGCGCTCCAAGGTCTCCTTCGAGCTCCCGGCGGCCGGCTCCTATGCCGTCGGTATCGCCTTCCTGCCGGACGAGGACGCGGCCGACGCCGCGGCCGTCGCGCAGATCGAGGCGATCGCCGCCGAGGAGAACCTCACCGTCCTGGGCTGGCGCGACGTGCCGGTCACCCCCGACCTGCTGGGCGCCACCGCGCGCTCGGTGATGCCCCGCTTCCGGCAGATCTTCGTGGCCGGCGGCGAGCTGACCGGCATCGCGCTGGACCGGGTCGCCTTCGTCCTGCGCAAGCGTGCCGAGCGGGAGGCCGGGGTGTACTTCCCCTCGTTCTCCGCCCGCACCATCGTCTACAAGGGCATGCTGACCACCGGCCAGCTGGAGCCCTTCTTCCCCGACCTGTCGGACCGGCTGTACGCCTCCGCGGTCGGCCTGGTGCACTCGCGGTTCTCCACCAACACCTTCCCGAGCTGGCCGCTCGCCCACCCGTACCGCTTCGTCGCGCACAACGGCGAGATCAACACGGTCAAGGGCAACCGGAACTGGATGACGGCGCGTGAGTCCCAGCTCGCCACCGACCTGATCCCGGGCGACCTGAGCCGGATCTTCCCGATCTGCACCCCGGACCACTCCGACTCGGCCTCGTTCGACGAGGTGCTGGAGCTGCTGCACCTGGGTGGCCGTTCGCTGCCGCACTCGGTGCTGATGATGATCCCGGAGGCGTGGGAGAACCACGCCACCATGGACCCGGCCCGCCGTGCGTTCTACCAGTACCACTCCAACCTGATGGAGCCCTGGGACGGCCCGGCCTGCGTGACCTTCACCGACGGCACCCAGATCGGCGCGGTGCTCGACCGCAACGGCCTGCGCCCGGCCCGGTACTGGGTCACCGAGGACGGCCTGGTGGTGCTCTCCTCCGAGGTCGGCGTGCTCGACATCGACCAGGAGAAGGTGGTCAAGAAGGGCCGCCTGCAGCCCGGCAAGATGTTCCTGATCGACACCGTCGAGGGACGGATCGTCGAGGACGAGGAGCTCAAGGCCCAGCTGGCCGGCGAGCACCCGTACGAGGAGTGGGTCGCGGGCGGTCAGATCGAGCTCGGCAAGCTGCCCGAGCGCGAGCACATCCACCACACCCACGC
This sequence comes from Kitasatospora sp. P5_F3, assembly GCF_054049135.1. Lineage (NCBI taxonomy): Bacteria > Bacillati > Actinomycetota > Actinomycetes > Kitasatosporales > Streptomycetaceae > Kitasatospora > Kitasatospora sp. P5_F3. Next base: position 132,425 of record NZ_JBFUMY010000003.1, on the reverse strand, counting down.
CTCGGTGACGCGTCGTCAGCAGACCTTCGGCTACACCGAGGAGGAGCTGCGGGTCATCCTGGCCCCGATGGCGAAGTCCGGTGGTGAGGCGCTCGGTTCGATGGGCACCGACAGCCCGATCGCCGCGCTCTCCGAGAAGCCCCGGCTGCTCTTCGACTACTTCATCCAGCTGTTCGCGCAGGTCACCAACCCGCCGCTGGACGCCATCCGCGAGGAGCTGGTCACCTCGCTGCTCAGCAACCTCGGCCCGGAGGGCAACCTGCTCGCCGCCGAGGCGGCGCACTGCCGGTCGGTCGGCCTGAGCTTCCCGGTGATCGACAACGACGAGCTCGCCAAGCTGATCCACATCAACGCGGACGGCGACCAGCAGGGTCTGAAGGCGGTCACGCTGTCGGGCCTGTACAAGGTCTCCGGCGGCGGCGAGGCGCTGGCCGCCCGGCTGGCCGCGATCGCGGCCGAGGCCGACGCGGCGATCGCCGACGGCGCTCGGATCATCGTGCTGTCGGACCGTCACTCGGACGCCGAGCACGCGCCGATCCCGTCGCTGCTGCTCACCTCCGCCGTGCACCACCACCTGATCCGGACCAAGCAGCGCACCCAGATGTCGCTGATCGTCGAGGCCGGTGACGTCCGCGAGGTGCACCACGTCGCGCTGCTGATCGGCTACGGCGCCGGTGCGGTCAACCCGTACCTGGCGATGGAGTCGGTCGAGGACCTGGTCGAGCAGGGCACCTTCCTGACCGGGATCGAGGCCGAGAAGGCCATCAAGAACCTGATCAAGGCGCTCGGCAAGGGCGTCCTGAAGGTGATGTCCAAGATGGGCATCTCCACCGTGGCCTCGTACCGCGGCGCGCAGGTCTTCGAGTCGATCGGCCTCTCCCAGGAGCTGGTGGACAGCTACTTCGCCGGCACCACCACCAAGCTCGGCGGTATCGGGCTCGCGGAGATCGCCAAGGAGGTGGCCGCCCGCCACGCCAAGGCGTACCCGGCCTCCGGCATCTCCGCCGCGCACCGCGCGCTGGACATCGGCGGCGAGTACCAGTGGCGCCGCGAGGGCGAGCCGCACCTGTTCGACCCGGACACGGTGTTCCGCCTGCAGCACTCCACCCGGTCGCGCCGCTACGACATCTTCAAGCAGTACACGGAGCGGGTGAACGAGCAGTCCGAGCGGCTGATGACGCTGCGCGGCCTGTTCAAGTTCAACGGCCTGGACCGCGAGCCGATCTCGATCGACGAGGTCGAGCCGGTCTCCGAGATCGTCAAGCGGTTCTCCACCGGCGCCATGTCGTACGGCTCCATCTCGATGGAGGCGCACGAGACGCTGGCCATCGCGATGAACCGGCTCGGCGGCAAGTCCAACACCGGTGAGGGCGGCGAGGACCCGGAGCGCCTGTACGACCCGGAGCGCCGCTCGGCGATCAAGCAGGTCGCCTCCGGCCGGTTCGGCGTCACCTCCGAGTACCTGGTGAACGCGGACGACATCCAGATCAAGATGGCCCAGGGCGCCAAGCCCGGTGAGGGCGGTCAGCTGCCCGGCCACAAGGTCTACCCGTGGGTCGCGAAGACCCGGCACTCCACCCCGGGTGTCGGCCTGATCTCGCCGCCGCCGCACCACGACATCTACTCCATCGAGGACCTGGCTCAGCTGATCCACGACCTCAAGAACGCCAACCCGGCGGCCCGCATCCACGTGAAGCTGGTCTCCGAGGTCGGTGTCGGCACCGTCGCCGCTGGTGTCTCCAAGGCGCACGCGGACGTGGTGCTGGTCTCCGGCCACGACGGCGGTACCGGTGCCTCGCCGCTCACCTCGCTCAAGCACGCGGGCGGTCCCTGGGAGCTCGGCCTCGCCGAGACCCAGCAGACCCTGCTGCTGAACGGCCTGCGGGACCGGATCGTGGTCCAGACGGACGGTCAGCTCAAGACCGGCCGCGACGTGGTGATCGCCGCCCTGCTGGGCGCCGAGGAGTTCGGTTTCGCCACCGCGCCGCTGGTGGTCTCCGGCTGCATCATGATGCGGGTCTGCCACCTGGACACCTGCCCGGTCGGCGTCGCCACCCAGAACCCGGTGCTGCGCGAGCGCTTCTCCGGCAAGCCCGAGTTCATCGTGAACTTCTTCGAGTTCATCGCGGAGGAGGTCCGGGAGATCCTGGCCGAGCTGGGCTTCCGCACCATCGAGGAGGCGGTCGGCCACGCCGAGCGCATCGACGCCGCCGAGGCGATCACGCACTGGAAGGCGGCCGGTCTCGACCTGGCCCCGCTGTTCCACGTGCCGGAGCTGCCCGAGGGTGCCGCGCTGCACAACACCACCACCCAGGACCACGCGCTGGACAAGGCGCTCGACAACCAGCTGATCGAGCTGGCCGAGGACGCCCTGGAGCGCGGCGACGCGGTCCGGATCCAGCTCCCGATCCGCAACGTCAACCGGACGGTCGGCACCATGCTCGGCCATGAGGTGACGAAGCGTTACCGGGGCGAGGGTCTGCCCGAGGGCACGATCGACGTCACGTTCAGTGGCAGCGCCGGTCAGTCGTTCGGTGCTTTCGTGCCGAAGGGCATCACGCTCCGGCTGGAGGGCGACGCCAACGACTACGTCGGCAAGGGCCTGTCGGGCGGTGTGCTGATCGTCCGCCCGGCGCGCGAGGCGGCCGCCATCGGCGCCGACGCGCAGAACCACGTGATCGCGGGCAACACCATCGGGTACGGCGCCACCTCGGGCCGGATCCACCTGCGGGGCAAGGCCGGTGAGCGTTTCGCCGTCCGTAACTCCGGTGCCACCCTGGTGGTCGAGGGCGTGGGCGACCACGGCCTGGAGTACATGACCGGCGGAAGGGTCGTCGTTTTGGGTGAGACCGGACGTAACCTGGCAGCAGGTATGTCCGGCGGTGTCGCGTACGTGCTGGACCTGCGTCCGGCGAACGTGAACGACGGCATGGTGGGCATCGAGGCCCCGACCAACGCCGACCGCGACTGGCTGCGCGAGACCGTGCAGCAGCACTACGAGGAGACCGGCTCCACCGTGGCCGCCGAGCTCCTGGCTGACTGGGCCGGCGGGGTCTCCCGCTTCTCCAAGATCATGCCGACCGACTACAAGGCTGTGCTCGCCGCCAAGGACGCCGCTGAGCGCGACGGGCTCTCCGAGTCCGAGACCACTCGCAAGATGATGGAGGCGGCACGTGGCTGATCCCAAGGGCTTCCTGACCACGCCCAAGCAGCTGGCGGCGCGCCGCCCGGTCGATGTCCGGCTTCGTGACTGGAACGAGGTCTACGTCGAGCGCAGCCTGCTCCCGATCATCAGCAAGCAGGCCGGCCGCTGCATGGACTGTGGCATCCCGTTCTGCCACAACGGCTGCCCGCTCGGGAACCTGATCCCCGAGTGGAACGACCTCGCCTTCCGGGACGACTGGACCGGCGCGATCGAGCGGCTGCACGCGACCAACAACTTCCCGGAGTTCACCGGGCGGCTGTGCCCGGCTCCCTGTGAGTCGGCGTGCGTGCTGGGCATCAACCAGGACGCGGTGACCATCAAGAACGTCGAGGTCACCATCATCGACAAGGCGTGGGACAACGGCGGGGTCACCGCGCAGATCCCCGAGCGCCTGTCCGGCAAGACCGTCGCGGTCGTGGGCTCAGGCCCGGCCGGTCTCGCGGTGGCCCAGCAGCTCACCCGGGCCGGGCACACCGTGGTGGTGTACGAGCGCGCGGACCGGATCGGCGGCCTGCTGCGTTACGGCATCCCCGAGTTCAAGATGGAGAAGCGCCACATCAACCGCCGCATCGAGCAGATGCGTGCGGAGGGCACCCGCTTCCGTACCGGGGTCAGCGTCGGCGAGGACATCACCGGGCAGCAGCTGCGCGAGCGTTTCGACGCCGTCGTGGTCGCCGCCGGTGCCACCACCGCGCGTGATCTCCCGGTCCCCGGGCGGGAGTTCAAGGGCATCCACCAGGCCATGGAGTACCTGCCGCTGGCCAACAAGGTGCAGGAGGGCGACTTCGTCGAGCCGCCGATCAGCGCCAAGGGCAAGCACGTCGTGGTGATCGGCGGCGGTGACACCGGCGCCGACTGCCTGGGCACCGCGCTCCGGCAGGGGGCCGCCTCGGTCACCCAGCTGGAGATCATGCCGCGTCCGAGCGACGAGCGTCCCGGCAACCAGCCCTGGCCGACCATGCCGATGACCTACAAGGTCACCTCCGCGCACGAGGAGGGTGGCGAGCGCGTCTACGCGGTCAACACCACCCACTTCACCGGCGACGAGGACGGCAACGTCGCTGAACTCCACCTCGTCGAGGTCGAGTTCAAGGACGGCCGGTTCCAGCCGATCGAGGGCACCGAGCGGGCCATCCCGGCCCAGCTGGTCACCCTGGCGATGGGCTTCACCGGCACCGACGTCAAGAACGGCCTGGTGGAGCAGCTCGGCGTCGACCTCGACGCCCGCGGTAACATCGGCCGGGACGCGAAGTTCGGCACCAACGTGGACGGTGTGTACGTCTGCGGCGACGCCGGCCGTGGCCAGTCGCTGATCGTCTGGGCCATCGCGGAGGGCCGTTCGGCCGCCGCCGCGGTGGACAAGTACCTGGGTGGCAAGACCGCGCTGCCCGCCCCGATCCGCCCGACCGACCGCCCCCTGGTGGTCTGACCAACCCTCACCTGAAACCGCCGGACGCTCGTTGTCCGGCCGCACCAACCGCTTGCCCGTCAGAGCCGCCGGGCTCATGCGGTATCACGGCACCTGCCCCCTCCCCGACCAAGTTGGGGGCAGGTGCCGTTCCGCGTTTCCGGGGCCGGAGACGCGGCTCTGCGGACTCTGGGTGTTTGCTGAGTGTGTGCGCCGAGGTGACAACAACTGCCGTACCGTTCGTGGGTTTTGGCACGACTTGCCATGCCTTGCCAGGTACAGGCTCCGGTTCGGGCCGGTCAAGTTAGTTGACGGTTGAATAGCAGGTCACCTAGGGCCACAGTGGAAGCAGTGGAGATCGGGTCCGGGTTCGAAGTCGACGGCCCCCGGTTCCACTTCTCATCGGTGCGCAATGCCCGCTTCCCGCTCTCCCTTCGTACTGCCCACGGACCATCCCGTCAAGGGCCGGTCCGGCGTACCCGAAAACGTCGATGCGGTGCCGGTCAGGCTCGGCCGGCGCCAGAGGAAGGACCAACCGTGGCTCAAGTGACGGCAGTTGAGGCCCAGCAGTGGCTGATCGAGAAGATCGCCCACCGGCTCGGGGTGGCGCCCGGGGAGGTCTCGCCCGAGCAGTACTTCGACGAGCTGGACCTGGACTCCACCGAGGCGCTGATCCTGGCCGGCGAGATGGAGAACTGGCTCGGCTTCGAACTCGGCACCACCACGCTCTGGTACCACCCCACCATCAAGGACCTGGCCGCCCACATCGCCGAGGAGAGCGGCCAGCGTGCCTCCGCGTAGACCCGGGCCGGTCGCGGCCCTCCCATTACGCCGGGCTGCCGTAGGCGGCCACACCGTCCATCTGGTCCACCCCGGGGCGCTCGCCCCGCAGGTGCACCGTACGCTCGCCGAGGCCCTGCCCGAGGGTGTCGGACTGACCGTGCTCGACCTCTCCGCCGTCCCCGAGTACGGGGAGGCGGCCCTCACCGGAGGCCGGGCCGAGACCACCGTGGAAGCCCTTGCCGACTGGGCCGCCGGACTGACCGGTCATCAATTCTCGTTGGTCGGCTGGTCGTTCGGCGGGGTCGTCGCGCAGGCGATGGTCGAGCGACTGCCCGCCGACCGGCGACCGGAGCGGCTGGTGCTGCTGGACAGCATCGCGCCGACCGAGGAGTACCAGCAGCCCGACGAAGCCCTCGAACCCCCTTTGCTGCTGGGCTGGTTCGCGATGTACCTGGGCGCCAAACGCGGCCGTCCGGTACCGCTCGACCCGGCCGCCCTGCTCGGCTGCGGCGTCGACGACGGGCTCCCGCTCGTGCTGGACGCCGCCACCGCGAGCGGTGCACTGCTCCCGGACACCCCACTGCCCGGGCTCCGTAAGCTCTACGACACCTATGTCGACGGGCTGTTGCGCAACAACCGGCTCACCGCGCCGTACCGGCCGAGGCCGTCGAGCGTCCCGCTGGTCCTGGTGAAGGCCGAACGCAGCCTGATCCCCGAGGACCCCACGCTCGGCTGGCAGCCGCTCGCCCCGCACGGGCTCAGCCTGGCGGTGGCCCCCGGCGACCACTACACCATGCTCACCCGACCGGACGCGGCCCAGGCCATCGCCCGCCTGGTCCACCCCGTTTAGGTCCGACGCCCTGCCCGGGCAGTGTCCACACCCCCGTTGGGCGCTGCCCGGGTGAGACCCGGCCACCGAGACCAAGAGAGCCCGCCGTGAACTCTTCGCAGCCAGCGCACTCCTCGAACAATCCGACCGTCCAGCCTCTCGACAGCGCCGTCAGACCGAGTGAACGCGAGCTGGACCGCCGGCTCGCCCGCGACCCGATCGCCATCGTCGGTCTCTCCGCCCTCTACCCCAAGTCCCGTGACCTGCGGGAGTTCTGGGGCAATGTGGTGGAGGCGGCGGACTGCATCGAGGACGTGCCGTCGACCCACTGGGACCTCGACGAGCACTACGACCCGGACCCGACCGCACCGGACAAGACCTACTCCCGGCACGGCGGGTTCATCCCCACCGTGGACTTCAACCCGATGGAGTTTGGCCTGCCGCCGACCACCCTGGAGGTCACCGACGTCCTCCAGCTGCTCAGCCTGGTGGTCGCCCGCGACCTGCTCAAGCACGCCGGGGCCGAACAGCCCTGGTACGACGCCTCGCGCACCGGTGTGGTGCTCGGCATCACTGGCGCCAACCAGCTCACCCAGCCGCTCTCGGCCCGGCTGCAGACCCCGGTGCTCAAGGAGGTGGCCCGCAGTGTCGGCCTCTCCGAGCGGGACGCCGAGGAGATCGCCGAGAAGTTCAAGCTGGCCTTCGCGCCGTGGGAGGAGAACTCCTTCCCCGGCATGCTGGGCAACGTGGTGGCCGGGCGGATCGCCAACCGGCTCGACCTCGGTGGCACCAACATGACCATCGACGCCGCCTGCGCCAGCTCGCTGGCCGCTGTGAAGACCGCCGTCAGCGAACTGCTGGAGGGTCGCGCCGACACCATGCTGGCGGGCGGCTGCGACGCCGAGAACACCATCTTCATGTACCTGTGCTTCGCCAAGACCCCGGCGTTCTCCAAGGCCGGCCGGATCCGGCCGTTCGACAAGGAGGCCGACGGCACGCTGATCGGCGAGGGCATCGGCATGCTGGCGCTGCGCCGGCTGGCCGACGCCGAGCGGGACGGCAACGAGATCTACGCCGTGATCCGGGGCATCGGCTCGTCCAGCGACGGCCGGTTCAAGTCGATCTACGCCCCCCGCAAGGAGGGCCAGATCGTCGCCCTGGAGCGGGCCTACGAGGACGCCGACTGCTCACCGGAGAGCGTCGAGCTGTTCGAGGCGCACGGCACCGGCACGGCGGTCGGCGACGCGACCGAACTGTCCGCGCTGGCCGCGGTGGTGTCGGGGGCGACCGAGGCGAAGCAGTACGCGGCGGTCGGCAGCGTGAAGTCGCAGATCGGGCACACCAAGGCGGCGGCCGGCGCGGCCGGGCTGATCAAGCTCTCGATGGCGCTGCACCACAAGCTGCTGCCGCCGACCATCAACGTGGACGAGCCGAACCCGGCGATCGACTTCGCCAACAGCCCGTTCTACGTCAACACCGAGAGCCGCCCCTGGATCCGCGACCCGGAGCGGGCCCACCGCCGGGCCGCCATCTCCTCGTTCGGCTTCGGCGGCACCAACTTCCACTTCGTGCTGGAGGAGTACGGCGACGGCGACGACCTCAAGGTGGTCTTCCCGGTCGCCAGGGTGCACCAGTGGCACGCGCCGACCGTCCAGGCGCTGGCCGGTGCACTGGCCGGTCCGGCCCAGTCGGAGCCGGCCCCGGCCGGCCACCCCCGGGTGGCGCTGGTGGCCAGGACCGACGCCGAGCTGGCCGAGCTCACCGCGCTGGCGGCCGCCGAGCTGGCGGCCAAGCCGACCGCCTCGGACTGGGCCCACCCCAAGGGCGTGTACTTCCGGGCCCGTGCGGGCGAGAGCGGCAAGGTCGGCGCGCTGTTCGCCGGTCAGGGCAGCCAGTACGTGAACCCGGGCCACCGGGCCGTGCTCGCCGTGCCGCCGCTGCGGGCCGCCTTCGACGCCGCCAACCGGCGCTTCGCGGGCACCGAGCCGCTGTCCAGGGTGGCCTTCCCGGCGCCCGCCTTCAACCCGGCGGCCAAGGCCGGGCAGGAGGACGCGCTGCGCCGTACCGAGTACGCGCAGCCTGCGATCGGCGCGCTGGCGGCCGGTCAGTTCCGCTACCTGAGTGAGCTGGGCTTCGCGGCCGACGGCCATCTCGGCCACAGTTTCGGCGAGTTGACCGCGCTCTGGGCCTCCGGCGCGCTGGACGACGACGCCTTCTTCGAGCTGGCCAGGGCCCGGGGTGCGGCGATGGCGCCGCCCGCCGAGGCCGGGTTCGACCCGGGGGCGATGGCCGCGCTGAGTGCGACCGATCAGCAGGTGGCCGAACTGCTCTCCCGCTTCGCCGGGTTGGCCGTCTGCAACCGGAACGCGGCCGACCAGATCGTGGTCGGCGGCGGTACCGAGGAGGTCGAACGGCTGGTCGCGGCCGCGAAGGAAGCCGGGGTGCGAGCCAGTCGGCTGCCGGTCTCGGCTGCCTTCCACACGCCGTACGTGGCGCACGCGGTCGAGGCGTTCCGGGCGAGCGTCGAGCAGGTCGAGATCCGCGAGCCGCACGGGCCGGTGTACGCCAACACGCCGGGCGCGGTGTACGGCGCCGACCAGGCCGCCAACCGGCGGGTGCTGGCCGAGCAGTTGGTGAACCCGGTGCACTTCGCCGACCGGGTGGAGGAGATGTACGCGGCCGGGTTCCGGACCTTCGTGGAGTTCGGGCCCAAGGGCGTACTGACCCAGCTGGTCCGTCGGATCCTGGGCGACCGGCCGCACGTCGTCGTCCAGCTCGACCCCGGCCCCGGGGCCGACGCCGACATCGCCCTGAAGCGCGCGGTCGCCCAACTCGTCGTGCTGGGCCTGCCGTTGTCGGTGGCCGACCCGTACGTCCTGGTGCCGGAGCCGGTCGCGCCGGTGAAGGGCATGACCGTCCCGCTGAACGGCATCAACTACGTCCCCGAGCACCGCAGGGCCGCCTACCGGGAGGCGATCGACAACGGCTACCGGGTCACGCTGCCGACCGTCGAGGTCCACGTGCCGGTGCCCGTACCGGTCGAGGTGCCGGTCGAAGTACCCGCTTCCGTGCCCGTCCCCGTACCGGCCCCCGTGGCCGCCGTCGTCCAGGAGACCGAACCCGTGGACCACGATCGTCAGCCCGACCGGCTGTCCGAGCTGATCACCGATCACCTCGCCCTGCACGACGACTACCTGAACGGGCAGCTGCACAGCGCCGAGCGGCTGGCCGGCCTGCTGGAGAACGCCGCCGACCAGGGCCGTCTGCCCGAGATCCTGGGCGGGGTGACGGCGGTCAAGGAGCACGGCCTCGCGATCGGCCGGACGCACCTGCGCGCCAACGAGATCCTCCGTGACCTGGCCGCGCTGGAGCTGGGCGGGGCGCCCGCCGCTGCTGCCGCCCCGGTCGCGGCTCCGGTGCCGGCTCCGGTCGCGGCCGTGGCTCCTGCTCCTGCTCCGGTCGCGCTGGCTCCCGCGCCGGTGGCGGTTGCTCCGCTGCCCGTGGCTGTCGCGCCGGCCCCGGTGGTCGCCGCGCTGCCGCCGGTGCCGGTGCCGGTGCCGGTGGTGGCTCCGGTTCCCGTGGTTGCTGCCGGTCCGTCGGCGGATGAGGTGGCTGCCGCGTTGCTGGCGGTGGTGTCGGCGAAGACGGGTTATCCGGCGGAGATGCTGGAGCTCGGTATGGATGTCGAGGCGGATCTGGGGATCGACTCGATCAAGCGGGTCGAGATTCTGGGTGTGCTGTCGGAGCAGTTCCCGAGTGAGGTGCATGTCGGCCCGGAGCAGCTCGGTGAGCTGCGGACGCTGGGTCAGATCGTGGACTTCATGTCGGCGAGTGCGGCTTCGGTGCCCTCGGCTCCGGTCGCTGCTGCCGGTCCGTCCTCCGACGAGGTGGCTGCCGCGTTGCTGGCGGTGGTGTCGGCGAAGACCGGCTACCCGGCGGAGATGCTCGAACTGGGTATGGATGTCGAGGCGGATCTGGGGATCGACTCGATCAAGCGGGTCGAGATTCTGGGTGTGCTGTCGGAGCAGTTCCCGAGTGAGGTGCACGTGGGCCCGGAGCAGCTCGGTGAGCTGCGGACGCTGGGTCAGATAGTCGAGTTCATGTCCGGCGCCACGGCCACGGCCCAGGCTCCGACTGCTGCGGCTCCGGCGCAGGCCGGGCCTTCGGCGGGTGACGTCGCGGCGGCCCTGCTCGCCGTGGTCGCAGCCAAGACCGGCTACCCGGCGGAGATGCTCGACCTCGACATGGATGTCGAGGCGGATCTGGGGATCGACTCGATCAAGCGGGTCGAGATTCTGGGTGTGCTGTCGGAGCAGTTCCCGAGTGAGGTGCATGTCGGCCCGGAGCAGCTCGGTGAGCTGCGGACGCTGGGTCAGATCGTCGAGTTCATGTCCGGCACCACGGCTCCTGCCGCACCCGCGCCGGAGCCGGAGCCGGTGGTGGCCCCCGCCCCCACCTCCGCTCCGGTGGTCCTCGGCCGGCTCGGCCGGGCCCAGGCGACGCTGGTCGAACTCCCGCTGCCGGACCGGCTGGTGGGGGCGTACCCGGCGGGTTCCGCCGCCCTGCTGGTGGACGACGGCGGTGAGCTCACCCCCGAGCTGGCCGAGCGCCTGACCGCCACCGGCTGGCAGGTCCAGCTGCTCCGGCTGCCCGGGGTGACCCGGCAGCTGCCGGGGGTCCGTGACTTCGCACTGGCCGGCTGGGGTGTCACCGAACTGGCCGAGAAGATCGAGCAGTTGACCCCGGTCAGCCTGGCGGTCACCTTCTCCACCCGGCCGGACAGCGACTGGGCGGACGGCGTCCGCCGACTGTCGCACGCGCTGCTCACCGCCAAGCACCTGGTCGAGCCGCTGACCCGGGCCGCAGGAACCGGCCGGGCCGGCTTCGTGACCGTGACCCGACTGGACGGCGGCTTCGGCCTGCACGGTGTCGAGGAGGCGCTCGCGCCCTCCGGCGGCTTCGGCGGTCTGGTGAAGACCCTCGCGGTCGAGGCACCCGAACTGTTCTGCCGCGCCGTCGACCTGGCGCCGGGCCTGCCCGCCGCCACCGCCGTCGCGCTGGTCCTGGACGAGATCTGGGACGCCGCCACCGAACCGGTCCAGGTCGGTCACGACGGCACCCGCCGGGTTGCGCTCGGCCTGACCGAGCAGAGCCCCGCCACGGTCTCCGGCGAGGTCGCCGCGCTGACCGCCGAGGACCTGATCGTGGTCACCGGCGGCGCCCGGGGCATCACCGCCCGCTGCGTGGTCGAGCTGGCCACCGCCCACCGTCCCGGCTTCCTGCTGCTGGGCCGCACCGCGCTCGGCGACGAGCCCGCCTGGGCCCACGGGGTCACCGGCACGGCCGAGTTGAAGGCCGCCGCAGTCGCGCAGCTGAAGGCGGCGGGCGAGAAGCCGACCCCGAAGCGGGTCGAGCAGCTCTTCCAGTCCGTGGTCGGCGAGCGGGAGGTCCGTCGCACGCTGGCCGAGGTCGCGGCTGCGGGCAGCCGGGTCGAGTACCTGGCGGTGGACATCACCGACGCCGCCGCGACGGCCGCGGTGCTCGCTCCGTACGCGGGGCAGGTGACCGGTGTGGTGCACGGCGCCGGGGTGCTGGCCGACCAGCTGATCAGCGCCAAGAAGGCATCCGAGATCGAGCGGGTCTTCGCGCCGAAGCTGACCGGGCTGCGCTCGGTGCTGGACGCGCTGCCCGCCGACGTGCTGCGGCACGTGCTGCTCTTCACCTCGGTGGCCGGGTTCTTCGGCAACCGGGGCCAGTCCGACTACGCGATGGCCAACGAGGTGCTGAACGCCTGGGCGGCCGGCTGGAAGCGCAAGCACCCGCAGACCCGGGTGACCGCCCTGAACTGGGGCGCCTGGGACAGCGGGATGGTCTCGCCGCAGATCAAGGCGGTGTTCCAGGAGCGCGGCATCACGCTGATCCCGGAGTCCGTCGGAACCGCCCTGTTCACCGGGCAGTTCGCGCCGGAGCACGGCAACGACGTGGTGACGGTGCTCGGCCCGACAACTCCGCTCTCGGTGCGGGAGAGCGTGGCTCCGGCCGCGACCGTGCTGGAGCGCAGGCTGGACGTGCTGGCCGCCGAGCCGATCGTCGCCGACCACGTGATCGGCGGGGTGCCGGTGCTCCCCGCCGCGCTCGCGCTGGGCTGGGCGATCGGTGCGGTCGAGCGACTCAGCGGGGGGACGGTCCGTCAGGTCCGCGACTTCGCGGTGCACAAGGGCGTGCTGTTCGACGGCAGTGAGCAGGGCAGCTTCCAGCTCACCACCGCTCCGGCCGGGGACGGCGCCACCACCGAGGTGACGATCCGTTCGGTCGCCGCCGACGGCACCGTCCGCCCGCACTACGCGGCCGGGGTGGTGCTCGGCGCCGACCCGGCGACCGAGACCAGCCGCCCGAGCGTGGCCGGACTTCCGGCGCTCGGCCAGGGCCGGGACGCGAGCGGCTGCTACACCGACGGGACGCTGTTCCACGGCGACTCGCTGCGCGGTCTGCGGCGGGTGCTCGCGGAGCAGGAGTCGCGGCTGGTGCTCGAGGCCGCACTGCCCGAACACCGGCCCGGCAACGGGGCGTTCGGCGGGCAGCTGTACGGCCCCGGCACGGCGGACCTGCTGCTCCAGGCCGGTCTGGTCTGGATGAAGCTGTACCGCTCCACGGCGAGCCTGCCGCTCTCGGTGGCCCGCGCCGAGTTCCACCAGGCGCTGCCCGACGGCGAGCCCTTCCTGATCGTGGTCGAGCCGGTCTCCAGCAACGGCAGCACGGCGAGCCTGACCGTCACCGCCTGCGCCCCCGGCGGCCGGGTGCTGGCCCGTCTCGGCGGGGTGAGCCTGGTCTCCACGCCGCAGCTGGCCGCCAAGTTCGTCACCAACTAGGCGTACTCGCCCCTCGGCCCGGTCCCCGGTCGGTCACCCCTGCGGTGGCCGGCCGGGCCCGGCCGACAAGCTCCGGAAGGACCACAACGTGAGCAAGTACGCCATCGTCGGCCTGTCCTGCCTCTTCCCCGGGGCCGGGACGCCCGAGGAGTTCTGGCAGAACCTGAGCGGCGGCGTCGACAGCCGTCGGGAGGGCGGGACCGAGGTCTTCGGCCCGGCCGCCGACCCGCGCGACGAGGACCCGGCACACCGGATCTACTGCAGCAAGGGCGGTTTCGTCACCGGCTTCGAGTTCGACCCCAGCGGTTACCTGCTGGACGCCGACCGGCTGGCCCGGCTGGACCGGGTCTTCCACTGGTCCCTGCACGTGGCCCGGGAGGCCCTGCGCGACAGCGGCTACGCCGACCGCACCGAGGTGCTGGCCAGGACCGGCCTGATCCTCGGCAACTACTCCTTCCCGACCCCGAGTTCGGCCGAGATCAGCCTGCCGCTGGTGGACCAGGCCGTGCTGGAGGGCCTGCGCCTCGCGGGCCTGGACGGCCTGGCGGCCCCCGCCGCCCCGGCCGCCGAACCGGCGGACGCCCGGGTCAGCGGCGCCCCGGCCCGGGTGGCCGGTGCCGCGCTCGGCCTCGGCGGTCCGCGCTTCGCACTGGACGCCGCCTGCTCCTCCGCGCTCTACGCCCTCAAGCTGGCCTGTGACCAACTCGCCGCCGGCCAGGCCGACCTGGTGCTGGCGGGCGGGGTCTGTGCACCCGACCCGACACTGATACACCTCTCCTTCTCCGACCTGCACGCCTACCCCGAGAACGGCTTCAGCCAGCCCTTCGACGCCGCCTCGGCGGGCATCCTGACCGGCCAGGGGGCCGGCATGGTGGCGGTCAAGCGGCTCGCCGACGCCCAGCGCGACGGTGACCGGATCCACGCCGTGATCGACGGCATCGGGCTCTCCAACGACGGCGCGGGCCGCCACCTGCTGGTCCCCAACGCCGCCGGACAGCACCGCAGTTACCAGCTCGCCTACGCCGAGGCCGGAGTCGCCCCGAGCGAGATCGACTACCTGGAGTGCCACGCCACCGGCACCCCGATCGGCGACACCACCGAGGCCGACTCGGTGGCCCGCTGGTTCGGTGAGCACGGCAAGGTGCCGCTGCTCGGCTCGGTCAAGGGCAACATCGGCCACCTGCTGACGGTGGCCGGGCTGAGCAGCCTGCTGAAGGTCGTGCTGGCCATGCAGCGCGGCGAACTCCCGCCCACCATCGGCGTGTCCGAGCCGGTCAACGACGCGGTCGGCGGTTCGCTGGTCCGCGAGCGGACCGCCTGGCCCGCGCACGAGGGGCCGCGTCGCGCGGCGGTCTCCGCCTTCGGCTTCGGCGGCACCAACGCGCACGTGGTGCTGTCCGCCGCAGCCGATCAGGCGCAGGCCGAACTCCCGGTGGCCGCCCCGGCGCTGGACATCGTCGGCCTGGGCGCGCACTTCGGCTCGCTGGAGTCGGTGGACGCGTTCGAGCAGGCCCTGCACAACGGCGGCGACGCCTTCCGCCCGCTGCCCGAACTCCGGTGGCGCGGGCTCGAGTCCACCACCGGCGGCGCGCTCGAGCAGGCCGGCCTGGGGGCCGCGACGCTGCCCGAGGGCGGCTTCGTCGACCAGGTCGCGATCGATCCGGCCGACTACCGGATCCCGCCCGCCGACCTGCGCAACTACAACCTCCAGCACGCGCTGATGGCCAAGGTCGCCGACGAGGCGCTGACCGACGCCGGCTTCGACCGCACCGCCCCGGCCGGGCAGTCCGGACCCGACCCCCGGCGGGTCGCGGTGCTGGTCGCGATGGAGATCGAGCCCAGCGCCCACCTGCACCTGGCCAGGTACGGCCTGGCCGGCCGACTGCGCGAGGCGTACCGGGCGGCGGGGCTGGATCTGACGGACACCCAGGTCGAGGAGCTGGCCGCAGCTGCCCGGGACGGCGTGCACCAGCCGATCGTGGCCAACGAGGTGCTCAGCTACATCGGCAACATCATGGCCAGCCGGATCTCCTCGCTGTGGAACCTGACCGGCCCGTCCTTCACCATCTCCTCCGACGGCGCGGGCACCGCCGAGGCACTCGACATCGCCCGCCTGCTGCTGCTCGACCCGGAGATCGAGGCCGTGCTGGTCGGTGCGGTGGACCTGGCCGGTTCGCCGGACGGGCTGCTGCTGCGCACCGGTACGCCGGTGGCGGGCGCCGGGCTCAGCTTCGGCGCGGGCAGCCAGGGCTGGCGGATCGGCGAGGGCGCGGGTGCCGTCGTGGTCACCCGCCCCGGTGGCGAACGGCCGGTCTACGCCCGGCTGGACGCCTCGGTGGTCCGGCACGCCGTGCCGGTCGACGGCGTACTGCCGGAGGCGGACGCGGAGCTGCTCGCGGACGTCGCCAGGCAGGCGCTGGAGCTGGCCGGGATCGGCGCCGACCAGGTCGGCTACCTGGAGGCGCACACGGGCGGTACGCCCGTCCTGGACGCGGCCGAACTGACCGCGCTGGCCGCCGTCTACCCGGCCGGCCGGTCCGAGCTCGCGCTCGGCAGCGCCAAGGCCCAGCTCGGCGACACCCAGGGCGCCGCCACCATGGCGGGCCTGCTGCGCGCGGTGCTCGCCCTGCACCACGGCTACCTGCCCGGCGTCCCCGGCTGGCAGCGCCCGGCCGAGGAGCACGCCGAACGCTTCGCGGCGGGCGGCTTCTACCTGCCGGAGACCTCCCGGCCCTGGCTGCGGACCGAGCGCTCGGCCCGGCGGTACGCCGCGGTCAGCTTCCTCGGTACCGGCGGCGCGCACGGTCACCTGGTGCTGTCCGCCGGGCAGACCCGGGGCGCGGTCGTCGAGCGGGACTGGCGGCGGGCCGACGGCCCGGTGCTGCTCGCGCTCGGCGCCGAGGACCACGCGGGGCTGACCGCCGAGATCGACCGGCAGCTGGGGCTGCTGGCGGACGGGGCCGACCCGTACGCGCTCGCGGTGGACGCCGCCGGGCGGCTGACGGAGCGGCAGACCGCCCGGGTGGTCCTGGTGGCCACCGACGGGGCCGCGCTGCGCGGCCAGCTGGAGGCCGCCGCCCGCGACCTGCCGGGTGTGCTGGCCCGCGGCGAGGAGTGGGCCACCCCGGCCGGCAGCTTCGCCACCGGGCGGCCGATCGGTCCGAAGGGCAAGGTCGCGCTGGTCTACCCGGGCGCGTTCAACTCCTACCCCGGCCTGGGCCGGGACCTGTTCCGGGCCTTCCCCGGACTGCTCACCCGCTTCGAGGCCGAGGCCGAGCAGCCGGACCGGGCGTTCCGCTCGGCCATGCTCCACCCGCGCGGCCGGCAGGCCTTCGGCAAGCGGGAGTTGATGGCACTGGAGGAGAAGCTCGGCGGCGACCTGCCGTTCATGCTGGCCACCGGTACCAGCTTCGCGATCCTCTACACCGACCTGGTGCGCGAGCTGCTCGGGGTCCGGGCGCACGGCGCGTTCGGCTACAGCCTGGGGGAGAGCAGCATGCTGTTCGCCACCGGCGGCTGGCAGCGCGAGGCCCGCCGGGACGACCGGATCAGTGCCACCCCGCTGTTCAAGGACCGGCTCACCGGCGCCCGCCGGACCGTCCGGGACCTCTGGCAACTGCCGGACGACACCCCCGACTCGGCGGTATGGGCCAGCTTCGTGCTGCTCACCGACGCGGACCTGGTGCGCGAGGCACTGACCCGGTACGACCGGCTCTTCCTGACCCATGTGAACACCCCGACCGAGGTGGTGATCGCCGGGGCACCGGACCAGTGCCGGGCCCTGATCGCCGAGTTGGGCTGCCCCTCGGCCCGCTCCCCGGTCAACTCGGTGATGCACTGCCCGGTGGTGGACGGCGAACTGGCCGGGCTGGCCGAGCTCAACAACCACCCGGTCGGCTCGCCCGGCGACCTGCAGCTGTTCAGCGCGTACGACTACGGCACGGTCGCCGGGCTGTCCCGGGAGACCGTGGCCGAGCGGATCGCGCACACCCTGCGCAGCACCATCGACTTCCCCCGGCTCACCCGCACCGCGTACGAGCAGGGCTTCCGGTACTTCATCGAGGTCGGCCCGAGCTCCACCTGCACCCGCTGGGTGCGCGAGTCGCTCGGCCAGGACGCCCACGTGGCGGTCTCGGTCGACCGGCGCGGGGTGCCGGCCGCGAAGTCGGTGGCCCAACTGGCCGCCCGGCTGCTGGCGCACGGCGTGCCGCTGGACCTGCCCGCCCTGCTGGGTGCGCTGCCCGCCCCGGCCCGGAAGCGGCTGCGCATCCCGGTCGGCGGTGGCCCGGCCATCCCGGCCGCCGTCGCGGCGGCCGCCACGCCGGTGCTCAGCCGGGCCAGGGTGCCCGCGATGGCGGGTGCCGTCGGGTCCGTCCCTGTCGCTGCCGCCCCGGTTCCCCCCGCCGCTGTGCCGGTGTCCCCGTCTTCTCCGTCCGGACCAGTCGGTCCCGTCCCGCTGGAGGGCCACGCCCCGATGCCTGTCGACCCGTCAGTCGCCGATCCCGAGGTCATCGCCTTCGACGGTGAGCCGATCTCCTTCCTGCCCTGGGCCGAGCCCGAGCCGGTCGCCGACCCCCGCCCGGCCGCGGTCGCCCCGGAGCGTCCGGCCCCGGTCGGTGGGTCCGCCGCCACCGAGCTGGTGCGCGAGCTGCGCGAGCAACTGCTGGCCACCCACTCGGTGGTGATGGAGACCCAGCGCGTCCTGCAGGAGTCCACCCTCGCCCGGGCCGAGGCGCTGCTCACCGAGGCCCCGGCCGACCCCGGGCTGCCCGTGCTCCCGGCACCCGAGCCGATCAGCTTCTCGGTGCAGACCGCGCTGCCGGCCGCCACACCGGCCGCCGCTGCGCTGCCGCCCGCCGCTCAGGACGTCAGGACGCCGCGGCCGGACGGCGTGATCTGGGACCAGGCCGATCTGCTGGAGTTCGCCACCGGCAGCCTGGCCAAGGTCTTCGGCGCCGAGTTCGCCGAGATCGACGGCTACGGCAAGCGGGTCCGGCTGCCCGCGCCGCCGTACCACTTCGTCACCCGGGTCACCGACCTGAAGGCGGAGACCGGCGTCTACCAGCCGTCCTTCATCCGTACCGAGTACGACGTGCCCGAGGACGCCTGGTACACCGTCGACGGCGGCGTGCCGCCGGCCGTGGCGATCGAGGCCGGGCAGTGCGACCTGCTGCTGATCAGCTACCTGGGCATCGACTTCCGGAACAAGGGCCAGCGGGTCTACCGCCTGCTGGACTCCACCCTGGTCTTCCACGGCGACCTGCCGAAGGCCGGACAGACCCTGCGCTACGACATCTCGATCAACCGCTTCGTCACCCAGGGCGAGACCACGCTCTTCTTCTTCTCCTATCTCTGCTACGCCGACGGGGAGTTGATCCTCGAACTCAAGGACGCCTCGGCCGGATTCTTCAGCCAGGCCGAGCTGGACACCCCGCTCGGCGTGGTGACCACCGAGAAGCAGAAGGCGGCCAGGGCGGCGCTCACCAAGGGCTCGTTCAAGCCGCTCGCCGACACCGACCGCAACCACCTGACCGCCGAGCACCTGGAGTTGCTCGCCCAGGGCCGCCCCGGTGAGGTGTTCGGCCCGCACCACGCCCAGGACGCCGGGCTGAACCCGGCGCTGCGGCTGCCGGTGGCCAAGCTCCGGATGATCGACGAGCTGACCATCGACCGCACCGGCGGCCCGCGCGGCCTCGGCCTGCTCACCGCCAGCAAGCAACTGGAGCCGAACGCCTGGTACTTCGAGTGCCACTTCCCGGACGACCCGGTGCTGGCCGGCTCGATGGTGGCCGAGGGCGCGGTGCAGGCCCTGCAGTCGTACCTGCTGCACCAAGGCATGCACCTGGTGCTGCCGGACGCGCGCTTCCAGACCATCATCGGCCTGCAGACCGAGGTCCAGGTGCGCGGGCAGATCACCCCGAAGCACAGCGAGATCCGGTACGAGATCGAGGTGATGGAGCTGACCCTGCTCCCGCGTCCCTCGGTGATCGCCGACGTGCTGGTCTACCTCGGCGACAAGCCGGTGATCCGGATGCACAACTTCGGCATCCAGATCCGGGAGAAGGAGGGCACCCCGTACCGTCCGGGCGAGGGCGGCGTGCCGGTCTTCCTGGGCCGGCGGAACCGCTCCGGCGAGCCCGCGATGATCAACGAACTGCACCTGGCGCACGCCGCCAAGGGCGACCTGGGCACCGCGATGGGCCCCGAGTTCGACGTCTACGCGAACAGCCGGGCGCCGTACATCCCCAACGGGGACTTCCAGTTCGTCGACCGGATCATGTCCCTCAAGGGCACCCGGGGCGACCTGAACCCGGGCTCCGAGATGGTCACCGAGTACGACTCGCCGGCCGACGCCTGGTACTACACCCAGAACTCCCACCCGCACATGCCCAACGCGGTCTACATGGAGAGCTCGCTGCAGGCCGCCATCCTGCTCGGCTACTACCTGGGTGCCACCCTCAAGCGGCCCGAGGAGCAGTACGCGATCCGCAACCTGGACGGCCGGGCCACCCTGGTCAAGGACCTGGACCTGCGGGGCAAGACCATCCGGCACCACTCCAAACTGCTGATGACCAGCGCGATGTCCGGCGCGGTGCTGCAGAACTTCAGCTACGAACTCTCCGCCGACGGCGAGGTGTTCTACACCGGTGAGTCGCTGTTCGGGTACTTCAGCGACGCCGCGCTGGCCAACCAGGCCGGGCTGGACGCGGGCAAGTTCGTCGCCCCCTGGATCGAGCAGGAGCAGCCCGCCGCCGAGCGGGTCCGACGGATCGAACTGCCCGTCGACGCACCGGCGTTCACCGATCCCAGCGGCGGCCGGCTGCACCTGCCGGGCGAGCACTACGCACTGGTGGACCGGGTCGACCTGGTCGCCGACGGCGGCCGGCACGGCGCGGGCTACCTGCACGGGTACCGCGAGGTGCGGCCCGACGAGTGGTACTTCGACTGCCACTTCCACCGTGACCCGGTGATGCCGGGCTCGCTCGGAGTGGAGGCGGTGCTCCAGGCGCTGCGGCTGTTCGTGCTGGAGGAGGGCCTGGCCGAGGGGATCGAGAACCCCAGGTTCGGGTTGGCCACCGAGATCGAGACCGGCTGGCGCTACCGGGGCCAGATCCTGCGGCACGACCGGGAGTTGAGCTTCGACGTCCATGTGAAGGAGATCCGCCGCGAGCCGGGACGGGTGGTGGTGATCGCCGACGCGGACCTGTGGAAGCCGGGGCTGCGCATCTACGAACTGACCGACGTGGCCATCGAGGTCCGCACCGAAGCCTGACCGCCCCCCACGCGCTAGGAGAGACACCCCACCCATGGACACCTTGGAATCCACCCCGCTGCGCTGGTACGGGGAGAGCTACCCCGCCACCGACGCGCCGGGCATCTACCAGGCGCTCGCCGAACTCGACCGCCCCTGCTTCATCGTCCGCACTCCCGAGGGCATCGGCGCCGTCGCCGAGGGCCGGGCCGCCGCGAGCGGTACCCGGCGCGGCGGGGCGGCCGGACTGCCGCTGCTGGCCGCCGTCGCCGCGCTGCCCACACACCGGCTCGGCTCGCCCGAGTTCCGGGCCGCGCACGGGGTCCAACACCCGTACCTGGCCGGCGCGATGGCGGGCGGCATCGCCTCCGCCGACCTGGTGATCGCACTCGCCAGGGAGGGCTTCCTGGCCTCCTTCGGCGCGGCCGGGCTGCTGCCCGAGACGATCGAGGCGGCGCTCACCCGGTTCGCCACCGAGATCCCCGGCCTGCCGTACGCCGTCAACCTGATCCACAGCCCGAGCGAGGAGCGGCTGGAGCGCGAGGCGGTCGAGCTGTTCCTGCGCTACGGGGTGCGCTGCGTGGAGGCGTCCGCCTTCATGGCGCTCACCCCGCACGTGGTCCGCTGGCGGCTGGCCGGGCTGCGGCAGGGCCCGGACGGGCGGGTGCTCGCCGAGCACCGGCTGATCGCCAAGATCTCCCGGACCGAGACCGCCGAGCGCTTCATGCGCCCGGCCCCCGCCGCGATGGTCAGCGCGCTGCTGACGCAGCGTCTGATCACCCCGGAGCAGGCCGAGCTGGCCAAGTACGTGCCGATGGCGGACGACATCACGGTGGAGGCCGACTCCGGTGGCCACACCGACCGCCGGCCGCTGCCCGCGCTGCTGCCCAGCATCCTGCGGCTGCGCGACACCGTGCAGCGCGAGCACCGCTACCCGGCCCAGATCCGGGTCGGCGCGGCGGGCGGGCTCGGCACCCCGGTCGCGGTGGCGGCGGCCTTCGCGATGGGCGCGGCCTACGTGGTGACCGGCTCGGTCAACCAGTCCTGTGTCGAGTCCGGTGCCTCGAAGGCGGCCAAGACCCTGCTCGCCGAGGCGGGTATCGCCGACTGCGAGATGGCCCCGGCCGCCGACATGTTCGAGATGGGCGTCGAGCTCCAGGTGCTCAAGAAGGGCACGCTGTTCCCGATGCGGGCCAAGCGGCTGTACGAGCTCTACCAGGCGTACGACGGCCTGGAGGCGCTGCCGACCGAGGAGCGGGTCCGGCTGGAGACGCAGATCTTCCGCCGGCCGCTGGACGAGGTCTGGCAGGACTGCGTCGGCTACTTCTCGCGCCGCGACCCCGAGCAGCTGGCCCGGGCCGAGGGCAACCCCAAGCGGCGGATGGCGCTGGTATTCCGCTGGTACCTCGGGATGTCCTCGCGCTGGTCCACGGTCGGCGACCCCGACCGCACGCTGGACTACCAGATCTGGTGCGGTCCGGCGATGGGCAGCTTCAACGACTGGGTGACGGCCAGTTACCTGAAGACCCCCGGCAACCGCCGGGTGGCCGACGTCGCCCAGCACCTGATGCGCGGCGCCGCCTTCCACACCCGGGTGGCGCAGCTGCGTACCTCGGGCGTCCGGATCCCTGCCTCGGCAGCCGACTACCGGCCGGTGCCACTGTGACCGGCGCGGCGGCGGCTTCGGTGGCGGCGGAGGAGCTGGACCGCGAGCTGGGCGACCCGACGGACCCCGCCAACCCGTTCGGGTACGCGGCGGCCGTCGGCCGGGACGAACGCGACGAGTTCCCCGAGGAGTTGTGCGCCGTCCTGCGCAAGCGGGACTTCCACCTCAACTACCTGCCGGCCGAACTGGGCGGCAGCTTCCGCTCCTTCGACCACAGCCTGACCCTGGTGCGCACCGCCGCCCGCCGGGACCTGAACGTGATGCCAGGCACGATGTTCAGCATCACCGCCGCGACCTGCGTCCAGCTGCACGGTTCGCCCGTGCAGCAGGAGCGGGTGGCCGCGATCCTGCGGCGGGGCGGTTCGGTGGCCTTCGCGATGTCGGAGGCCGAGCACGGCAGCGACCTGCTGGCCAACACCGCCCGGCTCACCCCGGCCGGCGAGGGCCGGGAGCTGAGCGGCACCAAGTGGATGGTCGGTCTCGGCCACCGCAGCGAGGCCGCCTACCTGGTGGCCCGGACGGGGGAGCGCGGGCCCGCCGCGTTCTCCGCGATCCTGCTCGACCTGGACGACCGGGTCGAGCGGGGCCCCCAGGTCCCGACCGGCGGGATGCGCGGGATCGACTTCGCGCACCTGACCTTCGACCGCCTCCCCGTGCCGGCCGACGCCCTGGTCGGCCGGGACGGGGAGGCGCTGGAGACGGCGGTCAAGGCCCAGCAGGTGGTCCGCCTGATGAGCACCGCGGGCAGCCTCGGCTGCGCCGACACCGCGCTCCGGCTGACCCTCGACTTCGCCGAGGGTCGCCGGATCGGCCGCACCACGCTGCTCGAATCCCCGTACCCACAGCGGGAGTTGGCGATCGCCTCGGCGGCGCTGCTGGCCGCCGACGCGGTCGCGCTGGCGGCGGCCCGGGGTATCCACGTGGCGCCCGAGACGTTCAGCGTCTGGGGCTGCGCCGCCAAGCACGTGGTGGCGGAGGCGGTGGAGGACCTGATGCTGCGCTGCGGCACGGTGCTGGCCACCCGCTCGGTGCTGCGGACCGAGGGCCCGGGCGGCGGCCTGTTCCAGAAGCTCCAGCGGGACGCCGCACTGGTCCGGGTGGTGGACACCAGCACGGTGGCCAACCTGCGCTCGTTCGCCGGTCAACTCCCGGCGCTGGTCGGCCGGTCGGCCGTACCGGACCCGGCGGCGGTGCGGGCGGTCTTCGACCTGGCCGCCGAGCTGCCGCCGTACCAACCGGCCCGGTTGGACCTGAACGCCCGGGGTCGTGACCTGGTCACCGGCGGCCCGTTGCCGGAAGCCGAGGGCTCCGCCCAGGCCGACCGGCTCCGGGCGGCGCTGGCCGGGCTGCCGGCCGAGCTGGCCGGGGCCGACCCGAAGGACAACGGCCTGGTCGACCTGGCCGAGCGGTTCGCCTGGCTGCACGCCGCGGCCGCCTGCCTGCACCTGCACGCGGCCAACCTGGACGACGAACTGCTGGGCCGCACCGACTGGTTGGACGCGGTGCTCGGCTACCTGCTGGCCCGGGCCGACGGCACCGCGCCGCGCCGGGCGGCCGGGCCGCTGCTGCCCGCGCTGGCGATCGCTCGCGAACTGCACGCGGCCAACCGCCTGTTCTCCGCCGTCCCGGTCCACCTGGCCTGATGCCCAGCCTCACAGGAGAGAGAACCCCGTGCCGAAGGCAGACCTGACCGAGCTCGCCGCGCGGCTCGAAGCGCACCTCGGAGACCCGCACGACCCGACCAGCCTGATGCCGTTCGACCAGATCCTCGACCACGACGAACGGGAGGAGTTCCCCTACGCCTTCGTCAACCTGCTCCAGCGCTGGGGCGTGCACGAGTACGTGATCCCGAAGGCCCAGGGCGGCAAGGCGGGTGACGTCGAGGTCGGCTTCAACCTGCTGCGCCTGATCGCCCGCCGCGACCCGACCTCGGCCACCGCCCTGATGCTCACCAGCCTCAGCTTCATGCCCGCCTGGATCGCCGGGACGGACCAGCAGAAGCAGTACGTGGTGGACCTGATGAAGCAGGGCAGCAAGCTGGCCTGGGGTCTGTCGGAGCGTCACCACGGCAGCGACGTGCTCGGCAACGAGATGCGCGCCGAGAAGGTGGACGGCGGCTACCTGCTGACCGGCGAGAAGTGGCTGATCGGCAACGCCACGGTCGCCGACGGCGTGAGCGTCTTCGCCCGTACCGACCCCAAGGGCGGCCCGGCCGGCTACTCCATCTTCCTGGTGGAGAAGCGCAACACCCCGGCCGGCGCCGTCGAGGAGCTCCCGAACGAGCGCCTGCACGGCCTGCGGGCGCTGGACATGAGCGGCATCCGGCTGGACGGCGTCTTCGTCCCGGACGAGGCCAGGCTCGGCCACCAGGGGCAGGGCCTGGAGATCGCGCTGAAGAGTGCCCAGGTGGCCCGCACCACGATCGGCTCGATGGCGCTCGCGGCGGTGGACACCGCACTGCGGGTGACCCTGGACTTCACCGAACAGCGCGAGATCTTCGGCAAGAAGGTCAGTGACATCCCGTACTCCCGACGGCAGTTGACCGAGGTCTTCGCCGACCTGATGATCGCCGACGCGGTCAGCCTGGGCGCGGTCCGCAGCCTCCAGGTGGTGCCCGAGCAGACCAGCGTCTGGTCCTCGGTGGCCAAGTACTTCGTGCCGACCCTGCTGGAGCGCTCGATGGCCCAGCTGAACATCGTGCTGGGGGCCCGGCTCTACCTGCGGGCCCACCCGCACTACGGCATCTACCAGAAGATGCTGCGCGACCTGCTGGTGGCGATCTTCGCCGACGGCAACACCGTGGTGAACCTGAAGAACATCGCCCTCCAGCTGGACGGCCTGCTCGGGACCGCCGCGCAGGACGCCGCGGCCCGGGAGGCCGCCGAGCAGCGGGTCCCGCAGCTGTACGGCATCGACCGGGAGCTGCCGCTCTACCGCCCGTGGGACCAGGAGCTGTTCAGCCGCGGCAAGGACGACGCGCTGCTGGCCGCGCCCGGTTCGCTGGACCGGCTGCGCGAGCTGGCCGCCGAGGCCAAGGGCGAGGAGCAGGTCTGGCTGACCAGGTCCGCCGAGGTGGCGGCCGGGCTGCTCGGCCGGGCCGAGGCGATCCACCGGCGGGCCGGCGAGCTGCGGGACGGACTCGGCCGCGAGTACGGCCAGTCGGCCGAACTCTTCGACCTGGCCAAGCAGTACAGCGCGCTGCACGCCACCGCGGCCTGCCTGCACACCTTCGTGCACTCGCACGAGGCGCTGGACGACCCGCTGCCCAGCGGCGCCCTGCTGCTGCTCCAACTGGAGCGACTGCACCGGCTGTTCAGCCCGCACGAGCCGGTCACCGACTCGGCGGTGGTGGACGAGGTGATGCGGGTGCTGCGGCACCTGCACCAGGAGAACCGGCTGTTCTCCTACTGGCAGTTCCCGCTCGCGACCCGGACCGGAGCCCGCCATGCCCAGAGCTGAGGCCGACCAGGCCCACCGCACCCACGCCCGTACCGAGGCCCGCACCGCGATCTGCCACGGCTGCCAACGGCGCTTCGGCAAGGAGCAGTTGGACCACACCCTGAAGGTCTGCCCGGCCTGCCGGAGCGGCTTCCGGCAGTCGATGGACGAGTGGCTCAAGCACCTGCTCGGCCTGGGCGCACTGGCGCAGCCGCAGGAGCAGCGCCCGGCCACTCCCTACCGGGTGCGCCCATGAGCGGCCAGTTACCCGTGGGCATCGACGGCCATCTGTACCTGCTGGCCGAGGCGTCGGTGGACCGGTTCGCCGAGCGCTACGGCGGCGACGCGCTGCTGACCCGGGAGGAGCGGCTGCGGATGGCCCGGCAGCGCACCGAGGCGGCCCGCCGCCGGTTCCTCGGGGCCCGGCTGCTGTCCCGGCACGCGCTGAGTGACCGGGACGGCCGGCCGGTGGGGGAGTGGCGGTTCCGGACCAGCCCGGCCGGCCGCCCCGAGCCCGAACCGGACGGGCACGCGCTGCGGTTCAACCTCTCGCACACCGACGGCCTGGTGGCCTGCCTGGTCACCGAGGGCGGCTCCTGCGGCGTGGACGTCGAGCGCACCCCCGCCCGGCCGGACGCGGTGACCCACCTGCCGCGCTGGTTCGCCCCCGCCGAGCGGGGTGAACTCTCCCACCTGACTGCCGGGTTGGCGACCGGAGTGGCCGCCTACTGGGTGCTCAAGGAGGCCTACCTGAAGGCGATCGGCACCGGCCTGCGCCGGGAGCTGGACGGCTTCGCGTTCTCCGCGCCCTGGCGGGCGCCGATCCGGCTGACCGATCCGACCCTGCCGGTCGGCGAGGCGTCCCGCTGGCGCTTCGAACTGGTCAACCCCGCCCCGGGGTTCGTGCTCGCCGCCGTGGTCGAGAACGGCGTGGCCGGTCGCCTGCACCGCACCTGGGTCAGCTGACCCGAGCTCCGACACCCGTTCGTCCCGAATCCCCGCTCACAGTGAGGAAGCCTCCATGTCCAGCAGCACTCCCCCCGCCCGTCCGCTCGGCCGCAAGCCCCGGGTCGCCGTGATCGGCGCGGGTGTGGCCGGCCTCTCCGCCGCCTACCGGCTGCGGGAGCACGCCGAGATCACCCTGTTCGAGCAGGACGACCGGCCCGGCGGCCACGCCAACACCATCGAGGTGGAGGAGAACGGCCGAACTCTCGGCATCGACACCGCGTTCGTGGTCTTCAACCAGCCCAGCTACCCGAACCTGACCAAGTTCTTCGCCGAGCTGGGCGTGGAGACCAAGCAGCACCTCGGCGGCTTCAACTTCTTCGACCTGGACAGCGGCCTGCAGTACGGCACCGCCGAGATGGGCCTGCCGGAGGAGGAGGTGAACAGCCGCTACTCGGAGGAGTTCCGGACCATCTGGCGCGAGGCCCGCCGGTTCCACGAGGAGGGCCGCAAGGACTTCTTCCGCAAGCGCACCGACCTGCCGCTCGGCGAGTACCTGGACCGGGGCGGCTACAGCCAGGAGTTCCGGTACGGCTACGTGATCCTGCTCTGCACCGCCGTCTGGTCGGTGCCGGCCGAGCTGATCTGGGAGATGCCCGCCACCACCGTGATCGCGTTCTTCATGGCGCACGACGAGGGCGGCCTCGGCGGCAAGCGGGTGGACTGGCGGACCGTCAGCGGCGGTTCGATCAACTACGTCCGCAAGGCGATCGCCGCGATCGACCCCAAGCTCCGGCTGGCCGAGCCGGTCACCGGCGTGCGCCAGGAGCCGGACGGGGTCACCGTGGCCACCGTGAACGGGGCCGAGCGCTTCGACTACGCGATCGTGGCCACCCACGGCGACCAGGCCAGGGAGCTGCTCGCCAACCCGGACGACGTGCAGCGGAACACCCTGGCGAAGATCCGCTACAACTCCTCGACCGCGATCCTGCACACCGACGCCACCGCGATGCCGGGCGACCGGGAGCGCTGGGACAACTGGAACTACGGCAAGGTGACGGTGGCCGGTGCGACCCGCCCGTACGTGGCGTACTACATGAACCGGCTGCACGGCTTCGAGGCCGAGCAGGACTACTTCGTCACGCTGGACTACCCCCGGGCGCTGCGCGAGGAGCTGGTGATCCGGGAGCTGAGCTACTCGCACCCGGTGATCGACCTCGACCTGCGGCGGCTGCAGGAGACCATCTACCAGGTGAACGAAGGCACCCGGGTCAAGCTGGCGGGCTCCTACTTCCACTCCAAGCAGCTCTACCACGACCAGATCGGCTCGCACGAGGCCGCCTTCTCCTCGGGCGCCGAGGCGGCCGCCCAGCTCCTCCGGGAGCTGGACGGCGACCAGGGCTGAGCCGGCGGGCCTCAGTCGGTGCCAGGGCCGGCGTCAGGCCGGGGGTGCCGCTTGGCGGACTCGTTCTCCTGGGCCATCCTGCGCAGCGCCATCAGCACCGGCTCGAGCAGGATGGTGAGCAGGACGGCGCGCTCGACCCGCTCCAACGGGTCCTCCGCGCCGTCCAGTTGGGCCAGGTCGAGGTCGGCCGTCTGTTCGGCCAGCCGGGCGTACGGGATCAGGGTCTGCCAGTCGGCCGGCAGACCCAGCTCCCGCATGGTGTGGAGGGTGTCGGTGATCGTGGCGCGGGTATGAGCCTTCTCGCTGATCTCCCAACCCAGCGCGGAGATCAACTCGTCGGCGGGGGTGGGCTCTTGCGGCTGGTCCGAAGGGGTGTCCGGTTCGCCCGGGGAGACCGCTCCGAGGGCCAGGCCGAACAGCAGGTGGAGGTCGGTGGAGTGTTCGTCCAGGGCCCGGAGCACCTCGCGGGTGGTGGACACCGACAGTCCGCGCACCGCGATCAGGGCCCGGGCCAGCCGTAGCCGGCGCAGGTGGTGGTCGTCGTACTCGGCCTGGGTGGCCGAGGTGGCCACGCCCGCGGGCAGCAACTCCTCCCGCAGGTAGTACTTGATCGTCGCCACGGGGACGCCACTGCGCCGGCTCAACTCCGAGATCCGCATCCGTTTCCGCTCTCCACTGGAAATTGGGTAGCTCTACTGTCTAATATAGATAGTGCCACACTCCAACAGTGTTGCATCACCCCTGCGCCGACGCCCGTACCAGTACCACCGAAAGGCCCTGACCATGCCCACGCTCCCCTGGACCACCCCGAACGCCCCCCAGCCCGACGCGCAGATCCTGGTGATGGCCTCACGCCTGGAGGTCAGCTCGCTCTGGAACTCCCCGCGCTTCTTCCTCAAGTCGCTGTCCGCCTGGCGGCAGGTGCGCAGCGCGCCCGGCGCCGTGGGCGCCTCGCTGATCGCCCAGCCGCTCAAGGGCGTCTTCTGGACGCTCTCCGCCTGGGAGGACCGCAAGGCCCTCTACACCTACGCCAAGGCCGAACCGCACCACTCGATCATGACCTCGCTGCGCGCGGTGACCAAGACGTCCACCTTCGTCTTCTGGGAGGTCGCGGCCGAGCAGCTGCCGATCGACTGGGTCGACGCCAAGAACCGGATCGCCGAGCAGCAGCGGCTCGACGCCGCCGCCGAGTAGCGCCCGCCCCGCTCCGTCCCGAAAGCCCGCAAGCCCGCAAGCCCGAAAGCTCCGAAGCTCGAAAGGGAGAACCCTGCCATGTCCGTCCCCGAAAGCCGTCCGGCCCCGGCGGGCACAGCCGTCGGACGCAAGTTCCCGCTCTGGCTGGTGATCGTCGCGTGCAGCCTGCCGATGTTCATGGTCGCGCTGGACAACCTGGTGGTCTCCACCGCGCTGCACACCCTCGCGGTCGACCTCAAGGCCGACACCCAGGACCTGCAGTGGTTCGTCAACGCGTACGTCCTGAGCTTCGCCTGCCTGCTGCTGACCGGTGCCGCGCTCGGTGACCGGTTCGGCCACCGCAAGGTCTTCACGCTCGGCATCGTGCTGTTCACGCTCTCCTCGATCGGTTGTGGACTCGCCGACACCAGCGGCCAGTTGATCACCGCCAGGGCGATCCAGGGCTTCGGCGCGGCGGCCGTCATGCCGCTCTCGCTGACCCTGCTCTCCAACGCGGTGCCGGCCAAGATGCGCAGCCTGGCGCTCGGCCTCTGGTCGGCCGTCAGCGGTCTGGCGATCGCGCTCGGCCCGGTGGTCGGCGGTGCGGTGGTCGAGGGGCTGGACTGGGAGTGGATCTTCTGGATCAACATCCCGGTCGGCATCGTGGCCGTTCCGCTGGTGCTCGCGGTGGTGCAGGAGAGCCGTGGCGAGCGGGCCAGGCTCGACCTGCTCGGCATGGTGCTGGCCACCGCCGGTCTGCTGGCGCTGGTCTGGGGCATCGTCAACGGCAGCGAGGACGGCTGGACCGACGGCCGGATCGTCACCGCCTTCGTCGCGGCCGCCGTGCTGCTGGCCGCCTTCGTGGCCTGGGAGCGCCGGGTCGAGCACCCGCTGCTGCCGCTGCGGTTCTACCGGGTCAGGGCCTTCACGCTCACCAACATCGTCTCCGCCTCGATGTACTTCGGGGTCTTCGGCTCGATCTTCTTCCTGGCCCAGTACCTGCAGATCGCCCCGCCCCGCACCCCGCTGCACGCCGGAGTGCTCACGCTGTCCTGGACCCTGATGCCGATGGTGATCGCCCCGATCGCCGGCGCGCTCACCGACCGGGTGGGCGGCGGGCGGCTGATGGCGCTCGGGCTCTTCCTGCAGGCGATCGGCCTGTCCTGGATCAACCTGGTCGCCTCCGCCGACACCCCGTACTCCCAGCTGGTCGGCGGGATGCTGGTGGCGGGCGCCGGGATGGGCTTCGCGATCGCCCCGACCGCCGCCGTGGTGCTCGGCGCGGTCGGTGCCGAGCACCGGGGCAAGGCATCCGGTGCCAACACCACCGTCCGGGAGATCGGCGGTGCGCTCGGCATCGCGGTGCTCAGCAGCGTCTTCACCGCCCACGGCACGACGGCCTCGCCGGCCGGCTTCGCGGACGGCCTGCACCCGGCGGTCTGGGTCGGCGTAGCGGTGGTGGTGCTGGGCGGCACTGGGACTCCAGTGCCGCCCATCCGGCTTCGCAGGGTTCAGAGCGCCGGGTCTAGAACAGCGGGACCCCGGCCCGGACCAGGCGCCAGGTGCCGCCGCCGAACTCGGCCGGGTCGATGACGCCCTTGGCCTTCACCCAGGAGATCATCGTGTTGCGGATCTCGTCCGAGTCCGCCCACGCCAGGGGCGCCGACGCCACGCCGGGGAAGTTGCCGCCGCCGTTGGCCCGGTAGTTGTTCACCGCCAGCACGAACTTCGCCGCCGGGTCGACCGCCTTGCCCTCGTACGACAGGTTGACGATCCGCGAGCCGACCGGCTGCGAGATGTCGATGTCGTACGAAACCCCGTACACCGAGTCGAAGTTGTAGTCCGGCGTGTTCGCCTGGTTGGTCAGCGTGTCCAGGTTGATCGCGTCACCGGGGGCGAGCTGGGCGAAGTACTTCGCCGAGTACTCCAGGTACGCCTTGATCTGGGCGCCCGTCAGAACGCGTGCCTCCAGGGTGTTCTCGTAGATGTACAGACCCGCCGCGTCCCGCAGCTTGACCTCGCCCGCGGGAATCCGCGCGGTCCGGTTGAACGGCGCGGCCTGGGCCAGCACCGGCAGGTTCGCGTACGAGGTGGAGGCCAGCGCCGCCTTCACGGTGTCCGCCTGCACCCGGCCGATCAGGTCGATGATCGGCACGTCCTTGAAGCGGGCCTCACCGATCGACAGCTCGGCCTTGCAGGTGCCGATCACCTGGTTGACGTACTCAACGACCTTCTTGTGCTGGGCGCTGAGCAGCTCGACGATCGCCGGGTCCTCCGGCACCGTGTTCGAGTTCAGCACCCGCGAGGTCAGCGAGGTCACGTGCCACTGGCCGCGCGAGAACTCCACCTCGAAGTCGAAGCAGGACAGCCGCTGCGCCCAGCAGAGCGGCTCGGAGAGCACGACCGTCTTTCCGGTCTCCTTGTTGACGATCAGACGCTGGGGCACCTCCTTGTGGGTGTGGCCCACCAGCACCGCGTCGATGCCGGGCACCGTCTCCGCCATCTCGCCCGAGGCGTCCTCGGGCCAGGGCAGCTGGTCGCCGTAGGTGGTCGGCTCGTCGATGCCGGAGTGCGCCGAGACCACGATGACGTCCGCGCCCGCCGCCTTCATCCGCGGCACGTACTTCTTGGCCATCTCGACGATGCCGGGGAAGATCATCTTGCCCGCCACGTTGGCCTTGTCCCAGATCGCGATGCCCGGGTTGGTCAGGCCCAGGATGCCGACCCGCAGCGGACGGCCGTGGCCGAGGTGCAGCTCCTTGATCACGTACGGCGGGAAGGCGGGCTTCTCGTCCTTGGCGAACAGCGCGTTGGCGCCCAGCAGCGGGAAGTCCAGCTGCTCCTCGAAGGCGCGGACGGTCGGGATGCCGTAGTTGAACTCGTGGTTGCCGAGGGCGGCGGCGTCGTAGCCGATGGCGTTCATCGCCGCGGCCATTGGGTGCTTGGGCGGACGCTTGCCGGTGATCGGCTCGACCCGGGCGTAGTAGTAGGTGAGCTGGGTGCCCTGGATGATGTCGCCGGCGTCGATCAGCAGGGTGCGGTGGCAGCCCTTCTCCTCGCGGATCTGGGTCACCAGCGTGGAGATCTTGGCCAGGCCGACGTCGTTGTGCGCCTTGTCGTCGTACTCGGCGTCGGTGAAGTAGTCCCAGTTGAGCACCCGGCCGTGCAGGTCGGTGGTGCCCAGCACGGTGAACGTCTGCTTCTTCGAGGCCTTTCCGGGCTGCTCGGCAGGCGCGGCGGCGGCCGGGGCGGCGGTCAGCAGCGGCAGCCCGCCGGTCAGGGCCGCGCCGGCGGCGGTCACCGCGGAGCGGGCGACGAAGTCACGACGGTTCAGAGGCATGGACGACTCCAACGTGGGGCGGACGGTCCGTCAGCAGAGGTGTGACGCGCGTAGAAGTCTGCCTGCAAAAACCCCCGCCGAACAGCCCCCGGCACGTTTCCAGCAGGTGAGAACTAGAAGACCCGCACGTGACGCCCGCCCACAGGCAGGGTCTAGATGTACCCCTCGCGCAGCGCGTGGGCCACCGCGTGGGCCCGGTTGCGCAGGTTCAGACGGCTCGTCAGGCCGTGCAGCACGTTCTTGACGGTGCGCTCCGAGTACGAGAGCTTGCTCGCGATCTCGCCGGTGTCCCAGCCCTCGGCGACCAGTCGCAGGATGTCCGACTCGCGCTCCGAGATTCCCGGCGGCGTGAAGCCGGGCAGCCCCTGGACGCTCCGCTGCAGCCGTCCCATCTGGGTGATCAGCCGCCCGAGCAGGTCGCCCGGCAGATCGCCCTCGCCACGCGCGGCCGCCAGTACGGCCTGCTCCAGCCGCTCCGCCGTCGCCTCCCGCCGCCGCAGGATCGCCGAGACCCCGCACTCGACGGCCTCCAGCAGATCGGCCTCCCGGATCTGATCCACCACCAGCACCACCCGGTGCTCCTCCAGGTGCACCAGCCGCCGCAGCGTCCCGGTCACGGCCCGGTCCACCGTCTCGGCCACCAGGACCGCCACCGACCCCGGGCCGCTCTCGCCGTTCTCGGCGAGCTCCAGCCCGGCGCACAGCCGGAGCTGGCTGACCGCCCCGGCGTGCGAGATCGGATCGGTGGCCTGGATCAGGACCCGGACCACGGACGGCGCTCGGAGCGTCTCGGCGACGTACTCGATGGTCACGGCTTCCCCCTGCAGTTCTCTGTACCCGGACAACGGGGGAGAACGGTCATGCTCACGCCCCACCCCGGCCCCATGCTCACCGCGAGCGGCCCGGGCCTACCATCGTGGTTGACCACGAGATCGGCCGTTGAGAGCAAGCTCACAGCCATCGGCCGACGGTCCGGGTCACCGTTCCACCGGGTCGGCCCGTGGTACCGAACGGGCGCGAAGGGGAGGGCGAACAGAGATGAACAGCAGTGCCGCCGCGGCGTGCACCGACCAGTACGGGTTCGGGCCCGACCTGGTCGAACGACGCACCGTGCTGGACGAGGCGGCCCGGCTGGCGGACCGCGCCCGGCACGGCCAGGGCAGCCTGCTGCTGCTCACCGGCCCGGCCGGCGTCGGCCGCAGCGCCCTGCTGAACGCCCTGGCCCGCTCCGAGGCCGCCCGGCCGATGACCGTCCTGCGCGCCAACTGCGCCGCCGACGAAGCCGCCCATCCCTACGCCGCCGCCCGCCAACTGGCCGGAACCGGAGTCGCGTTCGGCCCGGGACCGGACGGCGCCGCACCCTGGGAACTGCTCCGCGAACACGCCGCCCGCCGCCCGCTGCTGCTGCTCGTCGACGACATCCAGCACGCCGACGCCCCGTCCCTCGGCTGGCTCAGCCAGCTCGGCCGAAGGATCGAACGCCTGCCCGTACTGGCCGTGGTGACGGAACGTCGGCAACCCGGCCGGACCGGCCGCGCCCCGAGATTCGGCCAGGACCTCCCGGCCGGCACCGTCCACCCGCACCGGATCGGCCCGCTCACCCGCCGGGGAGTCGCCGAACTGCTGAGCACCCGGCTCGGCGGCCCGGCCCCCGACGACCTGGTAGACGACTGCCTGCGCGCCACCGGCGGCACCCCCCTGCTGCTGCACGCCCTGCTGCACGTGCTGCTCACCGAACTCGGCGGGCCCGGACACCCGCTCGGCGACACCCCGGGCGGAGCCTTCCAGGACGCGGTCGGCCACTGGCTACGAGCCGCGGGCGAACCCGTCGCCGTCGCCGCCCGGATGCTCGCCCAGCTCTCCGGCCACCCCACCGGTAGCGCCGACCTGCCCACCCTGGCCGGCGACAGCACCGGCCGGGTCGCCGACTGGCTGCACGGACTGCGCGCCCACGGCATGCTCCAGGACGGCAGCGCCGGACACCTCGACGAGTTCGCCCACCCGTGGCTGCGCACCGCCGTGCTGGCCGACTGGAGCCAGGAACGCCGGGCCGAGGTGCACCACCGGCTCGCCGCCCTGCTCTACGACCGGGGCGAGTCCGAGGAGCTGATCGCCGACCACCTGCTGCACACCGAGGTCTGCGGCACCGAATGGGCCGCCGACGTCCTGATCGGCGCGGCCCGCACCGCCCAGCGCACCGGGCGCACCACCCACGCCGTCCGGCTGCTCCGCCGGGCCCTGCGCGAGCCGCTCACCGGCTACCGCCGCGGCACCGTCCTGGTCGAACTCGGCTGCCAGGAAGTCACGTTGGGCCCGCCCGAAGCCATCACCGGCACCCGGCACCTGGCCGAAGCGGTCCGCCTGCACCAGTCCGACGAGACGATCTTCGAAGCCGCCAACGCGCTCGGCTCGGCCCTGGCGGGCCGGGGCGAGACCGCCGCCGCGCTCGAGGTGATGGAGGACCTGGCCGAACGGTTCGCCGACCGCCCCGAACTGGCCCGCGCCGTGCACGCCGCCGCCGCCCTGATCGCCTCGCACGACGGTGCCAGCTGGCTCCAGGTGGTCGAGGGGCTGCGCCGGATCGAGGCCCGCGCCCCCGACGGCCTGGCCCCGGCCGCCCTCGGCGTGCTGACCGAGTACGGCGCCACCAGCGGACTGCTGTCCGCCGCCGAAACCGCGGAGCGGATCGGGCAGTTGACCACCCGCGCGCTGGACACCTTCTCCCGCAGCTACGTCAACGCCACCGCCGCCACGCTGGCCCAGTGGGCCGACCTGCTCCCGCTCGCCGACCGGCTGGTGGCCGACGGACTCGCCGCACACCGGGGCACCCCCCTGCACCCCGCCTACCAGTGCCTGCTCAGCGTCCGCGCCGAGAGCCGGATGATGCGCGGTCAGTACGCCCTGCTGCTCGCCGAGTTGACCTGCGCCGAGGACCCCCTGGGCGTGCTCGCCCTGAACAACTCGCACCTGACCTCGCAGGCCGTCCTCGCCCTGCTGGAGACCGGCCGCTTCACCGAAGCCCGCCAACTCACCGACGCCGCCGTGGCGGAGACCCCCGAAGGCGGCGAGTGCTCGTGGGAGTGGAACGAACTGCTCTACGCCCGCGGCCTGCTCCGGCTGGGCACCGGCAGCCCCGCCGCGGCCCTCGCCGACCTCCAGGAGTGCGGCCGACGACAGGACGAACGCCGGGCGATCAGCCCGATCGTCACCCCCTGGCGGTCCGCCGCCGCCGACTGC
The DNA here is from genome assembly GCF_054049135.1 of Kitasatospora sp. P5_F3. NCBI lineage: Bacteria > Bacillati > Actinomycetota > Actinomycetes > Kitasatosporales > Streptomycetaceae > Kitasatospora > Kitasatospora sp. P5_F3. Next base: position 96,875 of record NZ_JBFUMY010000003.1, on the reverse strand, counting down.
CACCTGCTGCTCGGCCGGCCCGGCGCCGCCGCCGAACTCGCCACCGAGGAACTGCGGTTGGCCCGGATCTGGGACACTCCCCGGACCATCGGCCGCGCCCTGCGCGCCCTCGGCGCCGCCACCGGCGGCCGACCGGGGCTGACCACCGCGGGTGAGGCGGTCGAACTGCTGCGCGCCGACGGCCTCGAGACCGAGCTGGTCCCCGCCCTGATCAGCCTCGGCCGGCTGCTGCTCGGCAGCGGCCGCCGGGCCGCCGCCCGGGACACCCTGCGCGAAGCGGTCACCCTGGCCGAACACATCGGCGCACTACGGCTGGTGGCGGTCGGCACCGAACTCCTGCTGGCGTCCGGCGCCCGCCCGGTCAAGCAGCGGCACACCGGCGCCCAGGCCCTCACCGACAGTGAGCGGCGGGTCTGCCGACTGGCCGCCGAAGGCCACTCCAACCCCGAGATCGCCGAGCTGCTGCATCTCGCCCTGCGCACCGTGGAGACCCATCTGACCAACAGCTTCCGCAAGTTGGGCATCCGCCGCCGGGCCGAGATCGCCGCCCGGCTGTCCGACTGCGCCTGAACCGGCTCTCAGACGGCTTGCCCGCGGCCTCAGAGCAGCCCCGACAGCCGGTCCACCTCCGCCTTCAGCGCCGCCGTCGGGTCCACCCCGCCCGGCGCCAGAGCCTCCCAGCAGCGGGCCCGGACGTAACCGTCCAGCGCCACCGGCAGCTCCCAGCCCACGATCCGCCGCACCAGGCCCTGCTCGGCCGCCCCGAGCGCTGCCAGCAGCGACTCCGCGCCCACCGAGGCCGGCAGCCCGATCGAGGCCACCCGCTCCGCCAGCGCGGCCAGTTCCGTGGCCGGCTTCGGCTCAGGCGGCGGCGGTGGCACCACGATCGCCCCCGCCAGGTACATCGCCACCACCACGGCCGGCCCCCAACTGCCGGTCAGCCCGGCGAAGTAGAGCCCCAGCCCACCTGCTCCGCCCGCGCAGCCGACCAGGTTGCGCTTCGACTCCAGGTACGCCAACACCCTACTGATAGCCACGGATCTCCTCGAACGCCCCGTCCAGGGAGCTCGAACCGTCGAACAACTTGCCGCCGGTCAGCTCCGCGATGCCCTGCAGCTGCGCCTTGGCCGCGTCCCCGAACTGGATCGGGAAGACCGGCACCGCCCGCTGGCGCTCCGTCAGCCCACCGAACCAGCTGCGGAACTCCGCCTCCTTCATCCCCTCGTTGCTCTCTCCGTCGGTCATCAGCACGATCGAGGTGAAGCGGTCGTCACCGGCCGCCGCCTGCTGCCGGGTGAGCAGCTCGTACGCCTCCCGCAGGGAGCTGTACACCGCCGTCCCCTCGTTCGCCTGCATGGCCCGGACGTCGGACTCGATCCGGGCCAGCTCCGCCGCCGGCGCCCTGTCGGGCACCGCGTACGTCCGCTCCGACTTCACCTTCGAGGCGAACTCGATCAGGGTCACCTCCTCCCGCTCCCGGAACCGCCGTACCCCGCGCGGATCCTGCAGACCGGTCAGCCGTGCCATCGCCGCCTTCAGGGCCTCCAGCCGGGGCCCCTTCATCGACCCCGAGGTGTCCAGCACGTAGACCGTCCTGGACGGCCGGCGCAGATCGTTCTGGTACGTCGACAGCAGCCCGTCGGCCACCGCCCGGCTGCCCGGGAAGGGCAGCTCCCGGCGCAGGTCGGTCGGCACCCCGGCGGCCGGGGTGACGTTCGGTGTCACCGGGCGGCGCAGCGTCGCCGCCGAGATCTTCTGCTGGGTCTCGGCCGTGGTCAGGTACTTGGCCAGCCGCTGGAAGGAGTCCTGCGCGGGCTGCCCGGCCGAGGCCAGCAGCGAGAGCGGGTAGTCCGCCGAGATCACCCCGTCCACCGGCCGGATCACGGTCAGCCGGTCGGCCTCGGGCAGCGTCCGGTTCATCGAGAGCAGCACCGACTCGTAGTTCACCAGCGCGCCGACCTTGTTCTGGCCGGGCTTCTGGTACGCCTCGGCCAGCCAGCCGGAGGAGCCCGAGGTGAGCCGCTGCCCCGAGAAGAACCGCTGGAGCGAGGGCGCCGCCTTGGTGACGTCCGCGTCCGTGAGCGCCGAGCCGGCCCCGGAGAAGGCCGAGGCCAGTGCCACCAGGGCGGAGAATCCGGAGTTGGAGCGGGACGGGTCGGCCATCCCGTAGGACAGCTTCCCGGCCGCCGCCGCGTCCCCGAGCTGACCCCAGGTCACCTGCGAACCGGCGCCCCAGCCCAGCTCGCTGAGCATGCCCGAGCGGACCCCGACCGCGACCGGCGTGGTCATCACCGGCGTCTCCGAGAGCAGCTTGCCCTTGGCGGCCGGGTCCAGCCGCAGGTAGCGGTTGGACGGGAACCAGACCGCGTCGTACTTGGCGTCCGCCTGCCCGGCCGCGACGGTGTCGGCACCGTCCAGCGAGCCGGTCCAGGTGAACTCCACGCTGACCCCGGTGGCCTTCTTCGCCTCGGCCAGCACCGGTGCCATGTCCTGGAGTTCACTGCCCGCCAGCACCCGCAGCACGCCGTCCTTGGGCGGGTTCGGGGCCGGGTCCGGCGTGGTCGGCTCGCTGGTGCAGGCCGTCGCGGCCAGGGCCAGGGTCAGCAGGGCCGGAACGATCCTTCGGAGCATCGCTGTTCTCATCTCACTTGCCCTTCGCCGCTTCGACCAGCTTGGCCAGCATCGGGACGGCTGCCACCTGGGCCTGCTTGATCTTCGCGACGGTCAGATCCGCCGCGAAGGTCGGTCCCTCCCCGTGTCCCGCCAGGGCCTGGGCGAACGCCGCCAGGTCGGCCGTCGGGCGGAAGCCGTGCTGGGCTTCCAACGCCCGCAGTTTCGGGCTGTCCCGGAGCAGTTCGGCCACCTTCCGGCCCTCCGGGGTCAACCCGACGGCGGTGTGGTCACTCCATACGGTGGTGTCCGGGTAGAGCACCACCAGGTCAGCCGTCGAAACTCCGTGCGCCGTCAGCGAGGCCACCTGGGACTCGTAGACCAGCACCAGCGGGTTGCCGACACCGGACTTGAAGTCGCTGAACGGGCCGTCGGAGCTGGTCTTCTGGTCACCCTGCTTGTCCGTCAGCTTCTTCAGCAGCGGCGCGACCTCGGCCACCGCCGCGTCGTCGGCCACCACTCGCTCACCGTTCGCCAGGTACGAGACGGCGGCCAGGTGCAGCGCCCCCGAGGAGGAGGTGCGCGGATCGGTGGTGGTCAGGTAGATCTCACCGGACAGATCGGCGTGTCCGGCGGTGTCCTTGAGGTCCGACCACCTCCGGTTGTTCTTGACCGCCTCCAGGTACGGCCCCATCCGCAGCTTCCACGGGTTCGCGTCCGTGTGCTCGGCCAGACCGTTGCTCTGGAGGACGTCGGCCACCGCCTTGTGCGCGATCACCACCAGCGGCGAGTAGAACGGCCGGACCGGCTCGGCGGTGATGCCCTTGCTCTTCGCGATCTCCTCGGCAGGGCCCCGGCTGGACGGAAAGGCCAGGTCGACGTCCTTCAGGTCCGCGCTGGCCATCGACCAGGAGCCGATGGTCTGCGGCCGGACGTCCAGCCCGTTCGCCTTGAACTCGGCAGCCACCGCCGGGTCGTTGAAGAACTCGGCCTTCTCCGAACCGATCAGCACCTGGACCCGCTTCGGGTCGGCCCCACCGCTGCTGTTCAGGAAGACCACATAGCCCACCCCGCACAGCAGTCCCACGGCCACCAGCACGCCGATGACTCTTCTCATCGCCAACCCTTCCCCCTTTGAGCGGCAGTTCAGGACCCTGAGCGTCCCGCCCGGCCGGGAGCGGAGTGCGAAGCAAGGATGAACCAGGGGTGAACAGGCCTTCACGGAACCGCATCAGAACCCCAACAAGGGCCTGGCCCAACCGAACTCACGACGTGTCACGTCGTTCACCCAATCGTTCAACAACCGCCATGGTGAAGTCGGCCGGAACGTCGATGTTACGTGTCGGTAATGCCTAGGCTCGGTGCCATGCGCCGAGCAAAAATCGTCTGTACTCTCGGGCCCGCCGCCGACTCGTACGACCAGATCAAGGCACTGGTCGAGGCCGGCATGGACGTCGCCCGCTTCAATCTCAGCCACGGCTCCCAACTCGAACACGAGGAGCGTTACCGCCGGGTCCGCAAGGCCTCCGACGAGACCGGCCGCAGTGTCGGTGTCCTGGTGGACCTCCAAGGTCCGAAGATCCGACTCGACACCTTCGCCGAGGGGCCCGTACTCCTTGAACGCGGCGACGAGTTCACCATCTCGGTGGAGGACGGGGTGATCGGTGACCGTGACATCTGCGGCACCACCTACCGCGGCCTGGCCAACGACGTGTCCCGCGGTGAACGCATCCTGATCGACGACGGCCGGGTCTGCCTCGAGGTCACCCACGTCGAAGGCCCCCGGGTGCACTGCATCGTCATCGAGGGCGGGCTGATCTCCGACCACAAGGGCCTCAACCTTCCCGGCGTCGCCGTCTCGGTGCCCGCGCTCAGCGACAAGGACGTCGCCGACCTGCGTTGGGCCCTGCGGACCGGTGCCGACATCATCGCGCTCTCCTTCGTCCGCAGCGGCAAGGACATCGAGGACGTCCACCGGATCATGGCCGAGGAGGGCCGGTCCGTCCCGGTCATCGCCAAGATCGAGAAGCCGCAGGCGGTCGACAACCTGGAGTCGATCGTCGACGCCTTCGACGGCATCATGGTCGCCCGTGGCGACCTGGGCGTCGAAATGCCGCTGGAGCAGGTGCCGTTGGTGCAGAAGCGGGCCATCAAGCTGGCCAAGCGGAACGCCAAGCCGGTGATCGTCGCGACCCAGATGCTGGACTCGATGATCAACGCCTCCCGCCCCACCAGGGCGGAGGCCTCCGATGTCGCCAACGCGGTGCTGGACGGCACCGACGCGGTGATGCTCTCCGGCGAGACCTCGGTCGGCAAGTACCCGGTCGAGACCGTCAAGACGATGTCCCGGATCATCACCGCGGTCGAGGAGGACACTCTTGCGGCCGGCCTGCCCCCGCTCACCGAGCGGAACAAGCCCCGCACCCAGGGCGGCGCGGTGGCCCGCGCGGCCGCCGAGATCGGCGACTTCCTGAACGCCAAGTACCTGATCGCCTTCACCCAGTCCGGCGACACCGCCCGCCGCCTGACCCGCTACCGCTCACCCATCCCGGTGCTCGCCTTCACCTACGAGCCCGCCGTCCGCAGCCAGCTCTCGGTCACCTGGGGCGCCGAGACCTTCCTCGGCCCGTTCGCCCCCACCACCGACGAGATGGTCGCCCAGGTCGACGCCCAGCTGCTCTCCCTCGGCCGCTGCCGGCTGACGGTGCGGCACCCCTTGGGACGGGGTGCCGCACCGTCAGTACTTGGGCCGGTCGTGCGCAGAGAAGGTCCGACAGCGATCGCGCCGCTCAGAAGAGTGAAGATCCGCGAACAGGTCAGCGACCTTGGAAAGGAAGGAAAGTGCCCCGGGTGGGATTCGAACCCACGCTGGATGGTGTTTGAGACCACTGCCTCTACCGCTGGGCTACCGGGGCGCCCGCAGAATCGAAGGTGGCCCCCGACCCTGTGCGACCAAACATACCGTGTCTAGGTAGGCTCGTGCATGCAGCACCCCGCCGGAACGAGGAGCCCCGTGAGCACCGCCGACGAGCAGGCCCAGCCGCTTGACACCGACTTGCCCCAGATCACCCGCATTGTCATCGCCGAGGACGAGACCCTGATCCGTCTCGACCTCAAGGAGATGTTGGAAGAAGAGGGGTACACCGTCGTCGGCGAGGCCGGGGACGGCGAGACGGCGGTGCGGTTGGTCGAGGAGCTCAGGCCCGACCTGGCCATCCTGGACGTGAAGATGCCGATCCTGGACGGGTTGTCGGCGGCCGAGCGGATCCACGAGGCGAACCTCGCTCCCGTCCTGATGCTGACCGCGTTCTCGCAGCGTGAGCTGGTGGACCGGGCCCGGGACGCCGGGGCGATGGCGTACATCGTGAAGCCGTTCAGCAAGAGCGACCTGGTGCCCGCGATCGAGATGGCCGTCTCGCGGTACACCGAGATGCGCACGCTGGAGGAGGAGATCGCCGACCTCACCCAGCGCCTGGAGACCCGCAAGCTGGTCGACCGCGCGAAGAGCGTGCTGCAGACCAAGTTCGGGCTGAACGAGCCCGCCGCCTTCCGCTGGATCCAGAAGACCTCGATGGACCGCCGGATGACCATGGCCGCCGTCGCGGAGGCCGTGATCGAGGAGGGCGTCGCCCAGGACAAGAAGAAGGCCGAGCCCACCGAGCCCACCGAGGCCTGAGCGGGCAGCACGAAGGGCCCGGCCGAGACGGCCGGGCCCTTCGCGTTGACGGCGGGTCAGTCCTCGCCGAGGTAGGCCTTGCGGACCGAGTCGTCGCCGAGCAGGTCGCGGCCCGTCCCGGTGAGGACGATCTTGCCGATCTCCATCACGTAGCCCTGGTCGGAGAGCGAGAGCGCGGCCTGGGCGTTCTGCTCGACCAGCAGGATGGTGGTGCCGGAGGCCTTCAGTTCGACGATGGTCGCCATGATCTTCTGCATCATCAGCGGGGACAGGCCCATCGAGGGCTCGTCCAGCATCAGCAGCTTCGGACGGGACATCAGGGCCCGCCCCATGGCGAGCATCTGCTGCTCGCCGCCGGAGAGGGTGCCGGCCGCCTGCTTCCGGCGCTCACCGAGGATCGGGAAGAGGGTGTAGGCCCGCTCCACGTCCTCGGCGATGCCGGCGGTGTCCTTCCGGAGGAAGGCGCCGAGCAGCAGGTTCTCCTCGATCGTCATCCGGGGGAAGATGTGCCGGCCCTCGGGGGAGTGCGCCAGGCCGAGCGAGACGATCTTGTGCGCGGGCACCGTGCCGAGCGGCTGCCCGTCGAAGGTCACCGTGCCGCCGGTCGGCTTGAGCAGACCGGAGAGGGTGCGCAGGGTGGTGGTCTTGCCCGCCCCGTTGGTGCCGATCAGGGTGGTCACCTCACCCTGGTTGACGGTGAAGCTGATGCCCTTGACGGCCTCGATCTTGCCGTAGGCGACGCGGAGGTCCTTGACCTCAAGCAGCGCGGTCATGTGGCGTCCTCCGCCTGCTCGTCGGTGCTGGTCGCGGTCTCCAGCGGCGCACCGAGGTACGCCGTGATGACCCGCTCGTCGTTCTGGACGGTCTCCTTGTCGCCCTCGACGATCTTCTGGCCCTGGACCAGGACGGCGGTCCGGTCGCAGAGGTTGAAGATGAACTTCATGTCGTGCTCGATCACCAGGATCGCGATGCCCAGGTCGCGGATCGCGAACACCAACTGCTCGGCGGCGTTGGTCTCCTGGGGGTTCATCCCGGCGGTCGGCTCGTCCAGCAGCAGCAGACCGGGGTCGCTGGCCAGTGCCCGGGCGATCTCCAGCTTGCGCTGCTCGCCGTACGGGAGGTTCCGGGCCAGGTGGTCGGCCTTGGCGGCCAGGCCGGTGAACTCCAGCAGTTCCAGGGCTCGTTGACGGCTGGCCGCCTCGGCCCGGTGGAAGCCGGGGCCGCGCAGGATGGCCGAGAACAGGCCCTCCTTGGTGCGGGTGTGCCGGCCGACCAGGACGTTTTCCAGGACGGTCATGTTGCCGAACAGCCGGATGTTCTGGAAGGTCCGGGCGACGCCGGCCTGGGTGACCAGGTGCGGCTTGGGCGGCAGGACCTTGCCCTGGTAGCTGACGTTGCCCTCGGTCGGGACGTAGAGCCCGGTCAGGCAGTTGAAGAAGGTGGTCTTGCCGGCCCCGTTCGGGCCGATCAGGCCGACGATCTCGCCCTGGTTGACGGTCAGTGAGACGTCGTTGACGGCGGTGAGGCCGCCGAACCGCATGGTGACGCCTCGGACGTCGAGCAGGGGGGCACCGATGGTGGTGGCCGGGGCGGTGGTGGTGGTCATCTGGGTGTTCACGCCCCCGTCTTGGTGAGTGCGCTCTCGCTGGGCGGCGAGGCCTGGGCGGGGATGTCCGCCTCGTGGAATTCCAGCTTGGCGCGCCGGTTGGCGATCATGCCCTCGGGACGGACCCGCATCAGGATGATGAGCGTGATGCCGAAGGCCAACAGCTGGTAGTTGGAGAGGAATTCGAGCTTCTTCGGGACCAGGAAGAGCAGCGTCGCGCCGACCAGCGGCCCACTGATGGTGCCCATGCCGCCGAGGATGACGGCGGCCAGCAGGAAGGCCGAGTTCGGCGGGAGCGCCTCGGCGAAGGTGTACTGGTCGGGGGTGACGGTGTAGCTGACGTGGGCCTGGACGGTACCGGCCAGACCCGCCAGGCAGGCGCCGAGGGCGAAGGCGAGCAGCTTGAGGCGGAAGCCGTTGATGCCCATGGCCTCGGCTGCGGTCTCGTCCTCGCGGATGGCGACCCAGGCGCGGCCGATCCGGGAGTTGCCGACCCGGGCGAAGACCAGGACGACGAACGCGGTGACGACCAGCATCAGCAGGTAGTAGTTGGAGAAGCGGCCGAGTTCGACACCGGCGATGAGGTGCTTCTGGCCGAGGTTGAAGCCGAGGATCTCCAGGTCCGGGATCCGGGGGATGCCGTTGGAGCCGTTGGTGATCTTCGGCCCGGTGGTCCCGTTGAGGTTGTTCATGGTGATGCGGAAGATCTCGCCGAAGCCCAGGGTGACGATGGCGAGGTAGTCGCCGCGCAGCCGCAGGGTGGGGGCGCCGATCAGTACGCCGAAGACCATGGAGGCCGCCGCGCCGGTCAGCATGGCTGCCCAGAACGGGAACTGGACGTGGATCGGGGAGGCGGGCGAGCCGGAGACCAGGGCGGCGGCGTACGCGCCGACGCCGAGGAAGGCGACGTAGCCGAGGTCGAGCAGACCGGCCAGGCCGACCACGATGTTCAGGCCCAGGGCGACGGTGGCGAAGATCAGGATGTTCGCCGCGACCGAGGTGTACTGGTCGCTGGTCTGGGTGAACGGGAATCCGGCGGCGGCGGCGAAGGCGGCGCCGGTGGCGACCGAGCGGTGCTTGATCGTCAGGGCCCGCAGCCGGGGCAGCAGCCCGGACTTGGACAGGGCGGCGACGACGAACCCGGCCAGGATCAGGTACCCGGCGAACAGCTCGCCGTACTCGGTGTCGATGCCGAAGGTGATCGCGAACAGGCCGATCGCGAAGGCCACCACGATGAGCAGCACCTCGACGGTGGAGGGCAGCTGACGGGCCGTCGGAAGCGGCTGGTCGGTCTTGGCGAGGCGCAGGCCCCAGCTGGTGCCCTTGGGGTGGCGGTCGACCGGCAGGCCGAGCGCGCCGACCAGGGCGACCAGGGAGGCGAGGCCGGCTATCCAGCCGCCCGGTTCGAGGTTGGCCAGGCCGTTGAGGTCGACGGCGATGGCGATGATGGTGAACCAGGTGACGGCGGCGCCGCCGAACGCGGCGTACAGCAGGCCGTTGTCGCTGCCGCTCGGGCTGGTCCAGCGCAGGCCCGGGACGCCGTAGGAGGCGAGGGCGAGGACCAGGGTGAGCAGACCGGCGGTGAGGGTCAGCCACTGGAGGCCGCCCGGGTAGCCGGTGACGGTGAGGTCGCCGGGGAAGTCGGCGGTCCAGGTCCAGGCGAGGAAGGCGGAGACGGTGGTGGCCAGCGCACCGACGGCGGTGACGGCGCGGGCGGCGCCGAGCGGGAGGGGGATGACCGGGGTGGTCTCAGTGCTCATGGTGGTCACGCCCTGTCCGCGACGCGCTCGCCGAGCAAGCCTTGTGGCCGGACGAGCAGTACGACGATGAGGAGTACGAAGGCCCAGACGTCCTTCCAGGCGGCGCCGCCGAAGAGGTCCATACCGGGGACGTGCTGGATGTAGGCGGTGGCGAGTCCTTCGGTGAGGCCGAGCGCGAGGCCGCCGAGCATGGCGCCGTAGATGTTGCCGATGCCGCCGAGGACGGCGGCGGTGAACGCCTTGAGGCCGAGCAGGATGCCCATCCGGGAGTCGACCTGGCCGGTGCGCAGGCCGTAGGCGACTGCGGCGACTGCGGCGAACGCGGCACCGATGGCGAAGGCCATCACGATGATGCGGTCGGTGTCGATGCCCATCAGCTTGGCGGTGTCCGGGTCCTGGCTGGTGGCCTGCATGGCCCGGCCGGAGCGGGTCTTGGCGACGAACCAGCCGAGGACCATCATGCAGAGCGGGGCCGCGATGATCAGGAAGATGTCGCTGCGCTGGATGGTGACGCTCGCCAGCTCGAAGGGGTCACCGGGGATCTTCGGGAAGACCCGGGCCTTCTTGGCGTCCGGGTAGAAGGAGAAGACCAGCTGCTGCAGCACGATCGAGAGGCCGATGGCGGTGATCAGCGGGGCGAGCCGGGGGGCGCCGCGCAGAGGCCGGTAGGCGAACCGCTCGGCGCCGACGGCGACCAGGGTGGAGACCAGGATGCCGGCCAGCAGCATGAGGGGGATGGCGATCCACAGGCTGGTGCCGCCGGGCAGGGCTAGGAAGGCGGTGAGGGCTCCGAAGCCGCCGACCATGAAGATCTCGCCGTGGGCGAAGTTGATGAGCTGGACGATGCCGTAGACCATCGTGTAGCCGATCGCGACGAGCCCGTAGGGGGGGGGGGGGTGGGGGGGGGGGGGGGGGGGGGGGGGGGGGCGGGGCCCCCCCCCCGCGGGTGGTTCAGAGTTGACGGCTGGTCAGCCGGTTGCCCGGCCGGTCAGATTCAGCCGCTGAAGGTGCCGGTCTTCTCCACGGCCCACTTGCCGTCCTTGACGGCGTAGACGGTGAGCTGCTTGTTGGTGGTGTCGCCGTACTCGTCGAAGGAGACCTTGCCGGTCACACCCTCGAAGGAGATCGCCTGGACGGCGGCGACGACCTTGGCACGGGCGTCCGCGGGGAGCTTGCCGCTGTTGGCGGCGAGGACGGTCTTGACGCCCTGGATGATGGCCCAGGCGCTGTCGTAGGAGTAGCCGCCGTAGGTCTCGTAGGCGTCCTTGTAAGCGGCGGCCTTGTAGTCCGCGATGAACTTCGCGGCGGAGGGCAGCTGCTCGACCGGGAGGCCGACCGCGGTGGCGAGGTCGCCCTGGCTCTTCGGGTTGAGCTTGATGAAGTCACCGCTCTGGATGCCGTCGCCGCCCATCAGCGGGATGTTGACGCCACCCTCCTTGAGCTGGAGCGAGAGGGGACCGGCGGCCGGGTACTCGCCGCCGTAGTAGATCGCCTCGGCGCCGGAGGACTTGACCTTGGTGACGATCGCGTTGAAGTCGCGGTCGTCGGGGTTGACGTGCTCCTCGCCGACGATGGAACCGCCGAGCTTGGTGAACTCGCCCTTGAAGGTACCGGCGAGGCCGGCGCCGTAGGTCTTCTGGTCGTCGATCAGGAAGACCTTCTTCTTCTTCGCCTCGTTCACCAGGTACTGGGCCGCGAACGGGCCCTGCACGGCGTCGGTGGTCGAGGTGCGGAAGTAGGACTTGAACGGACGGGCCTTCGTGCCGGTGGCCCACGCCTCGCCCTGGCTCAGCGCGACACCGGTGTTGGCCGGGGAGATCTGCACCAGGTTGGCGTCGTTGAAGATCTGCTGCATCGACTGGGCGACGCTGGAGTTGAGCGGGCCGACCACGCCGATGACGGTCTTGTCGGCGACCAGGTTGGTGGCGTTCTGCTGGCCGGGGGCCGGCTTCGCGGTGTCGTCCAGGGCCTTGACCTCGAACTTGACGCCCGGGACCTCGTTCTTGGCGTTGGCCTGCTTGACGGCCAGGTCCACCGAGTTCTTGATGCCGAGGCCGAGGGCGGAGAGGTCACCGGTGAGCGGGGCGTCGACGCCGATGGTCACGGTGATGGAACCGGCCGCGCCGTCTTCGGCCTTCTTCTCGCCGCGCGAGCCGCAGGCGGAGAGGGAGAGCGCGCCGGCGACTGCGATGCTCACGACAATCAGTGAACGATTACGCACGAGGGTTCCCTTTCTGAGGAAAAGCACCGGGCCGGAAGTGCCTTGGTGCTCGGTCGCGCGCTGGGGCCAGGCCCGATTGTGTGGCGCGGTGACTGGCCGTGACTCTAGAACGCATTCGGCCAGTCGGGCAGGGGTGCGGGCATGCTGTGATTCTCTTGTTATGAGGACATGCCGAAGTAATCTCACAATGTGGTCGTTCGGGTCGGATCTGACGGGGTGTGACAGGAGCCTCAGGGGGTGGTGGACCTGAACGGGCCCGAGAAATGCAGGTGGTCGGCGATCCGTCCGACTATCGGACGCCAGTGTCCGCAGGCGTGGCATCGGCCGGAGGTGTCCGGATATCGGATTCTGGACAGGCAATGTGGAGCTGTCGGGAAAGTGCTAGCGCATATCCGTCACCCGGGATCTGGCTGATGGTCTGGATTGCACGGGTGTTACGCAGCGTTACATCCAGATAGGGGAGGCCGGCGTCCAGCGGGAGGCCGGTGCAGTCCTGCACCCGGTAGTCCAGGGTCAGGGGCGCGCTCTGACCAGCCGTCACCTCGTACGGGAGGCCGCGGTGCGCCGACACTCGTAACCCCGGGTAGGGCTGGGTGAGCCCGATCAGCTCCACCGGGAACGAACCGGCCACCTCGACGCTCATCAGGATGCTGAAGCTGCCCGGCGCCTCGGCCGAGACCGAACGGTAGGTCAGTCGGGTCACCTGGGCGGGGAACGGCGCCGCCGGCGGGGGAGGGTCGGCCGGGGGTGCTGGTTGGTCCAGCGCGCGGAGCGCGACCAGGGTGATCCCGGCGGTCGACAGTGCTGCCAGCACGAAGCGCTGACGATTCGTCAGCCGGTTCGGCGGCCGGTGTGCGGGCGGCGTCGGCCCGGCCGAGAAGGTGCCCTCCCCCGCCTCGATCGGCCCGAGATCCCCGGCTCCGGTGCCGTCCCGCCCGCCGCTGTCCCGCCTGCCGCCGCGCTGCTCGCCCGACATGCCGCCGCCCCCTTGTCCGGCCAGCTACCTGCCCGGCGCGGGCGGGGGTCAAACAAGGGGGCGGGGCCGGGGGCTAGAGGTCGCGCAGCATGCAGGTCAGCCGGCAGCTGGTGATCCGCTTGCCGGTGTCGTCGGTGATGGCGATCTCGAAGGTGGCGGCGGTCCGGCCCTTGAACACCGCGGTGGCCACCCCGGTCACCAACCCCGAGGTGGCGGACCGGTGGTGGGTCGCGTTCAGGTCCACGCCGACCGCGTACCGGCCGGGTCCGGCGTGCAGCATCGCACCGATCGAACCCAGTGTCTCCGCCAGCGCGGCCGAGGCCCCGCCGTGCAGCAGTCCGTACGGCTGCTGGTTGCCCTCCACCGGCATGGTGCCGACCACCCGGTCCGCGCTGGCCTCCACCACCTTGATGCCGAGCCGGTCACCGAGGTGGCCGCCGGAGAAGGTGGCGGGGTCGACGCCCAGCTTGGCGAAGTGATCGAGGACGTCCTGCGGGACGTTCAGGATCGGGGCCGCGTCGGTCATGGTGCTCCTGCCGGTCGAGGGTCTGTGCTCGTGCTCCCGTGATCGTACGACCGTGGCTCGCGGCGGCAAGAGGTTGTCGGCGGCGGGCCATAGGATCGGTCATCGGCAGAGCAATCGGCAGGAACGGACGTTGACGTGGCTACGCAGAGTGCAGACAAGAGCGCGCCGGGTGGCGCCGGTTCGGGCGGCCGGCCCCGGCTGATGCTGCTCGACGGGCATTCGATGGCCTACCGGGCCTGGTTCGCGCTGCCCGCGGAGAACTTCTCGACCGTCACCGGTCAGACCACCAACGCGATCTACGGCTTCGCCTCGATGCTCGCCAACACCGTGCGGGACGAGCAGCCCACCCACCTCGCGGTCGCCTTCGACCTCTCCCGGAAGACCTTCCGGTCCGAGGAGTTCCCCGACTACAAGGCCAACCGGGCCAAGACGCCGGACGAGTTCAAGAGCCAGATCGGGCTGATCCACGAGCTGCTCGACGCGATGCACGTCGCCCGGATGTCCGTCGAGGGCTTCGAGGCGGACGACATCATCGCCACCCTGGCCACCGCCGCCGCGGCCGAGGGCTTCGACGTGCTGATCGTCACCGGCGACCGGGACGCACTCCAGCTGGTCACCGAGCACGTCACGGTGCTCTACCCGACCAAGGGCGTCTCCGAGCTCACCCGCTACACCCCGGAGAAGGTCGCCGAGAAGTACGGCGTGACGCCCAGTCAGTACCCCGACCTGGCGGCGCTGCGCGGTGACCCGTCGGACAACCTCCCCGGCATCCCCGGGGTCGGCGAGAAGACCGCCGCCAAGTGGGTCAACCAGTTCGGCTCCTTCGACGAGCTGGTCTCCCGGGCCGACGAGGTCAAGGGCAAGATCGGCGAGAAGCTCCGCGAGCACCTCGACTCGGTCAAGCGCAACCGGGTGCTCACCGAGCTGGTCCGCACCGTCGAACTCCCGCTCGGTGTGGCCGAGTTGGCCCGCATCCCGTTCGACCGCGAGGCGGTCGGCCAGCTGCTGGAGTCGCTGGAGTTCCGCAACTCCAACTTCCGCGAGCGGGTCTACGGCGTCGACCCGGCCGGTGCCGAGCTGGCCGAGGAGGTCGCCGCCGCGCCCGGTATCGCGGTCGAGGGCACGCTGCTCACCGAGCCCGGCGCGCTGGCCGGCTGGCTGGCCGAGCGGCCCACCGGCCTGATCGCGGTCGCCGCCGTCCACCAGTGGTCGCTCGGCACCGGCGAGGTCGGCGAGATCGCGCTGGCCGCCGGTGAGACGGCCGCCTGGTTCGACCCGACCCAGCTCGCCGAGCAGGACGAACGCGCCTTCGCCGACTGGCTCGCCGACGCCGACCGGCCCAAGGCGCTGCACATCGCCAAGCAGGTCATCCGGGCCTTCGCCGAGCGCAGTTGGACGATCCGCGGCATCGTCGCCGACACCGCACTGGCCGCCTACCTGGACAAGCCGGGCCGCCGTACCTTCACCCTGGACGTGCTGGCCGAGGAGTACCTGGCCCGCTCGCTCGCCCCCGCCGAGGTGGCCGAGAGCGGCCAGCTCTCCTTCGACGCCCCCGAGCACGACCCGACGGCCGGCGCGCAGGCGCTGATGGCCCAGGCCCGGGCGGTCCTCGACCTGGCCGCCTTCTTCGAGACCCGGCTCGCCCAGGTCGGCGCGACCAAGCTGCTGCACGAGATGGAGCTGCCGATCGCCGAGCTGCTGGCCCGGATGGAGCGCACCGGCATCGCCGCCGACGGCGAGTGGCTCACCACCATCGAGTCGCAGTTCGCCGCCGAGATCCAGCGGGTGGTCGGGGAGGCGCACGCCGCCGCCGGGCACGAGTTCAACCTCGGCTCGCCCAAGCAGCTCCAGGAGATCCTGTTCGGCGAGCTGGCCCTGCCCAAGACCAAGAAGATCAAGACCGGTTACACCACGGATGCCGACGCGCTGACCTGGCTGGCCGGCCAGACCACCAACGAGCTGCCGGTCATCCTGCTCCGCCACCGCGACCAGGCCAAGCTGCGGACGACGGTCGAGGGCCTGCTCAAGACGGTCTCGCCGAAGGGCCGGATCCACACCACCTTCAACCAGATGGTCGCCGCCACCGGCCGACTGTCCTCCCAGGACCCGAACCTGCAGAACATCCCGGTCCGGACGGAGGAGGGCCGGCAGATCCGCCGCGCCTTCGTGGTCGGCGAGGGCTACGAGGCGCTGCTCACCGCCGACTACTCGCAGATCGAGCTCCGGATCATGGCCCACCTCTCCGAGGACGCCGCCCTGATCGAGGCCTTCGAGTCCGGCGAGGACCTGCACACCACGGTCGCCTCCCAGGTCTTCGACGTCGAGCCTGAGGCGGTCGACGCGGAGATGCGGCGCAAGATCAAGGCGATGTCGTACGGGCTGGCGTACGGCCTGTCGGCGTACGGGCTCTCGCAGCAGCTCGGCATCAAGCCGGGCGAGGCGCAGGGCCTGATGGACACCTACTTCGAGCGCTTCGGCGGGGTCCGCGACTACCTGCACCGGGTGGTCGAGGAGGCGCGGGCGATCGGGTACACCGAGACGCTGCTCGGCCGGCGGCGCTACCTGCCCGACCTCACCAGCGACAACCGGCAGCGGCGGGAGATGGCCGAGCGGATGGCGCTGAACGCGCCGATCCAGGGCTCCGCGGCGGACATCGTGAAGATCGCGATGCTGAATGTCGACAAGGCGCTGGTGGCGGCCGGGCTCAAGACCCGGATGCTGCTCCAGGTCCACGACGAAATCGTGCTCGAGCTCGCGCCGGGTGAGCGGGAGCAGGTCGAGGCACTGGTCCGCGAGCAGATGGCCGAGGCCTACCCGCTGCGGGCTCCGCTCGACGTCTCGGTCGGCGTGGGCGCCAACTGGGAAGAGGCCGCGCACTGACAGAGGTGGGCACCGCCAGGGGCTCGGGGAACTGCGACGCCGACCCTTGCAAGGTGATCCGTGCGTCAGTGGTCAGGCACTTTTGCATGTGACCCCGGCGCCAGATCTCCTCGCAGTTCCCCGAGCCCCTGGACCGTAGATGGTTGAGCGCCTGCCTACTTGCGGGGGTTGGCGCGACGCGTCGGTGCTGCGGTGGTGGGGTCCTCGGGCCAGGGGTGGCGGGGGTAGCGGCCGCGGAGGTCGGCCCGGACGGCCTTGTAGCCCTCGCGCCAGAAGGTGGCCAGGTCGCCGGTGACGGCGGCCGGGCGGCCGGCGGGGGAGAGCAGATGGACCGTCAGCGGCACCCGGCCGCCCGCCAGGGCCGGTGCGGCCTGCCAGCCGAAGAGCTCCTGGAGCTTCACCGCGAGCACCGGCCGGTCCCCGGAGTAGTCCACCCGGATCTTCGAGCCGGTCGGCACGGTGATCCGCTCCGGGGCCAGCTCCTCAAGGCGGCCGGCCTCGCCGGTCGCCCAGGGCAGCAGCCGCTGCAACGCCCCGGCCACGTCGATCCGTTCGAGGTCGGCCCGGCGCCGGGCCCGGGACAGCTCGGGCTCCAGCCAGTCGCCCGACGCAAGGGCGGCATCGCTCACGTCCGGCCAGGATCCGCCCAACTCCCGGTGCAGGAAGGCCAGTCGGGCCCGCAGCGAGGCCGCGTCCGGCGTCCACCGGAGCAGCGCGCCGACTCCCTCCCGGGCCAGCCCGTCCAGCAGAGCCGCCCGGACCAGCGAGCGGTCGGGCTTGGCCAGTGGCACCGCAGCCAGTTCGATCGCGCCCAGCGAGGCGACCCGACGGGCCGTCAACTCACCCTGCCGGACCGACCATTCGACCTCCTCGCGCTCCGTCAGCAGGGCCGCCCCGGCCTGCCGGGCGGTCGCCTCGTCCAGCGCCACCGCCAGCCGGACCCGCGCCGACGGCGAACCGGCGGGGCGGTCCGCGACGGCCACCGCGATCCACTCCGTCCCGGCCAGCCGTGAGCCCGTACCGAGCTCGGCGGCGGTCCCGGCGGCCATCAGGTAAGGGCCGTCCGTGCCACGGGCCCTGGCCACCCGCTCGGGGTAGGCCAGCGCCACCACCAGACCGGCGGCGCGGGCGTCCGGCGGGCCGGTGTCGGGGGCGTCCACCAGCCGCCGCAGCCGCCGGGTCTCGTCCTTCCAACGTCGCGCATACGGGTCCTCGGAGGAGGACCTGACCCGGCGCCAGACCTCCGACAGGTCGTCACCGAAGGCCCGGGGCGGCTCCTCCGAGAGCAGCGCGACCACCTCGGCGGCCCGGCGCGCGCCGACCAGGTCGGCGCCGTCCAGCAGGGCGCGCGCCAGCCGGGGGTGCAGCCCGCTCCGGACGATCCGCTGCCCGCGCGCGGTGGCCCGGCCGTCCTGGTCCACCGCGCCGAGGCCGGTCAGCMCCCGCCGGGCGGCCGCCATCGCCCCGCCCGGCGGCCGGTCCGGCAGGGCGAGTCCGGTCGCGTCCGGATCGCCCCAGCAGGCGGCCTGGAGGGCAAAGGAGGTCAGCTCGGCCTGGGCGATCTCCGGGGTCGGGAAGGGGGCGGTGAGGGCGTCCTCGGCCTCGGCCCAGCACCGGTAGACCACCCCGGGCGCCTCCCGCCCGGCTCGCCCGGCCCGCTGCCGCGCGGCCGCCAGCGAGGCCCGTACGGTGACCAGCCCGGCCAGTCCGCGGGCATGGTCGGTACGCGGCTCGCGGGCCAGCCCGGAGTCGACCACCACCCGGACGCCCGGCACGGTCAGCGAGGACTCCGCGACCGAGGTGGCCAGGATCACCCGCCGTCCGGTGCCGGGTGAGAGGGCGGCGTCCTGCACCGCCTGCGGAGCCTGCCCGTGCAGTTGCAGCACCTCCACCGAGGTGCCCAACTGTCCGGCCACCCGGGCGATTTCACCGACCCCGGGCAGGAAGCAGAGCACGTCCCCGGCCCGCTCGGCCAGCGCTCGCCGCACGGTGCCCGCCACGTGCTCCAGCAGCAGCGGATCGGTCCTGGTGCCCTGCGGCGGCTTGACCCCGCGCGGTGGCGGGGCCCACACCACCTCGACCGGGTGGGCGACGCCGTGCGCCTCCACCACGGGTGCTCCGCCGAGCAGTTCGGCCCAGGCGGCGGTGTCCGAGGTGGCCGAGGCGCAGACAATCCCGAGCTCGGGCCGCAGGGTGGCCCGGACGTCCAGCAGGAAGGCCAGCGCGGTGTCGGCGTCCAGATGGCGTTCGTGGCACTCGTCCAGCACCACCACGTCCACCCCGGTCAACTCCTGGTCCCGCTGCAGGCGTTGCAGCAGTACGCCGGTGGTGACCACCTCCACCACGGTGCCGGGCCCGGCGCGCCGTTCGCCACGTACCGTCAGCCCGACCTGGTCACCGACCGCCGTGCCGAGCAGCCAGGCCATCCGCCGCGCGGCGGCCCGCACCGCGAGCCGTCGGGGCTCGGCCACCAGCACCCGCCGGGCCGGGCCCGGCAGGGCGTCCACCAGCCCGGCCAGGGCGAGCGGCACCAGGGTGGTCTTGCCCGTCCCCGGTGGTGCCGCGAGCACGGCGACGCCCTCGGTGGCCAGCGCCCGCTGCAAGGCGGGCACGGCGGTGCGGACCGGCAGTTCGAGCCCGACGGAGCGCACCGGTCAGCCCCGTTCCGCCACGAAGATCGCGGTCCCGGGGAACAGCTCGCCGCGCAGCGGGCTCCAGCCGCCCCAGGTCTGCTCCAGCTCCTCGGGCCACTCCGGCTCGACCAGGTCCAGCAGCCGGAAGCCGGCCCCGACCAGCTCGCGCACCCGGTCCCCGAGCGTGCGGTGGTGCTCGACGTAGGTGGCCCGCCCCTCGGCGTCCTGCTCGACGTACGGGGTGCGGTCGAAGTACGAGGAGCTCGCGGTCAGCCCCTCCTCGCCCGGCTCGTCCGGGAAGGCCCAGCGGATCGGGTGCGTGACCGAGAAGACCCAGCGCGCCCCTGGGCGCAGCACCCGGTGCACCTCGCGCATCAGCGCAGCGGTGTCGGCGCTGAACGGCACCGCCCCGTACGCCGAGCAGGCCAGGTCGAAGGAGCCGTCCGCGAACGGCAGCACCGCCCCGTCGGCCTGCACCACCGCGATCGGCTCGTTGCCCCGGCCGAGGTCGATCCGGCGGGAGTGCTGGAGCTGGCGGTAGGAGATGTCCAGCGCGACCGGGCGGGCGCCCTGGGCGGCCAGCCAGCGCGAGCACTGGGCGGCCCCGGAGCCGATCTCCAGCACCTGGGCACCCGGCAGCGACGCGGCCGGGCCGAGCAGCCGGACCTCGGCCTCGTCCACGCCCTCGGGGCACCAGGTGAAGCGGTCGTCGCCGAGGAACTCGCCGTGCTCGTCCTGGTAGTCGTCGGCGTTCCGATCCCACCAGAGCCGGCTGGCCCGGCTGGACTCACCGGCCTCGGCGTCCCGGCGGAGGGCGTCGTCCTCGTCCTCCTCGGGCAGGTCGGTGGGCGCAAGATCGTCCGGGTCGAAGGCGGGGGTGGTGGCCAAGGTGATACTGCCCGTCGCGTAGGGTATGGACTGCGGAAGCGCTGCTGTCGCGAAACCGGAGCCGCAAGGTACCGGGTCGTGGCCGTGGCATCCGGGGAGAGGCCCCTGCGGCTGCCATCGCGAGATGCGCAGTCGGAGGATATGGCCTGATCCATCCCGATCTCCACCCTCTTCGCCCTCTTCGGCGTTGACCGTGCCGGGCTGGCCCCGTATGCTACAAGTTGCGCTGCGGGCCTGCGCGCCTCGGACGGAGCAGGTCGCGCTCGCATCTGTCGAAGACCCCACGGTCGCAAGACGGACACCTTCTGGCTAGCCGGAATGGTGAGCCGTGTTCTTGGCTGTCCGGCTTTCGGTGGGAGCGATACGGGCCCTCCGCGTGGCAGTACCTACGATTTTCTGTCCGCACCGGAGCCCTTTTCCTAATGACGACCCCCATCACCGACACCTCTGTCAGCACCACCCCGCAGGTCGCGATCAACGACATCGGCGACGCGGCAGCTTTCCTCGCGGCGATCGACGAGACCATCAAGTACTTCAACGATGGCGACATCGTCGAGGGCATCATCGTGAAGGTCGACCGTGACGAGGTCCTCCTCGACATCGGTTACAAGACCGAGGGTGTCATCCCCTCCCGCGAGCTCTCGATCAAGCACGACGTCGACCCGCACGAGGTCGTCAAGGTCGGTGACGAGATCGAGGCCCTGGTTCTCCAGAAGGAGGACAAGGAGGGTCGTCTGATCCTGTCCAAGAAGCGCGCACAGTACGAGCGCGCCTGGGGCACGATCGAGAAGATCAAGGAAGAGGACGGGATCGTCACCGGTACCGTCATCGAGGTCGTCAAGGGTGGTCTCATCCTCGACATCGGCCTCCGTGGCTTCCTGCCGGCCTCGCTCGTCGAGATGCGCCGCGTCCGCGACCTCCAGCCCTACGTGGGCAAGGAGCTCGAGGCCAAGATCATCGAGCTGGACAAGAACCGCAACAACGTGGTCCTGTCCCGCCGTGCCTGGCTGGAGCAGACCCAGAGCGAGGTCCGTCAGACCTTCCTCACCACCCTGCAGAAGGGTCAGGTGCGCTCCGGCGTCGTCTCCTCGATCGTCAACTTCGGTGCCTTCGTGGACCTGGGCGGCGTCGACGGTCTCGTTCACGTCTCCGAGCTGTCCTGGAAGCACATCGACCACCCGTCCGAGGTTGTCGAGGTCGGCCAGGAGGTCACCGTCGAGGTTCTCGACGTTGACATGGACCGCGAGCGCGTCTCCCTGTCGCTGAAGGCGACCCAGGAGGACCCGTGGCAGCAGTTCGCCCGGACGCACCAGATCGGTCAGGTCGTCCCCGGTAAGGTCACCAAGCTCGTTCCGTTCGGTGCGTTCGTGCGCGTCGACGAGGGCATCGAGGGCCTGGTCCACATCTCCGAGCTGGCCGAGCGCCACGTGGAGATCCCGGAGCAGGTCGTCCAGGTCGGCGACGAGATCTTCGTCAAGGTCATCGACATCGACCTCGAGCGTCGCCGCATCAGCCTCTCGCTGAAGCAGGCCAACGAGGCCCTCGGTGCCGACGCGGCCGCGGCCGAGTTCGACCCGACCCTCTACGGTATGGCTGCCTCGTACGACGACGCGGGCAACTACATCTACCCGGAGGGCTTCGACCCCGAGGCCAACGACTGGCTCGAGGGCTTCGAGAAGCAGCGTGAGGCCTGGGAGGCCCAGTACGCCGAGGCGCAGTCGCGCTTCGAGTCGCACCAGGCCCAGGTCATCAAGAGCCGTGAGGCCGACGCCGAGGCCGCTGCCGAGAGTGGCGAGGCCGTTGTCGCCGCCGCCGGTGGCTCGTACTCCTCCAGCAGCGACGAGGGCTCCGGCGCTCTCGCTTCGGACGAGGCGCTCGCCGCGCTGCGCGAGAAGCTGGCCGGTGGCCAGAGCTGATCTCATCCTCATCACTGAGGGTTAGTCACTGACGAACCCCCCGTCCCGGTTCCCGGGACGGGGGGTTCGTTCGTGTGAGATGGAACTCCGGCTGCGGGTATAGGGCATTGGTGCGTTTACGCCTAGCTTTGAGGGGAACTGCCCGAAAGGCTACGCACATATGCGCACCACCCTCACTGCGGCATCTCCCACCCGTCAGCCCGCCGGMCCTCAGGTCGGCGGGCAGCTCGCGGCCCTCGGCCGGTTCTGCCATCGCCACCGGCGCTGGGTACTCGGCCTGTGGGCCGTGGTGCTGCTGCTCGGGGTGCTGATCGGCGGGCGGGTGTTCGAGAGCAGTGTGTCGACCACCTCGGCGGGCGGTTCGGAGTCGGCCGCCGGTACGGCCGCGGTGGCTGCGGCCGACCCGGCGCGGGGCGCCGTGACCGCGGTGGTGGACGGTGCACCGGTGAGCGATCCGGCGGTCAAGGCCGCCGTGACGGCCGCCACCGCCGAGATCGGCGGGCTGCCCGGGGTGGCCTCGGTCTCCGACACGTACAGCACCGGCGGCGCACTGACCTCGACCGACGGCAATGCCGGTCTGGTCTCGGTGCGGATGGCCGACGGCAGTACCGACGCCCAGCTGACGGCCGTGACGGCCGAGCTGGCCGCGATCCACGCCCCTGGCACGCACGTCACGGTCGGCGGGGACCTGGTGACCCAGCAGGAGGTCAAGGACCAGACCGAGCGGGACACCAAGTTCGGCGAGATCGTCACGCTGCCGCTGACCCTGCTGGTGATGGTGCTGGTCTTCGGTGGTTTCGCCGCCGCGAGCCTGCCGGTGATCGGCGCGGTCGCCTCGGTGGGCGGGGCCCTGCTGGCGATGTTCGGCTTCAGCCGGCTGATGGACATCGACACCAGCGTGCTGCCGATCGCCACCGTGCTCGGCCTCGGACTCTCGATCGACTACGCGCTCCTGATGGTCAACCGGTTCCGGGAGGAACGCGGGCACGGGGCCGCGATCGCGGCCGCCGTCGAGCGGACCGCCGCCACGGCGGGACGGACGGTCGCCTTCTCCGGACTGACCGTCGCCGTCGCGCTCTCCGGACTCTTCGTCTTCACCAGCCCGGTCTTCCGGGCCGTCGCGGTGGCCGGCGTGAGCGTGGTGGTGATCGCCGTCGCGGCGGCGCTCACGCTGATCCCCGCGCTCCTCGGCTTCGTCGGACACCGGGTCAGGACACCCAGCGGACCGGTCTCGGACGACGGCTTCTTCGCCCGGACGGCGCGCCGGGTGCAGCGGCGCGCCGTGCCGGTGGTGCTGATCTGCGTCGCGCTGCTGATGGCGGCGGGCGCCCCCTTCCTCAGCTCGGACTGGCGCAGCTCCGGCGCCGGGGTGCTGCCCGCCTCCTCGGCGGGCCGGCAGGTGGCCGAGACCATCGAGCAGCGCTTCCCGCAGCTGGCCCCCGCACCGGTCACCGTGGTGGTCGAGGGCGGCCGGGCGGCCGCGCAGCAGTACGCCGATCAGGTGGTTTCCAAGCTCCCCGGGGTGACCGGCGTACGGGCCGTCACACCGGTCTCGCCGGAGCTGAGCACGGTGGAGGTGCTGGTCGCCGGGGACCCGCAGGGTGCCGGGGCCAAGGACGTGGTCGGTGAACTGCGCGACCAGCGGGGCGGGCTGACCACGTACGTGACGGGGGACGCCGCCTCGGTGGTCGACTTCCAGCACGAGATCGCCACCCGGGGGCCCTGGGCGCTCGCGCTGGTCGCGGTCGGCACGCTGGTGCTGCTGTTCCTGATGACCGGCTCGGTGGTGATGCCGGTCAAGGCGCTGCTGATGAACGTGCTCTCGCTGGGCGCCTCGCTCGGCGCGCTCACCCTGGTCTTCCAGCACGGGTACTTCAGCGGACTGCTGGGCTTCACCCCGACCGGCGGGCTCGAGACCTTCATACCCGTGCTGGTCTTCGCCTTCGCCTTCGGCCTCTCGATGGACTACGAGGTCTTCCTGCTGGCCCGGATCAAGGAGCTGCGGGACGAGGGGTACAGCTCCGCCCGCTCGGTGGAGCTCGGGCTGCAGCGGAGCGGACGGATCATCACCTCGGCCGGGCTGCTGATGGTGATCGTCTTCGCCGGGTTCGCGGCGGGGCAGATGCTGATGGTCAAGGAGATGGGCGTCGCGCTGGCGGTGGCCGTCGCGGTGGACGCGACGTTGGTGCGCTGTCTGCTGGTGCCGGCCACCATGACGCTGTTCGGCGAGTTCAACTGGTGGGCGCCCGCTCCGCTGCGGCGGCTGCACCGGCGGATCGGGCTGACCGAGCACGTCGCGCTGCCGCCGATCCAGGCAGCGGTGCTGCCGGTGCAGCGGGGTACTGCGGAGCTGGAGTCGGTGGAGCGGGAACCGGTCGCGGTCAGCGGCTGAGGCAGCTGTTGGCGAAGTCGCCGTTGAGCGCGGCCAACCCGCCGAGCGCGTCGCAGGCGGCCGCCGGACCGGCGCCGGCCAGCAGCAGACCGCCGGCGGCGGTGATCAGCAGGACGGCGAGCCTGGTCTTGGTGAGCTTCATGACGGGCATCCCTTCGGGGCGGTACGGAGCGACCTGCTCAACGCGCCCGGAGCCCGGAGGGCATGGCCGGGTCACCCGGACGGCGGATCAGCCGAGCCTGCCGAGCAGCGCGATGCCGTCCCGTAGCCGGTGCTGTTCGGCCGGGGTGAGCCGCTCCGCGATGGCAGTCGCCAAGTCCCCCTCGCGGCGGCTGCGCTGGGCGTGCAGGGCAGCGGTGCCTTCGGTGGTGGCGGCGTGCAGCACCTTGCGGCCGTCGGTGGCGTGGCGCTGCTGCTCGACCAGCCCGGCCTCGGTGAGCAGGGCGACGGTGCGGGCCATCGACTGGTGCCGGACGCGCTGACGCTCCGCCAGCTCGGCGGTGGTGTGCGGGCCCTCGCGGACCAGCCGGCCGAGCACGGCGGCCTGGTTCTGCGGCAGCTCGTCGCCGACCCGCAGATGGCGGACCAGGGTGCCGATGGTGGTGCGCAGCTCGGCAGCGAGTTCCAAGGGGTCGAGATTCTCCATGGGGTCAGTCTATCGAGGTTCTGTGCAGCAGAACTGTACAGTTCTGCTGTAGTGTTTCGGGCATGCGACTCACCAAGTTCGGACATGCCTGCGTACGCGTCGAGACCGAGCGGGCCACCGTGGTCATCGACCCAGGGGCGTTCACCGAGGAGGGCGCCCTGCGGGGTGCCGACGCGGTGCTGATCACCCATGAGCACTTCGACCACTTCGTGGAGGACCGCCTGCGCGCGGCCGTCGAGGCCGACCCCGGGCTGCGGATCTGGACCAACGGATCGGTCGCCCGGCAGCTGACCGGGCTGGGCAGCCGGGTCAAGGTGGTGGGGGAGGGCGATGCGTTCGAGATCAACGGACTCGACGTCAGCGTGCACGGCGAGTGGCACGCCCTGATCCACCCGGACATCCCCCGGGTCGGCAACATCGGCTTCCTGCTGGACGGCCGGCTGTTCCACCCCGGCGACGCACTGACCCTGCCGCCGCAGCCGGTGGAGACGCTGCTGCTCCCGCTGGCCGCGCCCTGGGCGCGGATCGCCGACCTGATCGACTACGTCCGCGAGGCCGCGCCCCGGCGGGCGCTCGCCGTGCACGAGGCGGTGCTCAGCGAGGCCGGGCAGGCGGTACACGTAAGGCTGATCGGCGGGACCGCAGGGGTGGAGTTCGGGCAGCCGAAGACCGGCGAGCAGCTCGATCTCGACGGGGCGGTAGCCTGACGCCATGCTGAGGATCGGACTGACGGGCGGGATCGGCGCGGGCAAGAGCGAGGTCTCCAGGCAACTGGCCGCGCTGGGCGCGCTGATCGTGGACTCCGACCTGATCGCCCGTGAGGTGGTCGCACCGGGGACGGACGGACTGCGGGCCGTGGCGGCCGAGTTCGGCCCCTCGGTGCTGCGGGCCGACGGCTCGCTGGACCGGCCCGCGCTGGGCGCGCTGGTCTTCGCCGACCCGGAGCGGCTGGCGGCGCTGAACGCGATCGTGCACCCGCTGGTCCGCGCCCGGTCCGCCGAGCTGGAGGCCGCGGCGGGGGAGCGGGACGTGGTGGTGCACGACGTCCCGCTGCTCGCGGAGAACGGGCTCGCGCCGCTCTACGACCAGGTGGTCGTGGTGGACGCGAGCGACGAGGCCAGGATCGACCGCCTGGTCCGCCTGCGCGGCATGACCGAGGCCGAGGCCCGGGCCCGGATGGCCGCCCAGGCCGACCGGGAGACCCGGCTGGCGATCGCCGACCTGGTGATCGACAACAGTGGCTCGCTGGACGAACTGGCGCCCCGGGTCCAGGAGTTGTGGGAGACGCTGCAGAAGCGGCGCTAACCTCCCAGTATGCCCTGGACGGCGCCGGTCAGTTCGGCGACCGCGACGGCCAGCGGGGCGACCGGGGCGGCGATCGCAGTCAGCCGGTCCAGGGCCCGGCGGAGCACGCCGGGCTCGGGGCTCTGCTCGGCCAACTCCTCGCGCAGGCGGCGTACTTCGACCTGCGGGGTGTCGCCGTCGGGGAGCTCGGCCCGGTGCTCGGCGAGCAACCGCTCGACAGTGGCCAGCAGTTCGACGGCCAATGCCCGGTGGTCGACGGCCAGGTTCTGGAAGCCGACCGGGCCGCTGACCGCGCGGGCGTGCTGCCCGATCGCCTGGTTGCCGACCTGGCTCCGGCCGCCGAACTGCTGCACGCCGTGGTTGGTCACGGGGTCGTTCGCCATCAACTGCTCCTCCGTCACAGGGTCTTGTCGAGGTCAGGGGTCTGCTGGTTGGCCGTCGCACCCTGGCCGATCGCCTGGTTGCCGACCACGCTGATACCGCCCTGCTGGATCACCCCGTGGTTCAGGATGGTCTGCTGCTGCTGCCGCAGGTCTCTGGTGTCCACGCCGTGCTCGTCAAGGAACTCCACGATCGCCGCGAAGGCGTGCCGGTCGAGGGTGTCGAAGGCCCGGTTGGCGTCGATTTGCTGGAAGTAGTTCTGGTAGTGCCCGCTGTCGGCCGCCTCCCGCACGCTCGGTGCGGCTCCGTAGTCGAAGCCCGGGCTCTGTTCGATCGTCAGCAGCTCGTGCAACCTGCGCCGTTGCCGCCGTCGGGCCGCCGKCGCCTGCCGGTAGGCGGCCCGGGGTGCGCCGAACAAGGTGCGGGCGGTGCCGCCGACGCCGGCCAGCCGCAGGATGCGCAGGCGGGTCGCGGTCGCGGTGGCGGGCAGCAGGTCGATCTCGTGGTACCAGGCGTGCACCGGGGACAGGATGCGCCGCTCGGCCTGGATGTGCATGGTCCGGCCGTCGGTGGACATGTGCAGGAACAGGCTCGGCACCACGTCACCGCCCCAGAGCGGGAGGTTCGCGGCCAGGTAGTGCCGCACCACGCCGGTGGGGTTGAGGGCGATCTCCCGGACCCGGTCCTCCGGCAGCGAGGTGGCCGGGGAGAGCTGGTCGGGCGGCAGCAGTTCGTCGTTCCCGGCCAGGGCGGCGCCGTTGGCGAAGACCCGGTCCTGGAGCTTGAGCACCGACAGGTCGGTCTCGTCCTTCCCGGGCTTGTCGGCTGCGTGCCGGGCGGAGGTCTCCTGCAGTCGCAGCCGGACCGCGCTGACCAGCTGCCAGACGTCGAACTCCTGCAGGCCGAGCGCCGGTTGACCCGGCCCGGCGGGAGCGGGCAGCAGCGCCACGGCGGTCGTCCAGCTGCCGCGCGTCCCGGAGTAGCCGACGAACGGGTCGTAGCCGCTGTAGATGGTGAGATTCCCCCGCTGGGCCTTGGCGATGGCGGCCAGCCGGAGCTGGGTCTCGCGGGTGCCGGACGGCGAGACCGGCAGGTCGGGGCGGAACACCTCGCGCCGGAACTGGCCACGCAGCCGGGCATCCACGTCCAGCACATGACGCAGCGTCAGCAGATAGGCCGCCACCAGCCCGCCGGTGGTGACCACCAGGGCCGGGATGCCGAGCAGCCAGCTGCCGAGCAGCCAGCTCAGCAGCCCGCCCGGGTCGACCGAGCCGAGCAGCAGGGCCAGGACCAGCCCGGTCCCGAGCACGGCGATCCCGGTCACGGCCAGCCGAAGCACCGCGTACGGGGTGGTGAACAGGCTGCGTCCCCGGGCGGTCCAGGCAGTGCTGGTGTCGGCGGACGAACGGCTGAGCGCCCACAGCGCGCCCCGGGCGAACAGTAGCCACAGGGGTGCGAAGAGCAGGATCACACCGAACACCACGGTGAGGGCCAAGTCCCGTCGCCGGCGCAGACCTTGGGCGGCGATGCTGTGCCGGGCCACCGGGACCAGGTCGAAGGCGGGCGAGCTGGCGACGGCGCCGAACTCGTCGTACACCAGGTGCTCGACGACCGAGTCGGCGAGCAGGTCGTGGGTGTACGCGGCCGCGCTGACGTACCGGGTCACGTCGCCCGGCACGCTGCCCAGCGGGGTGGAGTTCGGTCGCTGGTACTCGGCCATGACGGTGCTCCGTTCACGCTTGCGGGTGGGCTGCCGGGTGGCCGCCGCCGAGGCGTCCTCCGGCCGGGCTGCCAGGGAGAGGAGGACGAGGGTGAGGAGCAGGCCGACGAACAGGCCGAAGGTCAGGGCGGCGGTGATCTGCTCCACGAAGGCCAGGTCGGCGCGGAGATAGCCGTGCAGCCGGTCACCCTGCCAGAGGATGACCCAGATCGGCAGCGCCGACAGCAGGCCCGCCAGCCCCCCGGCGCCCAGGCAACCCACCAACAGGGCGGCCCGCCCCTGGCGCAACGGCACG
Source organism: Kitasatospora sp. P5_F3 (assembly GCF_054049135.1). Taxonomy (NCBI): domain Bacteria; kingdom Bacillati; phylum Actinomycetota; class Actinomycetes; order Kitasatosporales; family Streptomycetaceae; genus Kitasatospora; species Kitasatospora sp. P5_F3. The sequence goes on along the minus strand of NZ_JBFUMY010000003.1, from coordinate 68,444 downwards.
TACAGGGCCACCAGAACCAGCAGTACGGCCAGGAACGTGACGGTCCCGGCCAGTTGGCTGAACGCCCAGACCAGGTCGGGATCGTCGCCGACCACCCACCAGCCGGCCGAGAGGAGCTGACGCCGCAGCCAGTCCAGGATCTGGTTCTCCGGCCTGTCCTGGTCCAGCAACCACCGTTGCACCCACGGGCTGCCCAGCACGATCAGGGCCAGGCAGACCGCCAGCAGCCGGCGTCGGGCCAACTTCGTTACAGCGAAGCCCAGTTCCATTGCACCCCCCAGCGCGTCCGGTGCTGAGCACCCTACGCCGCAGGGGGGTGACTGTCAGGGATATGCCGAGTCTCAGGGCTTGCGGGCGACCCCGGCCCAGATGCCGGTGGTCGCGTCGGTGTCGGCCGGCGGCTGGTCCGGGTGCCAGCTCGGGGCGGTGACCAGGCCGGGCTCGAGCAGTTCGAGGCCGTCGAAGAAGCTCAGCACCTCGGCCTTGGTGCGCATGCTCAGCTGGGCGGTGGCGCTCCTGTAGACGGCGGGGCCCTTTGCGGCCGCCTCCGGGGTGGCGAAGTCGGTGGTGCCGTGCGAGATCGCCAGGAAGCTGCCGGACGGGAGGGCATCGACCAGGGTGCGGACGATGGCCCGCGGGTCGTCGGCGTCGTCGATGAAGTGCAGGACCGCGAAGAGCAGCAGAGCGACCGGCTCGCCCAGGTCGATCACCTTGCGGACCTCGGAGTTGTCCAGGATCGCCGCGGGGTCGCGCAGGTCGGCCTGGACCACGGTGGCGTTGCCGGCTCCGGCACCGGCCAGCAGCGCGCGGCTGTGCACCAGCACGATCGGGTCGTTGTCCAGGTAGGCGACCTTGGCGTCGGGGTGCACCTGCTGCGCGATCTCGTGGGTGTTGCCCGCGGTCGGAATGCCGGTGCCGATGTCCAGGAACTGCCGGATGCCGTACTCGGCGGCGAGTCTGCGGACGGCGCGCTGCAGGAAGGAGCGGTTGGCGAGCGCGCTGATCCGCACCAGCGGGCTGAGCGAGAGCACCTTCTCGGCGGCCTCCCGGTCGGCCGGGAAGTTGTCCTTGCCACCCAGGTAGTAGTCGTACATCCGGGCCGGGTGCGGTATTTCCGGGCGCAGGTCGGTCGGCGGGCGGAGTTCGTCCTGGTCACCCGACATCCAGTCCAGCGAGACATCCTGATGATCGGTCATGTCTGTTCTCCCCCGTGGCTGTTCGAGTCGGCCGGGTGCCGAGATGTTTCGAACGCAGCATAGTTGGATCAGAGGTCGGCGGTGTGCGGCTCCGGACCTCCGGACGGATCGCGGGTGAGCAGATAGCGGGCACCGGGCCCGGCGGTCCCGGCGCGGTCGCCGGCGTTGTAGAGCGCGCAGCGGGAGAGGGACAGGCAGCCGCAGCCGATGCAGCCGGTGAGCTTCTGCTTGAGGCGTTCCAGCTCGGCGATCTGCTCGTCGATCCTGGACTGCCACGACTCGGCCACCGTGCTCCACTCCTGGCTGCTCGGCGCCCGGTCGCCGGGGAGCCGGTCGAGCGCGGTGCGGGCCTCGTCGAGGGACAGGCCGACCCGCTGGGCGGCCCGGACGAAGGCGACCCGGCGGAGGGTGGCGCGCTGGTAGCGACGCTGGCCGCCGGCCGTGCGCTCGGAGCCGATCAGTCCGAGCTTCTCGTAGTAGCGCAGCGCGGAGGTGGCCATCCCGCTGCGCTCGGAGAGCTGACCGATGGTGAGCAGATCGTGCCGGGAGAGAGTCACGGGTCGGAACAATACCGGGCTTGACTTGAAGTCGACTTCAAGTTGCACGATCTCATCCATGACCACCGCAGCGACCACTCCGCAGCAGTACGGCTTCGACGACCTGGCCCACCTGATGGCCCTGATGACCGGCGACGAGAAGCACGGCCCCGCCGCCACCTCCACCCTGGACGCGCTCTGGGTGCTCTATCACCGAGTGCTCCGGGTCGGCCCGGAGAGCGTCACGGCCGCCGACCGGGACCGCTTCCTGCTCTCCAAGGGCCATGGCCCGATGGCCTACTACGCGGTGCTGGCCGCCAAGGGCTTCCTCGACCCGGCGGTGCTGCCGAGCTTCGGCGACTACGACTCGCCGCTCGGCCACCACCCGGACCGCCTGCTGGTGCCCGGCGCCGAGATCGGCTCGGGATCGCTCGGCCACGGCCTGCCGCTGGCGGTCGGCACCGCGCTCGGGCTGCGCGCCCAGGGTCTGCCGGACCCGGCGGTCTGGGTGCTGATCGGGGACGCCGAGTTCGACGAGGGCAGCAACCACGAGGCGGTCGCCTTCGCCGGGGCCTACGGGCTTGACCGGCTGCACACCGTGGTGATCGACAACTCCTCGGCCAGCCTGGGCTGGCAGGGCGGGATCGCGGCCCGGTTCGAGGGCGCGGGCTGGTCGGCCGTCACGGTGGACGGCCGGGATCACGAGGCGCTGTACCAGGCGTTCACCGCGCCGCACGAGGGCCGGCCGCATGTCGTGGTCGCCCAGGTCGAGTCCAAGTACTAAGAGGGGAAGCGGAAGACATCATGGACACCATGCGCGAGCGTTTCGCGGCCGTCAGCACCGAACTGCTGGACCAGGAACCGAGGTTGGCCGTCGTGCTGGCCGACATCGGCGCGGACGCCTTCGCGGCCGCCCGGAGCGAGCACCCCGACCGGGTGATCAACGTCGGTATCAGGGAGCAGCTGCTGATCGGCGTGGCCGGCGGCCTGGCGCTGGCCGGGATGCGGCCGATCGCCCACACCTTCGCCAGCTTCCTGGTGGAACGCCCCTTCGAGCAGGTCAAGTTGGACCTCGGCCACCAGGGTGTCGGCGCGGTGCTGGTCAGCGCGGCCGGTTCGTACGACTGGCCGGCCGGCGGCCGGACCCACATGGCGCCCGGCGACGTGGCGCTGCTGGACACCCTGCCCGGCTGGACGGTGCACGTGCCCGGGCACCCGGACGAGGCCGAGCGGCTGCTGCGGCACGCGGTGGCGGACGGCGACCAGAAGGCGTACGTCCGGCTGTCGGTGCACCAGAACGCCACCGCTCAGCCGGTCGCGCCGGGCCAGTTCCTGACGATCCGTCAGGGCAGGCGGGGCGTTGTGCTGGCGGTCGGCCCGATGCTCGACGCCGTCCTGGCGGCCACCGAGGGGCTGGACCTGACGGTGCAGTACGCGGCCACGGTGCGACCGTTCGACCGGGACGGTCTCCGGGCCGCGGTCGGGGACGGTCCGGCGAGCGTGGTCCTGGTCGAGCCCTACCTGGCGGGCACCTCGGTCGGCGAGGTCAACGAGGCACTGAACGACCTCCCGCACCGGGTGCTCGGCCTCGGCGTCCCGAAGGAGGAGCACCGCCAGTACGGCTCCGTCCCGGAGCACCTGGCCGCCTACGGCCTGGACGCGGCCGGCCTGCGCGAGCGGATCGCCTCGTACCTGTGGTGAGGCTGTCCGGGCCCAGGTCGGGAGAATCCCCTAATGCTCTCCCGATCCGTGCAGACCGGCGAAGTCCCTGAAGGTCGCCAGCCCGCGGCCGAGGTCGGCGGGACCGCAGCGCAGGTGGAAGACCGAACCGTCCGACCAGGCCTGGAGCCAGGAGTCCCCTTGGGTGCTCTCGATCCGGTCGAGCACGACGCCGTCGAGTCCGGTGCCCTCGAGATCGAGTTCGACGGACCAACCGGGATTGTCGAGGGTCTCGATGCGGATGCCGTACTCGTGTTCCCAGTCGCCGTCGCACTGGTCGGCGTACCAGGAGGTGAGAAAGCCCAGCGGATCCGGAGCGTCTAGGGGCACGGCGTGATCTCCCATGGTTCGGCGGGGCGAGCACTTCCGTCCGGAAGGTTCACGTGCGGTGTCGGCACCGTGATGCCGGTCTTCCGGTCGAAGTGGGGCGGGCCGACCATGTCGGCCCGCTTGGTCATCTTCCAGGGTGCCGGGTCGCGCGGGTTCGTCTGGGGCTCCCACTCCGCGTAGTGCGTGACCTGACCGGTCGTCCCGTCCCGGCGGAAGGTGGTGTGCGGCCCGGTGGCGTCCGGGTCCGGTCGCAGGCGCGGCGCCCGGGCGAGGCCGAGCGGGTCGAGCTGGCTCAGCGGGTTGTCGACGTACGCGTGGTGGTTGAGCGCCGGCGCCAGGCCCAGCGGGTCGGGGGAGAGGTATCGGCCGATCCCGGCGTCGTAGTACCGGTGGTAGTTGTAGTCGAGCCCCGTCTCGTCGTGCCGGTACTGGCCGGGGAAGCGCAGTGGGCAGTGGGCCTCCGTGCCCGGGCCGGCCAAGGTCGAGCCCCACAGATCCGTCGTCGCACACCAGGCGATCCGCCCGTCGGTAGTGACCAGCTCGCTCGGCGCGCCGATCGCGTCGGTGACGATCGCGTAGAACCGCCGGTCGGTCTCCGTCTGCGGGGCGTCGGACGGCCACGACCGGTGGAGCTGGCTCGCGGGACGGTATTCGTGTGGCTCCCAGTCCCAGGTGGTGACGACCGTCCGGCCCTCGGCGGAGACGGAGGTCTGCTCGGCCAGGCGGTCCTCGTCCCAGCAGAACAGCACGGCCGGGCCGGCCACGTCGGTCCGCTGCTTGGCGATCCTCCGGCCCAGCGGATCGTACCGGTACTCCCAGGTCTGGCCGTCGGCTGTCACGACGCGGACCAGCCGGTCGTAGGCGTCCCACCCGAAGGTCCGTTCCAGGACCTTGCCGGAGAGGGTGCGCCGGATCTCCCGGATGGTCCGGCCCTGTTCGTCGTGCTGGTAGCCGGTGCGGCCGGCCGAGCGGATCAGTGTTCCGCGGTAGCGCCGTTCACCCGACACGTCCGCCGCGGACGGGGCCGGTCCGCCGTCCGCTGCCGTGACGTTCCCGAGGGCGTCGTAGGCGTACGCCTCGGTCCAGTTGGCAGCCTGCACCGAGGTGACCCGGCCGACGGCGTCGAGACCGTACGACCGATTGCCGCGGAGCAGGTCGGTGACCGAGGACGGGTGCCCGTCCGGCCGGTAGACGTAGGTGCGCTGCTGCAGTGCCTCGTACCGGGCCGGTGACTCGCCGACCGCCGGGATCCGGGACCACAGTGACTGGGCGGTCAACCGGTGCGCCGCGTCCCAGGTCTGGGTGAGCGCGGCGCCCTGCCCCAGGTGGCGGGTGGTCTCGCGGCCCGCGAGGTCGCGGTCGAAGGTCAGTCCGCCACCGAGGGTCGCCAGCGTGCGGGCCTGACCGTTCGCGTCGTACGTCCACTCCGAGATCGCCTCGGTCGGGGTGCTCCGGCGGATCCGTCGGCCCGTCAGATCGTACCGGTTGGTCACGGCCCGGCCGTCGATGCTCTCCGTCAGGACCTGGCCGAGGGCGTCCCGTTCGAAGACCACCACGCTGTCGGCCGTGGCTTCGAGCAGTCGGCCGAGTCCGTCGTAGCGGAAGGCGGCGGGGGTGCTGCCGTCCGCCTCCCGACGGGTGACCCGGCCCTCCGGATCCCGGGTGAATCTGACGGTCTGTCCGCAGCCGTTGGTCCGCTCGACCGGCCGCCCTGCCGCGTCGTTGCGATAGTCGAGCGTGCTTCCGTTGAAGTCCGACTCGGCCGTGAGCCGGCCCGCCGGGTCGTAGGTGTAGTGCCAGTCCTGGTCCTGCGGATTGCGAACGCCGACCAGCCGCATCTCCCGGTCGTACCGGAACTCGTAGCGGGCGCCGTCGGCGTCGGTCCGCTCCGTCACCTGGCCGAACGGGCCGTAGCCGAACGACACCGCGCCCCCGTCGGGGCCGAGGTGCCGCAGCAGGTTTCCGCCCGGATCGCACTCCCACTCCTCCCGCGAACCGTCGGCGCCGACGCGCCAGACCGGTTTGCCCTCCACCGTCCAGCCCATCCGGGTGACGCCCCCGAGCGGGTCGGTCAGGGTGACCACCCGGCCGAACGCGTCCCTGGTCACCCGGGTGACCGCACCGAGCGGGTCGGTCACCGCGACCGGCAGGCCCGTCCGGTCGGTCTCGTATCGCCGAACTGCGCCGAGGGCGTCGGTGACGGTGGCCAGCCGACCGTGCCGGTCGTAGCCGTAACCGGTCGTGGCGCCGAGCGGGTCGACGGTCGACAGCAGGCGGCCCTGGGAGTCGTAGCCGTACCGCCAGGTGTGGCCGTCGGCCCCGGTGATCTCGGTCGGCAGCCGGAGTCCGTTGTACGTCGCCGTCTCCGAGGTGCCGTCCGGCCGGTCGATCCGGAGCGGGTCGCCGTTGGCGTCCAAGGTGTACCGGGTGGTGTGTCCGAGCTCGTCGGTCCGCGAGAGCAGTCGGCCGTAACGGTCGTACTCGGTCTGGACGGTGTGTCCGAGCGGATCCACCGTCCTGGTGATGTGGTGGTGCTGGTCGTAGTGGTACTTCCGCCTGTGGCCGAGACTGTCCGTCACCGTGGTGCACCGGTGCTCGGGGTCGTAGGCGAAGCTCGCGGTCAGGACGTCCTCGGAGCCGTGCGCCCGGGTCACCCGGCCGTCGGCGTCGTAGTCGTACTGGTACCAGAAGCCGTTGCGGTCGGTCCACGAGGTGAGGCGGTCCCGGGCGTCGTGGCCGTGGACCAGCGCCACACCGGAGGAGTCGGTGGTCTCCACCAGCCGGCCGCGGATGTCGTAGGCGTACGCCGTCACGGTGGTACCAAGACCACGGTTCGTGCCGTCCAGCAGCCGCAGCGCCTCGATCCGGGGGCCCGACGCGGTGTGGATCGTGTCGACCGCGACCCGGTAGCCGCCGGAGTGGCGCAGCTCGGTCGGCGGGCCGTCGGCGCCTGCCAGATAGTCCACCCGGTCACCGTTGCGGTCGGTCAGCGCACTGATCGACCGGAAGGTCCCCGCCTCCGGATCCGGGGCGAAGTGCCTGGTCCAACCGGTCTCCGGGTCCTCGATCAGGATCGTGTCGGTGTCCTGGTCCCACCTGAGCGGCCACCGCGCTCCCTCGGCCGGGAAGACCTGCTGCCCCGGCTCGGACGGTCGCGGGTAGTGCAGGATCTCCGCGTCCTCCCCGGCGTAGTGGACGCCGTCCGCGTCGATCTGTACGCGTTGGTCGAGTGTCGAGGACCAGCCAGGACCGAACCAGCGGCCGCCCGGGTACCCCGACGCGTAGGACCGCTGGACCACCAGCGGCAGCAGACCGGGGAGCTGGAGGTCGACCGCCGAGCTGACCATCTGACCGGAGACCACGTCCACCGGGTCGCCCGCGGTCCGGCACTTCCGGTTGCCGTGCGAGGGCTGCCCCTGCCCGGGGCGGCCGTTCAGCTTGGTGCGACTGTCGCGCGGCCGGCCCTTGCCCGGGCTGTGCAGGTCCTTCCGGCCGCCCTCGAGGATCTTCTGCAGCTCGGAGGCATGCTTGCGGTCGGTCTCCCGGGTGTTGTGGGCGACCTTCTTCAGGTTGTCGCCGGCCTTGCGGTAGAAGTTCTTGAGCGCCTTCCCGGCGTCCTCGGCGAGGGTCTTGCCGAGCTTCTGGGCGCTGTGCTCCAGGGCTTTGACGATCTGGTTGCTCATTCGAAGCTCACCCCCGCGATCTTGGACTGGAACACCTGGGCGTGGCCGACCACGGTCTCGGCGTGGTCGTGCATGGTGAGGGCATGGGCTTCCAGCGCTTCCGGGTCGATCCGGAACCCGGTGCCGCCCGCCGTGCCGCTGTCCACCCCCAGCGCGTTCGCGGTGGCCTCGAAGACCAGGCCGTTCACCGCCCCCGCCACCGTCTCGATCAGCGGCTCGATCGCGGCCTCGACGACCTGCGCGATGATGTACTGCTCCAGCTGCTGCTCAAGGAAGTTGATCAGGCGCTTCGCGGCCTCCTCGATCAGGATCACCGCTGCCTCGGCGGCCCCGAGGGTCGCCACCGCCGCCGCCTGGTCGGCGATGAACGCGGCTGCCAGCACGACGAGTTCGGCGATCGTCTCGATCTTCATCGCCACGATCACGTCCGCCGCCACGTCCAGCGCACTCGCCACCACGTGACAGGCCTGCACCAGGTCGTTCAGGTGACTGTCCGACAGTGCGGCCCACTTGGCCAGCAGAGCTTCGTACGAGGCGCCCTGGTACGCCTCGCCAAGACCGTGGATCGTCGCGGTGGAATCCCGGTGGGACGCCTCCACGTTCTCCGCGAACTCCCGCACATGTGACGCGAATTCGCGGACCTTGTCCTCGTTCACGGTGGGCCAGTTGATCCCGATGAACGACAGGAACGTGACTACCTCGTCGGGCAGTTCGATAGCCATGCGGCACCTCCCCCGTAGCAGCATGCGTCGGCGAATGTAGCCGGTGACTGCCGTGGAGGGGCGGGATATTGCGCCTCCTTGACCGAACTCGACCAAGCGGTGGACGGTCGGTCAGATCCGGAGCAGGGCGGTCGAGTCGGGGCCGAGCAGGAGCCCCTGGTCGGAGGGCTCGACCCGGCCGAAGGTGGCCAGCGGCTCGGCGCAACTGAGCGGCAGGAGCTGCTCGGTGGGGCCGAGGTTGACCGCGAGGCGGTAGGGGCCGCGGTGGACCACCAGCCAGCGGGCGGACTCGTCGTAGTCGACCAGGACCCGGGCCAGGTCGGGGTCGGTGAGGGCGGGGTGGCTGCGCCGCRGCCGGATCAACCGGCGGTACCAGGCGAGCAGTTCGGCGTGCGGGGCGGCGGTGGGCTCGGTCCAGTCCAGGGTCGAGGTGAGCACGGTGGCCGGTGCCTGCGGGTCGGGGATGGCGTCGGCGGACCAGCCGTGCGCGGTGAACTCCCGGCGGCGGCCCTGCCGGACGGCCTCGGCCAGCGCGGGGTCGGGGTGGCTGGTGAAGTACTGCCAGGGCGTCCCGGCGCCCCACTCCTCGCCCATGAAGAGCATCGGGGTGAACGGCGAGGTGAGCACCAGGGCGGCCCCGGCGGCGAGCCGGCCGGGGGAGAGGGTGGCGGAGAGCCGGTCCCCGGTGGCGCGGTTGCCGATCTGGTCGTGGGTCTGGGCGTAGCCGAGCAGCCGGTGGCCGAAGTCGGTGGGGAACGGGCGGCCGTGGCTGCGGTTCCGGAACGAGGACCAGCTGCCGTCGTGGAAGAACCCCTGGGTGAGGGTCTTGGCCAGCCCGGCCAGCGGCTGCCGGGCGAAGTCGGCGTAGTAGCCCTGGGATTCGCCGGTCAGCGCGGCGTGCAGGGCGTGGTGGAAGTCGTCGCTCCACTGCGCGGTCAGCCCGAGACCGCCGGTCTGGCGCGGGTTGGTGGTGCGCGGGTCGTTCAGGTCCGACTCGCCGATCAGGAACAGCGGCCGCCCGGTGGCGGCGGCCAAGTGGTCGACGGAGGTGGCGAGTTCCTCCAGGAAGTGCACGGCGCGGTCGTCCGCCAGGGTGTGCACGGCGTCCAGCCGGAGCCCGTCGATCCGGTAGTCGCGCAGCCAGCCGAGCGCACTGCCGATCAGATAGGCCCTGACCTGGTCGGAGCCGGGGGCGTCCAGGTTGACCGCCGAGCCCCAGGGGGTCTGGTGCCGGTCGGTGAAGTACGGGCCGTACGCGGGCAGGTAGTTGCCGGACGGGCCGAGGTGGTTGTGCACCACGTCCAGGATCACGCCGAGCCCCTTGCGGTGCGCGGCGTCGACGAAGCGCTTGAGACCGTCAGGACCGCCGTACGGCTCGTGCACGGCCCAGAGCGAGACGCCGTCGTAGCCCCAGCCGTGCCGGCCGGGGAACGGGCAGACGGGCAGCAACTCCACGAAGTCCACGCCCAGTTCGACCAGGTGGTCGAGGCGGGAGATCGCCGCCTCGAAGGTGCCGCCGGGGGTGAAGGTGCCGATGTGCAGCTCGTACACCACGGCGCCGGGCAGCGGCCGGCCCTGCCACGGGGTGTCGGACCAGCGGAAGGCGGCGTGGTCGACGGGACGGCTCAGCCCGTCCGGGCCGTACGGCTGACGGGGGGAGCGCGGGTCGGGCAGCGGCGGGCCGCCGTCCAGCCGGAAGCCGTAGTCGCCGGCCGGGGCGTCGGCGGTCCACCAGCCGTCCCGGTCGGGCAGCGGCGCCATCGGGTGCGCCGAGCCGTCCACCTCGACCTCGACCCGGGACGCCTCGGGGGCCCAGACCTGGTACTCCGTCACGCTGCTGCCTCCATGCTCGTCAGACTTCGGAGTCTCGCACCAGCAGAGCCACCGGATGGTGCGTCAGCAGCTCGGCCACCGACACTTCGCCACCTTCGACCTGATGCCCGGTCAGCTGGTCCGTCCAGCGCCCGGCGGGAAGGCCGAGCACGGTGTCGCGCCAGCCGCCGTGGTGCTCGAGACCGTACGGGAGCCGGGTGACCGCGCTGACCGTCCGCTCGCCGCGGGCGAAGGCGAGCAGGTGACCGGCGGCCGGGCCGGTCGCCGACAGTGGCCGGTACGGGCCCAGCTCGCCCGCCCGGCGCAGCCGCAGGGCGGTCGCGGTCAGGTGCAGCTTCTCCCGGGCCAGGTCGCCGGGGCGGTCGGTGGGGGAGTCGGTCAGCCGGACGGCGAGCGAGCCGAGGTCCACCGGAGCCCGGTTGTCCGGGTCGACCAAGGTGTAGAGCGGCTCCTCGCTGCCCTGGAACAGGTCGGGCACGCCCGGCATGGTCAGGTGCAGCAGGGCGGCCGCGAGCGAGTTGCTCCGGGCGTGCGGGGCGATCGAGTGCACGAAGCCGTCGATCCGGGGGGACAGGCCCGGGTTGGCGAGTGCCGCGCGGGCGTACTCGGCCAGGCGGCGTTCGAACTGCTCGTCCGGGGAGGTCCAGGAGGTCGCGCGCTTGGCCTCGCGGACCGACTTGAGCAGTATCCCGACCAGCCGGTCGGGCTCGACCGGCCAGGCGGCGATCAGGGTCTGCCAGAGCAGCCAGGCGGTCGGGCGGTCCGGGCAGGGGCCGGCGGCGGTGGTCCAGGCGGCGCACTCGGCGGCCCAGCGCTCCGGGAGTTCGGCCAGCACGGTCAGCCGGGCCCGGGCGTCGGCGCTGCGCTTGGTGTCGTGGGTGGAGAGCGCCGTCATGGTGTGCGGCCAGTGCTCGGCGAGGTAGCCGCACCAGTCGTGGAACTCGGCCGGGCGCAGGCCGGGGTGGGCGGGGAACCCACCCACCTCGTTCAGGCTGAGCAGGGCGTTGAACCGGTAGAACGCGGTGTCCTCGACGCCCTTGGCCGCCACCGCCGAGGCGGTCTGGCCGAATCGGGCGCAGAACTCGTCCTTGGCCGGGCTGCGGCCGAGCTGACCGAGGGTCAGGCCGCGGACCAGCTCGGCGGTGGCGGCGAGCTCCGGTGGCACGGCGGCCAGCGCGGCGGTGACGTCGGTGACCGCCTCGGGCGGGGCGGGCTCGCCGGGCACCACGTACGGGCGGTAGACCGGATACGCCGTCAGCAGCTCGGCCAGCACCGCCCGGACGGCCGGGGCCGAGTGGTCGGCGAGGGCGGGCTCGGCGGCGCAGATCCGCTCCACCAGCCGGACCAGCCGGGCCACTTCGGCGGCCAGCTCGCCGCCCGGCGCGGTCAGCTCGGCCCGGCCCCGGCGGGCCTCCTCGGCGGGGGCGGCGAGGGTGCCGCAGTCCAGCCGGTAGGCGTGCACCAGCCGCTCGGCCCCGGCGTGGTCGGTGAGCACGCCGTCGATCCGGCGCAGCGCGTCGTACCCGGTGGTGCCCGCGCAGGCCCAGTCGGCGGGCAGCCGCTCCGGGCCGGTGAGGATCTTCTCCACCACGGTGTACGCCCCGCCGGTGGCCTCGGCCAGCCTGCGCAGGTAGCCGCGCGGGTCGGCCAGGCCGTCGGGGTGGTCGATCCGGAAGCCGTCCAGCACGCCGTCGGCGTGCAGGCGCAGCAGGGTGCGGTGGGTCGCCTCGAAGACCTCGGGCACCTCGACCCGGACCGCGATCAGTTGGTTCACGGTGAAGAACCGACGGTAGTTCAGCTCGCCGTCGGCCAGCCGCCACCAGGCCGGCCGGTACCACTGACGGCTGATCAGCTCGGCGATCGGCAGCCCGGCGGTGCCGGGGCGGAGCGGGAAGGCGTGCTCGAAGTACCGCAGGGTGTCGCCGTCCACGGTGAACCGGTCGAGCTCGGCGCCGAGCCGGTCGCCGAGCAGCGGCAGCAGCAGCCGGCCGCGCCCGGGCGCGTCCACCGGGCCCGGCTGGGCCGTCCAGTCGATGTCGAACCAGTGCGCGTACCGGGAGTCGGGGCCGTCCCTGAGCACCTCCCAGAGTGGCTGGTTGAGCTGCTCGGGCACGGGCACGGCCATGTGGTTGGGGACCACGTCGGCGATCAGCCGCAGTTGGTGGCGGTGGGCCTCGGCCGCGAGCTCGCGCAGTGCGGGCTCGCCGCCGAGCTGCTCGCTGATCCGGCCGTGGTCGACGGTGTCGTAGCCGTGGGTGGAGCCGGGAGTGGCTTCCAGGAGCGGGGAGAGGTGCAGGTGCGAGACGCCCAGCGCCGCCAGGTAGGGGACGGCGTGCCGGGCGTCGTGCAGGGTGAAGGCGGGCTGGAGCTGGAGCCGGTAGCTGGAGGTGGGTGGACCGACGGCGCCCGCCGCCGGGCGTGGCTGCTCGGAGGTCATGGCTGATGACTACCCGGACGCTTGGTGCGCCAACGCGGTGTTGGTGCGAACGGCCTAATCACGGCGGTCGACGGGGTGGTCGATGGGGCGGTGTGGGCGGGTGGGTCAGGCCGGGCGCTGAAGGACCATCAGCGAGCGGTCGGTCAGCCAGAGCGTGTCACCCGCCTTCACCCGCGTCCCGGTGCCCGGGGCGGGCAACACCGGCTGGGTGGTGTCCACCACGGTCTGCCACTCCTGGCCGTGGTCGGCCGGGACGGTGAACTCCAGCGGCTCGGAGTGGGCGTTGAAGAGCAGCAGGAAGGAGTCGTCGATGATCTTGCCGCCGCGCCGGTCGGGCTCGGAGATCGCGTTGCCGTTCAGGAAGACGGTGAGCGACTTGGCGTAGCTGGTGGACCAGTCCCGCTTGGTCATCTCCTCGCCGGCCGGGGTGAACCAGTTGATGTCGGTCAGGTCGTCGTGGGTGCCGGAGACCGGGCGGCCGTGGAAGAACCGGCGGCGGCGGAAGACCGGGTGGTCCCGGCGGAGCCAGATCATGCCCTGGGTGAACTCCAGCAGCTCGGACTCCGGGGTGCCGTTCTTCGGCCAGTGCACCCAGGAGAGCTCGTTGTCCTGGCAGTAGGCGTTGTTGTTGCCGTGCTGGGTGCGGCCCAGCTCGTCGCCGTGCGAGAGCATCGGCACGCCCTGGGAGAGCAGCAGGGTGGCGATGAAGTTCCGCTGCTGACGGGCTCTCAGCTCCAGCACGCCGGGGTCGGCGGTGTCGCCCTCGGCGCCACAGTTCCACGAGCGGTTGAACGATTCGCCGTCCCGGCTGTCCTCGGCGTTGGCCTCGTTGTGCTTCTCGTTGTAGGAGACCAGGTCGCGCAGGGTGAAGCCGTCGTGGCAGGTGACGAAGTTGATCGAGGCGATCGGGCGGCGGCCGTCGTCCTGGTAGAGGTCGGAGGAGCCGGTCAGCCGGGAGCCGAACTCGGCCAGCGTGGCGGCCTCGCCGCGCCAGAGGTCGCGGACGGTGTCCCGGTACATGCCGTTCCACTCCGTCCAGAGCGGGGGGAAGTTGCCGACCTGGTAGCCGCCCTCGCCCAAGTCCCAGGGCTCGGCGATCAGCTTGGCCTGGGAGACCACCGGGTCCTGCTGGCAGAGGTCGAAGAACGAGGAGAGCCGGTCCACCTCGTGGAACTGCCGGGCCAGGGTGGCGGCCAGGTCGAAGCGGAAGCCGTCCACGTGCATCTCGGTGACCCAGTAGCGTAGCGAATCCATGATCATCTGGAGCACGTGCGGACTGCGCATCAGCAGGCTGTTGCCGGTGCCCGTGGTGTCCTCGTAGAACCGCTGGTCCTTGGCCAGGCGGTAGTAGGAGACGTTGTCCAGGCCGCGGAAGGAGAGCGTCGGGCCGAGGTGGTTGCCCTCCGCGGTGTGGTTGTAGACCACGTCGAGGATCACCTCGATGCCGGCCGCGTGCAGCGCCTTGACCATCGACTTGAACTCCTGCACCTGCTGCCCGCGGTCCCCGCCGGAGGAGTAGGAGGAGTGCGGGGCGAAGAAGCCGATGGTGTTGTAGCCCCAGTAGTTGGAAAGACCGAGGTCGCGCAGCCGGTGGTCCCGGACGAACTGGTGCACCGGCATCAGCTCGATCGCGGTCACCCCGAGCTTGGCCAGGTGCTCGATCACGGCCGGGTGGCCGAGCCCCGCGTAGGTGCCCCGGATCTCGTCGGGGATGCCGGGGTGCAGCTGGGTCAGGCCCTTCACGTGGGCCTCGTAGAGCACGGTGCGGTGGTAGTCGGTGCGCGGGGGCCGGTCGTTGCCCCAGTCGAAGTACGGGTTGATCACCACCGAGTGCATGGTGTGCGGCGCCGAGTCCAGGTCGTTGCGCCGCTCGGGTGCGCCGAAGTGGTAGCCGTACACCGACTCGTCCCAGTCGATGTGGCCGCTCATCGCTTTGGCGTACGGGTCGAGCAGCAGCTTGGCGCTGTTGTGCCGCTGGCCGAGCCCGGGATTGTGCGGGCCGTGCACGCGGAAGCCGTACCGCTGCCCGGGCTGGATACCGGGCAGGTAGGCGTGCCGGACGAAGGCGTCCGTCTCCCGGAGCTCGACCGAGGTCTCGGAGTCGTCCTCGCCCAGCAGGCAGAGCTCGATCCGATCGGCGCTCTCGGAGAACACCGCAAAGTTGGTGCCGGCCCCGTCGTAGGTGGCGCCGAGGGGGTACGGCTGCCCTGGCCAGACCTGCATATCGCCTCAACTTCCCTGGTGCCAACCGGAATTGGCGCTGTACAGGATCTGCCCGGCTGGCTGCCGAACCATGTACGGACCATGCGTACCGTGATGCACGGCATACCGGAATCCTCCCCAACCCGAGGCCGTCAGCGCGAGCAATCGGCTGCGACTTCGCCCGAACGAGTGTCCGCCCAGTGGCTAATCCACCTTCTCCGAACGGATGGTTGTACGGACAAGGGGCTGCGCCCCCGCCGACCCGGGCAGTACCCTTGATCGTCCGGCACGCGCTCCGGGCACCGTGCGGACTCAGGCCAGGCCCTCTCCGCCATGGTTGAGACAGGGTCAGCGGACGGTCCGTCATCTCGCCGGTCCGCCGGGGGTGGGCCGAGAGGTGAGGTAGCGCATGGTGGTCCCCGCCGACGGTCGGGACGGCCCGGAGAACCCCGGCCGGAGCGAGGCGCCGACGGTGGTGATGCGCGGCCGGCCGCCCAAACGCGTCACCGTCCCGGCCCAGGGCGGTCCCGCCGAGCCCGCGCCACTGGCCTGGTCCGCCGACCAGTGGGGGCTGGCCGACCACCGGGTCCGGCTGGCCGGCCGGGCGTATGTCTGGCTCAACCTGGTCGAACAGCGGCTGCGCGCCCTGGTGGACGAGGTGCTCCGGCCGGTCTACGCGCCCGCGCACGGCGAGGACTGGGTGACCGCCGCGGCCGGCCCGGCCGGCGAGGAGTGGGTGCACCGGGCCGGCGCGGTCCGTGAGGTCAGCCGCCGCAAGGGCTACCTGCTCGACCCGGCCGACGACGACCCGCTGGTCTTCCTCACCCTGCCGCAGCTGCGCGAGCTGATGGTGCAGCACTGGCCGTGCTTCGAGCCCTATCTGATCGACCGTCGGGAGATCGAGCTCGCGCTGGACGAGCTGGAGGTCGCCCGGCACGTGGTCTCCCGCAACCGCAGCCTCTCCGGGACGGTGCTGGCGCAGACCGAGCGGGCCGCCGCCCGGCTGCTCACCCTGCTGGACGGCGGCTCCGGC
Organism: Kitasatospora sp. P5_F3; assembly: GCF_054049135.1. Classification (NCBI taxonomy): domain Bacteria; kingdom Bacillati; phylum Actinomycetota; class Actinomycetes; order Kitasatosporales; family Streptomycetaceae; genus Kitasatospora; species Kitasatospora sp. P5_F3. The sequence continues at coordinate 52,753 of NZ_JBFUMY010000003.1, read as the reverse complement.
GGGGTGCCCGCCGACGTGGTCGAGGAGCTGGTCGGCGGCCGGTTCGCGGACGTGGTCTCGGTGCACGCCGACCGGGTCAGGCTGCAGCGCGAGCTGCCGGTGGAGGACCTGCTGGAGGGCGCCAGGCGGCTGGACGCGGTCGGCATCGCGCTCGGCATGCTCTGCCAGAACTACACCGGCAAGCGGCTGGTGCGGCTGGCCTCCGAGGGTTGCCGGGTCCGGCTGCTCTTCCTCAACCCGGCCAGCAGCGCGGTCCGCCGCCGGGAGCGGGAGCTCGGGCTCGGGCGGGGCGAGCTGGCCCGCTCGATCGAGATGAACATCATGCACGTCCGCCGGGTCCGGGCCCGGCTGCGCGACCAGGGCGGCTTCGAGATCCGGGTGTTCGACGAGATGCCGCGCTTCACCGCGTACCTGGTGGAGGGCGCCCGGCCGCCCGGCCGACGGCGCTCGGGCGATCTCGGCGTGGTGCAGCCGTACCTGCGGCGGGCGCGCGGGATCGAGTCTCCCGCGCTGGTGCTGCGCGGCGGTGCCGGGCAGGAGCCGGGCGGGCAGGAACCCGGGCTGCTGGAGGTCTACCGCGAGGAGTTCGAGGGGGTCTGGGCGGACTCCCGGGCGGTGTCCTGAGGGATGTCCGGAGGGGTCCTGACCTGGGGGCCGACAGTCGTACCGGAACGGGGGGCGGCTGACAGAGTGTCAGCGGGCCTCGCCGGACGAGCCGGGGGGCGTGCCCGGTGTCAGGATGTTGATCATCGGCAGCGGGCAGCGGGGTCACAGTGCGCCCGGGAACCCTCCAGGTGCCGATGACCGACACTCGCTCCCAAGCCCCAGGAAGTCCGCCTGATGACCGATCAGACCTGCCCGGCCGGATTCGGCCGCCGCAGCTTCGTCAAGGCCACCGCCCTCGCCTCCGGCGCCCTCGCCATGGGCGCCGGGGTAGGGGCCGGGGCCGCGCCCGCCGCCGCCAGGACCGGGCGGCCCCGCGCGGTGATCCCGTTCCACGGCCCGCACCAGGCCGGGATCGTCACCCCCGCCCAGGGCCACGCCACCTTCGCCTCCTTCGCGGTCACCGTGCCCGACCGGGCCGGACTGGCGGAGCTGCTGCGCGACCTGACGGGCCGGATCCGCTTCCTCACCGCGGGCGGCACCCCGCCGGCCGACGCCCCGGGTGCCCCGACCGGCGACAGCGGCACGCTCGGCCCGGTGATCCCCGCCGACGGCCTCACCGTCACGGTCGGCGTCGGCGCCACGCTGTTCGACCGCCGCTACGGCCTGGCCGGGGTGCAGCCGGCCCGGATCCGCCAGATGCCGGCGTTCCGCGGCGACCGGCTGCGCGCCGGTGAGCTGCACGGCGACCTCTCGCTCCAGTTCTGCGCCGACAGCCGGGACGTGGTCAGCCACGCGCTGCGCGACCTCGGCCGCCGCACCCGGGGCAGGCTGCAGCCGCTCTGGCGGATCGACGGCCAGCTCAACCCGGCCCGGCCGGACGGTGCCCAGCGCAACGTGATGGGTTTCAAGGACGGCATCGCCAACCCGGACCCGAGCTCGGCCCGGGAGCTGGACCGGCTGGTCTGGGTGCAGCCGGGCAGCGGAGAACCGGCCTGGGCCGAGGGCGGCAGCTACCAGGTGCTGCGCACCGTCCGGGTGCTCTGCGAGGCCTGGGAGGAGCTGCCGTTGGAACGTCAGGAACGGCTGATCGGCCGCCGCCGCGACACCGGCGCCCCGCTCGGCGGGACCACCGAGACCGATCTGCCGGACTACACCAAGGACCCGACCGGCGCCGTCATCCCGCTCGACTCGCACATCCGGCTGGCCAACCCGCGCACCCCCGAGACCGACGACTCCCGGGTGCTGCGACGGGGCTACACCTACGACCGGGGCCTGGCCGGGGACGGGCGGCTCGACACCGGGCTGGCGTTCTGCTGCTACCAGCAGGACCTGGTCCGGCAGTTCGAGGCGGTCCAGCGGCGGCTGGAGGGCGAGCCGCTGGGCGACTTCCTGGTCTGCACCGGCGGCGGCTACTTCTTCGCGCTGCCCGGGGTCAGGGACGGGAACGACTGGCTCGGCCGGGGGATGCTGGCGGAGTGAGCCGACCTGCCGGCCGAGCCGGCCGACCCCTCGGCCGACTGAGTCGGCCTGTCCGACGGCTGTTATTCGGTACCCGGCGGTTCCTGCTGTCACTGGTGCGCGCGATGATGGGCACCTCGCGACGGACCGACGGAAGGACATCTCGGATGAGCTGGTGGAAGGAGCCTCTGGTCGGCTTCGACCTGGAGACCACGGGCACCGACCCGGCGACCTCCCGGATCGTCACCGCGGCACTGGTGGACACCTTCGGGCCCCGGCCCGAGCGGGTGCTGAACTGGCTGCTCGACCCCGGCGTGCCGGTGCCCGCCGAGGCGACGGCGATCCACGGCATCGGCGACGAGCAGGCCCGCCGGGACGGCCGCCCCGCCGCGATGGCCGTGGAGGAGATAGCCGGCGCGCTGTGCGAGCGACTGCTGGCGGGCCGCCCGGTCGTGGCCTTCAACGCGCCGTTCGACCTCTCCCTGCTGGACGCCGAGCTCGCCAGGTACGGCCTGCGCTCGCTGGCCGACCGGCTCGGCGGCAGCGTCGGCCCGGTGGTCGACGCCCTGGTGATCGACCGTGCGGTCGACAAGTACCGGCGCGGCTCGCGCACCTTGCAGCACGTCTGCGCCGTCTACGGCGTCGAGCTGCTCGACGCCCACGAGGCGGGCAGCGACGCGCTGGCCGCGGTCCGGGTCGCCGTCGCCCTCGGTGAGCGCTACCCCGCCGAGGTCGGCGGCCTGACGCCGGAGCAGCTGCACACCCGTCAGATCGGCTGGTACCGGGGCTGGGCCGAGGATCTGCAGTCCTGGCTGCGCCGGGAGAAGGACCCGGCCGCCGAGGTCGACAGCACCTGGCCGCTCCGGTAGGAGAGGCCCCGGTCAGACCGCCGGGAAGTCGAAGGTGTACCCCTGGGCGGCCAGCCAGGGCAGCAACTGCCGCAGGGCGGTGACGGTCTGGGAGCGGTCGCCGCCCGCGTCGTGCAGCAGCACCACCCCGCCCGGGCGCAGGTCGCGCTGGACGGTGCCGACGATGGCGGCGACGCCGGGGCGGCTCCAGTCGCGCGGGTCGACCGACCAGCCGAGCGGGCGCAGGCCGTTGGTCGCGGCGACCATCTGGTTGTCGGGGGTGAACGCGCCGCCCGGCGCCCGGAACCAGGGGACCTTGGTGCCTGCGCCACCTGCTTTGACGATCATGTCCTTGGCGGCGACTATCTCGTACGCCTGTTGGTGGCGCGAGAGCGCCGCGAAGGGCTGCGGGTGGCTCACGCTGTGGTCGCAGAGCCGGTGCCCCTCGGCTCGGATCCGCTGGACGACGGCCGGGTAGGCCGTGGCGTTCAGGCCGGTCACGCAGAAGGTGGCCCGGGCGCCGTACCGGGAGAGCAGGTCGAGCACCTGGCCGGTGGCGGGGCCGGGGCCGTCGTCGAAGGTGAGCGCCACGGTCCGCCCGCCGGAGGCGGTGCTGCGCACCACCGAGCTCGAAGTGCCGGGCGGTGGCGGGGGGTTGGGAGTGGTCGAGGGCTTGGGTGTGGTGGGCCTGCTGGTCGGCGGCGCCGGGGGCGGCGGCTCAGTGCTCGCCGACGGGCTGGTGGCGGGCTGCGGCGGCAGGGACGGTGAAGCGGACGGGGACGGGCTGGGAGTCGGCGTGGCGGAGGACGGGGTGGAGCTCGAGGCAGCTGAACTCGGTTCTGCCTTGGGCGAGCTGGTGCAGGAGACCAGCAGTGCGGCGGCGAGCAGGCCGACGAGGCTGTACCGGCCCGGCTGGGCGAAGGGGGTCCGCATGGCGACGACTCCTTACGTCGTACCGGCCGCCCGTCCAGGGCGCCTGCCCGATGAGACGTCAGGAGCGTACGCGCCGGTTCCGAAGGTGCGTACGAACGGACGGCCTCAGAACGAGTACCAGCGCACCGCCGTGGCCCCGTCCCGCAGCGAACCGACCCGGCGGGTGAACTCGGCCAGTGCGGCCGGGTTTTCGGGTGCCTGTTGGGCGACCCAGGAGGCGCTCGCGGTCTCCCTGGCCCCGCGTAGTACCGCGAATCCGGGCCAGTCCCGGACGTCCCAGCCGTACGCCCCGGTGAAGGCCAGGTAGTCCTCGGCGGGGACGCCGTACCGGTCGTGGCTGAGTGCGAGCACCACCAGGTCGTGTTCGCGCAGGTCGTCGGAGAGGGTCTCCAGGTCGAGCAGGACGGGGCCGTCCGGGCCGACCCGGACGTTGCGCGGCAGGGCGTCGCCGTGGATCACCCCGGGGGTCAACTCCGGTACCAGCTCGGCGATCGCGGCCTGGTGGTCGGCCCGGCGGGCCCGCAGGAAGGCGACGTCCGCCGGGTCCACGTGCCCGTCCGCGCTCGCCAGCCAGCGGTCCACCGGGGCGAGCAGCTCGCGCGGGGGGAGCGCGAACGGCGGGGCCGGCAGTGCGTGCAGCGCGCGCAGCAGTGGCGCCAGGTCGGCGGGCCCGGCCGGGCGGACGGCGGGGGCCAGCCGGTGCCAGAAGGTGACGGGGTGTCCGTCCACCAGGACCGGCTCCGGCAGGTACGGACGGACCACCGGGATGCCCTGCCCGGCGAGCCAGCCGGAGACGGCCAGTTCGCGTCGGGCCCGCTCGGCCACCGCAGGGCCACGGCCGACCTTGGCCACCACCGCCGGATCGCCGAGGTCGAAGGCGGCGTTCTCGCCGAACGCCAGCAGCTCCGCCGCCGCCGGGTCCGGGAGGCCGGCGGTCGCGCAGGCGCGGGTCAGCAGGGCCTGGGCGGTGGCGGCGTCGAAAGTGCTCATCCGGGCATCATCGCGCAGGCCGGCCGGTGGCACCGGTCTCCTCCTCCAGGGCAGCGCAACTCCACCCTGAGGGGGAGGGGCCTCCGTCTGGAGCAGGAGGTGACCGGGGTGCGGCCCGGGTCAGGATGGGGGTCAGGGCCGTTCCACGGCCCGGGGGGTGCACCGACCGGAGCCCGCCTGCCCGGTCGAGGGGCGGCTCGCGTACGATGCTCACACTTACTTACCTGCCGACCGGCTAGGGACCTCAGGGCCCGGCCGCTCACAGCCGTCGCCCCAGTGTCCCGTCCCCCAAGGGCTGCGGTGAACCATGCCCAGGAGGCACAGCGAGCATGTTCCACCGGATCGGACAATTCGTCGTCAAGCGCGCCTGGTGGGTGATCCTCGCCTGGATCATCGCTGCAGTCGCCATCGTCTCGACCGCGCCCAAGCTGACCGCCCAGAGCGACGCGAGCGACTTCCTGCCGCGGCACTACGAGTCCATCCGGGCCTCGGTCGTGCAGCAGCAGGCGTTCCCCGCCAACTTCACCCCGTCGGCCATGGTGCTCTTCGAGCGCACCGACGGCGCCCCGCTGGACGAGGCGGACAAGGCGACCATGACCAAGGTCGTCCAGGGCCTGACCGACAAGAAGATCAAGTTTGTCGAGCAGGTCACCCCGGTCACCGCGCAGAGCACCTCGAAGGACGGCAAGTACGCCCTCTCGATGGTCGGCATGGAGAAGGACGCGGCCTACAAGCCCGAGGCCGCCGACTCCGCCAAGGAGCTGCGCGAGGACGCCAAGAAGCTGGCCGAGGGCAGTGCCCTCAAGGTCCAGCTCGGTGGCCAGGCGGCGCAGAACCTGGACCAGAAGGACTCGGGTGAGCTGGCCAACCTGCTGATCGGCGTCGGCACGATCGTGATCATCATGCTCACGCTCGGCATCATCTTCCGCAGCCCGATCATCGCGCTGCTGCCGGTCATCTCGGTCTTCGTCTACTCGATGGTGGCCAACGGCCTGATCGGGTACGCGGTGAAGGCCTTCGGCCTGAAGGCCGACAACTCGGTCTCGGCGATCCTGATCATCGTGCTGTTCGGCGTCGGCACCGACTACTTCCTGTTCCTGATGTTCCGTTACCGCGAGCGGTTGCGGGCCGGGGACAGTCGGAAGGACGCGGTGGCCAACGCGGTCGGCCGGGTCGGTGAGGCGATCACCTCCGCCGCAGGTGCCGTGATCGTGGCGTTCAGCGTGCTGCTGCTCTCCAGCCTCGGCATGTTCAAGGCGATGGGCCCCTCGCTGGCCATCGCGGTCGGCGTCACCGCGATCGCCTCGGTCACCCTGGTGCCCGCGATCCTGTCGCTGATCCCGGAGAGGGTGCTGTTCTGGCCCTCGAAGGCGTGGCAGCGCGAGCCGAAGAACGCCCGCTTCGCCGTCTTCGGCGAGACCGTCAAGCGTCGTCCGCTGATGGTCGCGCTGGTCTCCGGCGGTCTGCTGCTGGCCTTCTCGGCGGCCGCGTTCGGCTACAAGGGCACGTTCGACCTGGCGGCCGGCTCGATGCCGAAGACCAAGGAGTCGATGGTCGTCCAGGACACCCTGATGACGGCGTTCTCGGCCGGTGCCGCCGACCCGAGCCACGTCTACCTGACCGGTAAGGACGGCGCCAAGCTCGACCCGGCCTCGTTCGCGGGCTATGCGGCCGCGCTCGGCAAGGTCGACGGGGTGGCCCAGGCCTTCGACAAGCCCAGCGTCAGCAAGGACGGCGGCACTGCCGACTTCACCGTCATGCTGAAGGACGGCCCGGCCACCAACAAGGCGATCGACACCGTCACCGACCTGCGCGAGGTGGCCCACGCCTCCGCCCCGGCCGGGACCGAGGCCTACGTCGGCGGTCTGACCTCCGTCTACAAGGACATCAACTCCGCGATGGCCCGCGACTACTCGCTGGTCTTCCCGATCGCGGCGGTGCTGATCATGCTGATCCTCGGCCTGCTGCTGCGCAGCGCGGTCGCCCCCTGGTACCTGATGGTGGCCGTCGGCCTCGGCTTCACCGCCACCATCGGTGCCACCAGCCTGATGTTCCAGCACGTCCAGGGCGAGAGCGGCCTGATGTTCATGCTGCCGATGCTGATCTACCTGTTCGTGGTGGCGATCGGCACCGACTACAACATCCTGATGATCGCCCGGCTCCGCGAGGAGGCGGCCGAGGGCCACAGCCCGCGCGAGGCCGCCGCACTGGCGGTCAAGCACGGCGGTCCGACCGTCGCGGCGGCCGGCTTCATCCTGGCCGGCACCTTCGGCACGATGCTGCTCGCGGGCAACATCTTCTTCAGCGAGATCGGCTTCTCGGTGGCCTTCGGCATCATCGTGTCGGCCTTCGTGATGGCGCTGTTCTTCACCCCGGCGCTCACCGCGCTGCTCGGCAAGTGGGCCTGGTGGCCAGGCCACGCGGAGCTGCCCGGGCACGAGGCGGAGCTCTCGCTCGGCAAGGAGCCGGAGCCGGCCGGACGGCACTGACCCGGTGTCCGGAGCGGTGGACGGTGATCATGCCGTCCACCGCTCCGGCGCAGGTGAGCGGGCTTGATGAACGGCGTGTGTCAGGGGGCCGATCGGGGGAAATTCTCCGATCATCTCGGGTGCGCCCGTGCTACAGTCGGAGCAGTTGCAGTTTTGGTTCCCATGAACGTACGTGTGCGCCTGCTGGTACCAACCAACAGGCGCATTTGTTTTGTCCGGTGTTCAACCTCCGGATGGGGATCGCGGCTACTTGGGTCCTACGAGGTGTGGGTCCCTTGCCCCAGTAGAAGGAGACGGTTATGGCTACCGGCACCGTGAAGTGGTTCAACAGCGAAAAGGGCTTCGGCTTCATCGAGCAGGAGGGTGGCGGCCCGGACGTGTTCGCCCACTACTCCAACATCCAGGCCAATGGCTTCCGTGAGCTCGTTGAGGGCCAGACCAGCCGCCTCGTCGGCTGAACCTGAACCAAGCGTAGCGAGGGCCCGCACCGCACGGKGCGGGCCCTCGCTCATGCCGCCGAACGGCCGGGGCGGTGCAACGACTCCTGACGGCCGAACTCCCCCAGCTCCACGCCGGGGGTGCCACTTTCTGGTCCTTCGCCACGCTGACAACCGTGGCCATCGGCCGCCCAGGACGGAGAACACATGACCACCCCTGCCCGCCCGCCGCGCAACCGTCGCAGCCCGCAGCAGTCCACCGGCCGCCCGCAGCAGCAGCGCACCGGCACCAGCAGTGGCGGCCTCAGCCGCAGCGGTGGCGGCAACCGCCGCCCGCAGCGCGCCGCCGCCCAGCAGCAGCCGCCCGCCGACTTCACCGTGGTCGAGGGCACCCCGGCCCGGCCGCCGGCCGCCACCTTCGCCGAGCTGGAGATGCCCAAGGGCCTGCTCTCCGCCCTCGGCAAGGAGGGTGTCGTCGAGCCCTTCCCGATCCAGTCCGCCACCCTGCCGGACGCGCTGGCCGGCCGTGACGTGCTCGGCCGTGGCCGGACCGGCTCCGGCAAGACCCTCGCCTTCGGCCTCTCGCTGCTGGCCCGCACCGCCGGGAAGCGGGCCGACGCCCGCTGCCCGCTGGCCCTGGTGCTGGTGCCGACCCGCGAGCTGGCCCAGCAGGTCACCGACGCGCTCACCCCGTACGCCACCGCGGTCAACCTGCGGATCGCCACCGTGGTCGGCGGTATGTCGATCACCCGGCAGGCGAACGCCGTCCGCCGTGGCGCCGAGGTCCTGGTCGCCACCCCCGGCCGACTGGACGACCTGATCAACCGTCAGGACGTCCGGCTGGACGACGTGCAGATCACCGTCCTGGACGAGGCTGACCAGATGGCCGACATGGGCTTTCTGCCCCAGGTCACCAAGCTGCTGGAGCAGGTCGCCGAGGGCGGCCAGACCATGCTCTTCTCGGCCACCCTGGACCGGAACGTGGACCGCCTGGTGCGCCGCTTCCTGACCGACCCGGTGACCCACTCGGTCGACCCGTCGGCCGGCGCGGTCACCACCATGGACCACCACGTGCTGCAGCTGGATGCCGCGGACAAGGTCTCGGCCACCGCGCACATCGCCTCCCGCGAGGGCCGGCTGATCATGTTCGTGCACACCAAGCACGGTGCCGACCGTCTGGCCAAGCAGCTGCTCGCCGCCGGGGTCAAGGCGGCCGCGCTGCACGGCGGCAAGTCGCAGCCGCAGCGCAACCGGGTGCTGGACCAGTTCCGGGACGGTCAGATCACCGCGCTGATCGCCACCAACGTGGCGGCCCGCGGTATCCACATCGACGGTCTCGACATGGTGGTCAACGTGGACCCGCCGGTCGACCACAAGGACTACCTGCACCGTGGCGGCCGGACCGCCCGGGCCGGCGAGTCCGGCACCGTGGTGACCCTGGTGCTGCCCGAGCAGCGCCGCGAGGTGAGCCGCCTGATGACCACCGCGGGCATCCGGCCGACCACCACCAAGATCCGCCCCGGCGACGCCGAGCTGGCCCGGATCACCGGCGCCCGGACGCCCACCGGAGTGGCGGTCACGCTGACCCCGGTGGTTGCCCCCGGTGCGGACCCGGCAGCCCCGGCCCAGCCGCGTCGGCGCGCCGCCCCCAAGCGCTCCGGACTGCCCGCGGACGTGGACATGAACGGCAACGCCCGTCGCCCGCGGACCAAGCAGCGGATGGGCGCGGGTGCCGCCGCGGGTGGTGGCTCCGGCCGGGCCAACGGCGGCAACGGTCGGACGGCTGCCGGGTTCATCGGTAAGTCGGCCGGCAGCAAGCCGGGTTCGGGCTCGAAGACCGGCTCCAACTACGGCACCGGCCGGCAGCGGCGCAAGTCGGACTGATCTCGCGAATCGGTACTGGGGCAACAGACGTGACAAGTCTGTTGCCCCAGTGGCGTTTTCGGGACCGGACCGCACAGAGTCGGTGGTGGGGCGTGTGCTAGCTTTTTCCGGCCTCACGATGTCGGAGTGAGGACGGTCACGGGGGAGGAGTACCTGCCATGGCGGGTGAGTATCAGGTCGATCCGGAGGCGATACGGCGATTCGGCCGTACCTCGGAGGAGCGTTCGACCCGAGTACGGGAGATCCGGAGCCAGTTGGGCGGGCACCAGCTGCCGTCCGGGGCCTTCGGCAAGCTGCCGGAGGCGGACGAGATCGAGCGGGACTACCAGGAGCGGCACGAGGCCGCCGTGGTCAACCTGACCTCCGTCGCGGACACCATGGAGCGGATCTCCGCGCACTCGGAGGACCTGGCCCGATCCTACGAGGCCGTCGAGCGCGGACTCGCCGAGAACATGCAGACGATGGCCAGGGGGCTCGGGGCATGAGCAGTCCGGCGTCCGAGGCGGTCAACGCCTATGTGAAGATCGACAATTGGCTCAGTCCGTTGGGCAGCGTGGTGGACGCCATCCTGCGCCCGATCGTCGAGCCGTTCGCCGAGATGCTGGAGTTCGTCACCGGTGACCCGGAGGGGCTGCTGGACGCGTCCAAGCTCTGGAAGGCACAGGCCGAGGCGCTCCGTGAGGTGATCGCCGACCAGCGGCGGGACCGGGCCGCGCTGACCAACGACTGGCAGGGCGAGGCCGCCGACAAGCTCCAGCAGGAACTCGCCGAGTACGAGACGGCGCTGGAGGAGGAGGCGGACGACATGGAGAACACCGCCTACCGCCTGGAGGAGGCCGCCGAGGAGTGCCGGGTCGCCCAGGAGCTGGTGGAGACGGTGATCCGTGAGCTGATCGAGTGGGCGATCATCACCTTCGCCGCCTCGCTCGCCTTCAGCGTGATCACGGCCGGTGTGTCGCTGGCTGCGGAGGCCGCCGCCGCAGCCGCCGAGGGCACCATCGCCAGCGCCCGGATCGCCATGCTGGTACGGAAGTTGGCCACGGCGCTGACGAAGGTCGCGGACGCCATGAAGGCGATCAAGGCGGCCTCCGCCCGGCCGCACCTGAGCCCGAAGAAGCCGTGGACCTGGACCAAGCAGTTCGACCCCGAGGCGCTCGCCGCCAGCATGATCAAGAAGGGCGTCGGCAAGGCCGCCCTGGGCGCCATCGGCCTGACCGGTGACCCGGTGGGCGAGACCGCCAAGACCGCGATCCAGCAGGGTCTGATCTTCGGCGCCGACGAGGCGGACAAGAAGATCAACCCGCAGAACCTGCCGCCGACCGTAGAGTTGAGCCCGGAGGAGCGCAAGCAGCGCTTCGACCAGGCCTTCGGCTGAGACCGACGAGGAAGGGCGGGCACGCGATGCTCAACGCCGACCGCGAGATCGTCCAGCCGCTGCTGGCGCCGGGCGAGACCCTGATCGAGGCGGCCAAGGTGAGCCTGGCTCCGGGTATTGCGCGCCCGCCCGAGGCGCTGCTCACGCCCCGTCAGGCCAGCCAGCTGGAGCAGAAGTTGGCCAAGCCGTTCAACGTACTGCGCCGGGCCTACGCGGTGGTGAACCCGGTCTCGGCGGCGGTCGGCGCGGTCGAGGACCGGGTGGCGTCGGCCGCGCCCGAACGGGCGCTGCACGGCACCGGTATGGGCGGGGACTGGGCCAGTGCCGCCGGGCGGTTCGTGATCCGGATGCACGAGGACGGCGCGTACGCCTCGGGCCTGCTCACCGTCACCGACCGGCGGGTGCTGATGGTGGTGGACCGCTCCGCGCTCTGGCAGCTGCTCACCGAGCAGCACGCCGTGCAGTGGGCCGTGCCGCGCGGCGAGTTGGCCGAGTTCCGGCGCAACGCCAAGGGTGTGCTGCAGCGGGGCCGGATCGATCTGGTGTTCCGGGACGGCTCCTGGGCCGGTGTCACAACCGACCTGCCCCGCAATGCCGATCCGCTGGTGGCCGCGTTCAGCGGGTGAGCAGGCGCAGGCGATCGGTGGTCTCGGGGTCACGCGGGGAGAAGACCACCAGCTGGAATCCCTCGGAGGCCTGGAGCACCAGCTGATCGATCCGCAGCAGCCCGACCGTCTCGTGGGCCAAGTCCTTCGCGGTGCCGCCCCGTTCCTGCACCTGGTGCTCGTCCAGCCAGCGGTCCGCCTCCGGGAAGTGGGTGCGCAGGCGGGTGATCACATCGGCCAGAGCGGAGCGTTCCCCGGCGGCGGTGCGGAGTTGGGCCAGCAGTCGGCGGGCGTGCCGCTCCCAATCCACGGTGCGGCGGCGGTTGGCCTGGTTGGCGAACGCCAGCCAGGCGAGGTTGCGGTCGGCCGGGTCGCAGTCGGTGTAGCCGAACAGCGCGTCGGCCTCCGGGTTCCAGGCCCGGACCTGCCAGTCGGCGTCCATCAGGAAGGCCGGGGCCGGGGACTGACCGGACATCAACCGAAGCAGTGGGGCCGGGAGTTCGGCCGGGGTGGGCTCGGTGGTGGTGGCGCCGCCGGCCAGCTGGAACAGGTAGCTGGTCTCGGCCCGGTCCAGCCGCAGGGTGCGGGCCAGGCTGCCCAGCACCTCGGGGGAGGGGTTGATCCGGCGCCCCTGCTCCAGCCAGGTGTACCAGGTGACCCCGACCCCGGCGAGCAGCGCCAGCTCCTCCCGGCGCAGGCCCGGGGTGCGGCGGCGGACGCCCGGGGCCAGGCCGACCTGCTCCGGGGTCAGCCTGGCCCGGCGGGTGCGCAGGAAGTCGGACAGCTCGGTGCGCTGCAGTTCGGTGGTGGTCATCGTTCCCCCTGTGGTCCTGGTATCCCCGCTACCAGTATCGCTGGGCACTGCCGGGGCTCGGCGCGGGGCGGGAGGGTGGAGGCACGTACCACCGCTCCTGAAGGAGAACCGAGATGACGATCCGTCCGTTCCGTGGCGTCGCCGTGGCGGCAGTGACCGCCGCCCTGTTGGGGGCGGGGGCGCTGCCCGCTGCCGCCGCCCACCCGTACCCGCCGATGCTGGTGGCCGGGCACGCCGACAGCCTGCACCCCGAGGACGCGGTCTGGGACGCGGCGCACGGCCGCTTCCTGGTCGGCTCGCTGCGGCACGGCACCGTCTCGGTGGTCCGCCCCGACGGCTCGGTGCGCACGTTGGTGGACGACCCGGAGCACCTGGTGTCGGTGGTCGGCATCCAGATCGACCGGGCCCGGGGCCGGGTGCTGGTGGCCAACGCCGACCCCGGGGTGGGTCTGCGGCACGACCCGGCCCGGGTGGTGGCGGGCATCGGGGCATACGACCTGGAGAGCGGGCGGCGGATCTTCTACACCGACCTGGCGGCCGTCGCGGCCGACGGCGGCCGGCACTTCGCCAACGACCTGGTGCTGGGGCCGGACGGCGAGGCGTACGTGACGGACTCGTTCGCCCCGGTGATGTACCGGGTGCGGCCGGACGGCTCCGCCACGGTGCTGCTGCGGGATGCCCGGCTGACGGCTCCGGTGGGCGGGTTCGGGCTGAACGGGATCGTCCGGGTCGGGCGCACGCTGCTGGTCGGCAAGTACGACGACGGCACGCTGTGGCGGGTGCCGATCGACCGGCCGGGGCAGCTGCGACAGGTGGCGGTGACGGGCGGGGCCCGCCCGGTCGGCCTGGACGGTCTGCTGCGGACCCGGGACGGTGTGCTGCACGGTGTCACCAACCGGCTGGGCGGCGGGGGTTCGGACACGGTGGTCGACCTGCGCTCGGCGGACGGCTGGCGGAGTGCGGTGCTGACGGTCCGTCCGGCCGCCGACCCGGCGCCGACGGCGGTGGTGGCCGGTCCTGGTGAGGCGGCGTACACGCTGTCGGGGCGGATGGACCTGCTGTTCGCGGGCGTGCTGGATGACAGGTTCACGCTGCGTAGGCTGTGAGGCATGGAACGACTCGACGCGCGGGATCTCGCAGAGCAGGAGCGGTGTCTGGACGAACTGCTCGGGGTGCTCGGGTTGGTCTTCGACGAGCCGGCGGACCCGCGCGTCGAGGCGTTGGCGGCGCGGCAGCCGCTGTATCCGCAGTACCACCGAGTTGGCCACAAGCGGCAGTTGGTGCGCCTGGCGTTGGAGGGTGAGCGGCGGCTGGTGCGGGAGCACTACGACGCGGTGCTGCGAGCGGTGTTGACGGACCGGGACGTGAACTCGCCGCGCTGGCTGGTGGCCGTCCTGGTGGGCGCGGTGGGGCGGCGCCGGGTCGAGCAGGATCTGCTGACGGCGGGCGCCTCGGCGGACGTGCTGCGCTGGGCGGGCCGGTAGGTCAGGCCGCGACGGCGGTGGTCTGCCGGGCCCGGTCGTAGCGCTGGAGCAGCAGTTCGGCGATCTCCGGGGCGGCGCCGAGGACCGGTGCGACCAGGTCGACCCCGGCGGCCTGGGCGGCGGCGGTGATTCGGTCGGGAAGCAGGCCGGGTGCCAACAGGTAGGGGGCGACGGCGAGCCGGCGCAGCCCCCGGGCCCGCAGCGCGGCGACCGCGTCGGCGAGTTGGGGTGGTGCGGCGGAGGCGTGCGCGACCTCGACGGCGGCGAAGCCCCGGGTGCGGCGGTACTCCGCGGCCACCGCGCGGGTGGCGGCGTTGGCGGCCCGGTCGGAGGAGCCGGCAGCGGCCAGCACCAGCCCGGTGCGGTGGGCCTCGGCCGGGTCGAACCCGGCCTCGGCCAGGCGGCGGTCCAGGGCAGTCAGCAGCAGCGGGGACGGGCCGAGCACGTCGGCGAGCGGCAGGTCGGCCCCGGCTTCGCGGAGTGCGGCCGGGATGTCGGTGCGCGCGTGGAAGGCCCGGTTGAGCAGCAGCGGGACGGCGACGGCGGTGCTGAACCGGTCGACCACCTGGGCCAGCCGGGGGGCGCAGTGGTCCAGGTAGGCGGTGCCGACCTGGAGCCCGGGGCGCACCGAACGGACCTGCCGGACCAGCTCGTCGACGGTGGCGGCGTGCCGGGGGTCGCGGCTGCCGTGGGCGATCAGCAGCAGGGCGGGGCTGCCCGCACCGGAGGCGCGGGACGGTGCGGGCAGCTGGCCGAGGTACATGGTGGGGTCCTAACGGTTGCTGACCAGCAGCCCGCGGTTGCGCAGCACGCGGCGCTCCAGCGGGCTGAAGAACAGCAGGTCGATGGCGACGCCGACGATCAGGATCAGGATGATGCCGAGCAGCACGCCGGACATGTCGTTGAACTCGCGCTGGTTCTCCAGGAACCGGCCGAGGCCGACGCCGAGGTCGGGGGAGGCGGCGATGAGTTCGGCGGCCATCAGCGAGCGCCAGGAGAAGGCCCAGCCCTGCTTGAGCCCGGCCAGGTAGCCGGGCAGCGCGCCGGGGAGCAGCACGTGCCGGGCGCGGGCGAGACCGGTGGCGCCCATGGTGCGGCCGGAGCGCAGCAGTAGCGGCGGGACCTGGTCGATGCCGGCCACCAGGCCGTTGGCGACCGAGGGGACGGCGCCGAGCAGGATGACCGCGTACATGGTCGAGCTGTTGACACCGAGCCAGATCACCGCGGCGGGGACCCAGGCGACCGAGGGCAGCGACTGGAGGCCGGAGAGGATCGGGCCGATGGCGGCGCGGACCGGCTTGACCTGGGCGACCAGCAGGCCGATCGGGGTGCCGATGATCACGGCGGCGACGAAGCCGGACAGGCCGCGCCAGAGGCTGGTCCAGATGATGCTGAACAGGGTGCCCTGGGCCCACAGGTCGGCCAGCGCGGCCCAGACCATGCCGGGGCTGGGCAACTTGTACTCGTCGGTCAGCTCCAGGCTGAAGGCGAGCTGCCAGACGGCGAGGACCAGCGCGACCGCGACCAGTGGCGGCAGGGCCTTCTGCCGGAGCACGGTGGTCAGCGGGGTCCGCTGGGTGACCACGGCGTCGAGTGCGTCCAGACCTGCGCCGACGTCGGCGGCGGTGCTTTTCTCGAGGACGGGGGCGGTGTCAGTGCTGGCCATGGCGGCGGATCTCCCCACGGAGTTCGTCAGTGATCTCGATGGACAGGTCGGCCACACCGGCGGATTCGATCCGGCGGGGCTGCGGCAGGTCGATCCGCCACTCCTTGGCGACCCGGCCGGGGCGCGAGGAGAGCAGGACGACCCGCTGGGCGAGGCGGACGGCCTCGCGGACGTTGTGGGTGACGAACAGCACGGTGAGCTTCTGCTCGGCCCAGATCCGGGTGAGCTCGTCGTGCAGGACGTCCCGGGTGATCGCGTCCAGGGCGGCGAACGGCTCGTCCATCAGCAGTACGTCGCTGCCCTGGGCGAGTGCGCGGGCCAGCGCGACGCGCTGGCGCATGCCGCCGGAGAGTTCGTGGACGCGCTTGCCGTGGGCGCCGTTCAGGCGGACCAGGTCGAGCAGACGCTCGGCCTCGGCGCGCCGCTCGGCCTTCGGGGTGCCGCCGAGCCGCAGCGCCAGCTCGATGTTCTTGCCGGCCGTCAGCCACGGGAAGAGCGCGTGCTCCTGGAACATCAACGCCGGGCGGTGGCCGGGGAGTTCGATGCTTCCGGCCGAGGGCTTGTCGAGTCCGGCGACCAGGTTCAGCAGGGTCGACTTGCCGCAGCCGGAGGCGCCGAGCAGGGTGACGAACTCGCCGGGCGCGACATCGAGGGTGATGTCGTCCAGCACGTGGGTGGCGGCGCCGGCGCGGCCGAAGGACTTGTGGACGTGCGAGATCCGGACGGCGGGGGCGCCGTCGAGGACCCCGGCGCTCGCGGCGCGCTCCGAGGTGGTCAGTGCCGTGGTCATCCGGGCACCTCCTGGGTGACTGGTCTGGCGGGAAGTTCGGGAAGTTTGGGAGCCGGGGTCCGGCCCCGCCCGGCCCGGCGACGGGCATCGACTGGGCTGGGCGGGGGCACGGACCACGGAGCTTGGGGGGACTGCTACTTGGTGCCGAGCCCGGCGTCCGCCACGGCGGCCTGGTTCTTCGCCTTGAGCACCTTGTTGAGCAGGGTGAGGTCGTAGATCCCGTTCAGGGTCGGCTTCTTGAGCAGCCCGGCGGTCACCGCGTTGTCCGCCTCCTTCTGGAGGGTGGACGCCAGCGGGTCGTCGATGAAGTCGATGTCGGCCCAGGCCGGGTCGAGGACGGCGGGCTCCAGGGCGTTGCCCGCAGCCTCCTTGATCGCGGCGTTGGCGGCTTCCTTCGCCTTGGCCGGGTTGGCCTTGATGTAGGCGTTGGTGTTCACCGAGCCGCGCAGCACGGCCTCCACCACGTCCGGGTGCTCCTTGAGGAACTTCTGCGAGACGATGATGTTGGTGATCACGAACTTCTGGTCCGGCCAGAGCGACTTCTCGTTCAGCAGTTCCTTCGCGCCCAGCGAGACCAGCTTGGAGGCGGTCGGCTCGGGCACCCAGGCGCCGTCGATCGAGCCCGACTTGTAGGCGTCCGGGGTGACCTTGTTGTCCGAGCGGACCACCGAGACGTCACCGGCGCCGGAGTTGGCGTCGACCTTCCAGCCCTTGCCGGCCAGGAAGCTGAGCAGCGCCACGTCCTGGGTGTTGCCGATCTGCGGGGTGGCGATCTTCTTGCCCTTGAGGTCGTCCACCGACTTGATCTTGTCGGGGTTGACGACCAGTCGGACGCCGCCCGAGGCCGAGCCGCCGATGATCTTCAGCGCCTCGCCGTTGGACTTGGTGAAGCCGTTGATCGCGGGGGAGGGGCCGATCCAGCCGATGTCGATCGAGCCGGCGTTCAGCGCCTCGATCTCGGCCGGTCCGGCGTTGAATATCTGGGTCTTGACCTGGGTGGCGCCCAGCTCCTTCTGGATCAGGCCCTCCTTGAGGCCGACCAGCGGGGTGCCGTGGGTCAGGTTGGCGAAGTAGCCGATCTTCACCGTGTCGGCGGAGAGCTTGGCCCCGCCGGAGGAGGTCGGCGCGGCGGAAGCCTTGTCGGTGCTCTCGGAGCCGTAGCCGCAGGCGGTCAGCAGGCCGAGGGCGGTGAGGGTGGCCACCGCGGCGACGGCGGTCCGTCTGGCGCGAACCGGGAGGAACTGGTGGGAAGTCATCGAAGTCGTCCTCTTCATGCAGGAAAGAAAGAAAGTCGGATGGAGGCACGGAACGGTGCCGACAAGCCGGGGGCGGCTTCTGCTGTGGGAAGCGGCCACCCCCGGTGACAGGGGGTCAGTGCCCCTGTCCGCCTGCACATCGCGTCAGTCCGCCCTGGCCACTGCCGAGGACGCCGCTGCCGATGCGGCCGCCTTCCTTGTCCATCCCCGAGAACGCTTCGCTGGGCATCAGACCCAGTCCTCCCCATCAGCGTCGGTACGTACGGTGTCGAACGCCTCGCCCGCCATGCCGGCGGTGAGGGTGGTGCCGTCGGCCGGGTCGATCAGCAGGAACGAGCCGGTCCGGCGGTTGTCGGTGTAGCTGTCCAGGGCGAGCGGCTCGGCGGTGCGCAGCACCACGTGGCCGATCTCGTTGACCGTCAACCCCTCGGCGCCGGAGCGCTGTTCGAGGGTGTCGATGTCGATCCGGTAGGAGATCTCCTTGACCAGGGCGCGCACCGTCCGGGTGGTGTGCTTGAGCAGCACCTTCGCCCCGACCTGCAGCGGACGGTCGCTCAGGTGGCAGACGGTGGCCTCGACGTCCTTGGTGGGGACGGGAGTTGCGCCGCCCGCGATCAGGTCGCCGCGCGAGATGTCGATGTCCTCGGCCAGGCGCACCGTCACCGACTGGGGGGCCCAGGCGATGTCGGTCTCCACACCGAGGGCGTCGATGCCCGCGACGGTGGTGGTGTGACCGCTCGGCAGCACCGTCACCGGGTCGCCGACCCGCAGCACGCCGGAGGCCAACTGGCCTGCGTAGCCCCGGTAGTCACGGTGCTCTCCGCTCTGCGGGCGGATCACGTACTGGACCGGGAAGCGGGCGGGCTGCTCGCTCGGGTCGGTGGTCACCGACACCGTCTCCAGGTGCTCCAGCAGGGTCGGGCCGCCGTACCAGTCCATGTGCGCGGACGGCTCGACCACGTTGTCCCCGGCCAGTGCCGAGATCGGCACGGCCACCACGTCGGTGACGCCCAGCGAGGCGGCGTAGGCGGTGAACTCCTTGGCGATGGCGGCGAAGACGGGCTCGGCGTACTCGACCAGGTCCATCTTGTTGACCGCCAGCACCACGTGCGGCACCCGCAGCAGCGCGGCGACGGCCGCGTGCCGACGGGTCTGCTCGACCACGCCGTTGCGGGCGTCCACCAGCACCACGGCCAGCTCGGCGGTGGAGGCGCCGGTCACCATGTTCCGGGTGTACTGCACGTGCCCGGGGGTGTCGGCCAGGATGAACCGCCGCCGGGCGGTGGCGAAGTAGCGGTAGGCCACGTCGATGGTGATGCCCTGCTCGCGCTCGGCCCGCAGGCCGTCGGTGAGCAGTGCCAGGTCGGGGGTCTCCTGACCGCGCTTGCGGGAGGCGTGCTCGACGGCCTCCAGCTGGTCCGTCAGTACCGACTTGGAGTCGTGCAGCAGCCGGCCGACCAGGGTCGACTTGCCGTCGTCCACGGACCCGGCGGTGGCGAAGCGGAGCAGCGAGGTGGCGCTGGTCTCGATGGTGGTGCTCATGTCTAGAAGTACCCCTCGCGCTTGCGGTCTTCCATGGCGGCCTCGGACATCTTGTCGTCCGCTCGGGTGGCGCCACGCTCGGTGAGTCGGCTGGCGGCGATCTCGGTGATCACGTCGGCGATGGTCGCCGCGTCCGAGTCGACCGCACCGGTGCAGGACATGTCGCCCACGGTGCGGTACCGGATCAGCCGGTTCTCGACCGTCTCGGTCTCCTTCGGGCCGCCCCACTCGCCGGCGGTCAGCCACATGCCGTCCCGCTTGAACACGTCGCGGTGGTGGGCGTAGTAGATCTCCGGGAGCTCGATGCCCTCCCGCTCGATGTACTGCCAGACGTCCAGCTCGGTCCAGTTGGAGAGCGGGAAGACCCGGACGTGCTCGCCGACCGCGTGCTTGCCGTTGTACAGGCTCCACAGCTCGGGGCGCTGGCGGCGCGGATCCCAGGCGCCGAACTCGTCGCGGAGCGAGAACACCCGCTCCTTGGCCCGGGCCTTCTCCTCGTCCCGGCGGCCGCCGCCGAAGACCGCGTCGAACTTGTTCGACTCGATCGCGTCCAGCAGCGGGACGGTCTGCAGCGGGTTGCGGGTGCCGTCCGGGCGCTCGCGCAGCCGGCCGTCGTCGATGAAGTCCTGGACGTGCGCGACGTGCAGGCGCAGGTTGTGCTGCGCGACGGTGCGGTCCCGGTACTCGATGACCTCGGGGAAGTTGTGGCCGGTGTCCACGTGCAGCAGGGTGAACGGCACGGGTGCGGGCCAGAACGCCTTGAGCGCCAGGTGCAGCATGACGATCGAGTCCTTGCCGCCGGAGAACAGGATCACCGGCCGCTCGAACTCACCCGCCACCTCACGGAAGATGTGCACCGACTCCGCTTCGAGGGCGTCCAGGTGGGACAGCGTGAAGGGACTGTCGGTGGCCGGCAGGCTGTCCGTGGCGGTGGTCATGCGAGGCCCCTCTCGGTCAGGAAGGCGTACAGCTCGGCGGCCGACTCGGCCACCTCGCGGCCCTGGGTCTGCAGGCGCAACTCCGGCAGCGTAGGCGCCTCGTACGGGTCGTCGACCCCGGTGAGACCGGAGATCTCACCGGCGGCCTGCTTGGCGTACAGGCCCTTGACGTCGCGCTCCGAGCAGAGCTCCACCGGGGTGGCGACGTGGATCTCCAGGAACTCGGTGCCGAGCGCCGCGTGCCGCTCGCGGACCGCGGCCCGGGAGTCGGCGTAGGGCGCGATCACCGGGGCGAGCACCTTCACACCGTTGGCGGCCAGCTTCTCGGCGACGAAGCCGATCCGGGCCACGTTGGTGTGCCGGTCCTCCTTGCTGAACCCCAGTCCCTTGGAAAGGAATTCGCGGATCTCGTCACCGTCCAGGACCTCGACCTTGTGGCCCTCGGCGCGCAGCCGCTCGGCCAGCGCGAAGGCCAGCGTGGTCTTGCCCGCACTGGGCAGCCCGGTCAGCCACACAGTGGCGCCGAGCTCGCAGGCGGCGGCCTGCGGGGCCGCCTCTGCGGCTCCGTCGGCAACCGGGGTGGTGGCTGTGCTCACGGTGAGATCTCCAGAAGGTAGTTGACGGTGGATCAGGTGGTCAGAGGTGGATGCCGCACTCGGTCTTGCCCGAGCCGGCCCAGCGGCCGGCCCGGCCCTGCTCGCCCTCGCCCGGCTTGGCGGTGCAGGACAGCGGCGAGCAGCCGATCGAGGTGTAGCCCTCCCACAGCAGCGGGTTGAGCAGCACCCCGTTGGCGGCCACGTACGCGTCCACGTCCGCCTGCGTCCAGCGGGCGATCGGGGCGAGCTTGACCTTGCGGCGCTTGGCGTCCCAGGCCACCACGGGGGTGTTGGCCCGCGACGGGGACTCGTCCCGGCGCAGCCCGGTGGCCCAGGCGTCGTAGCCGCCGAGCCCCCGGTTGAGCGGCTCGACCTTGCGCAGCGAGCAGCACAGGTCCGGGTCGCGGTCGTGCAGGTCGGCGCCGTACTCGGCGTCCTGCTCGGCTACGGTCCGCAGCGGCTTGAGGGTGATGACGTTGACCGGCATCACCGCGGCCACCGCGTCCCGGGTGCCGATGGTCTCGGCGAAGTGGTAGCCGGTGTCCAGGAACACCACGTCCACGCCCGGGAAGACGGCGGAGGCCAGGTGGGCCACCACCGCGTCCTCCATCGAGGAGGTGACGCAGAACCGCTTGCCGAAGTGCTCGGCGGCCCAGCGCAGGATCTCCTGCGCGGGTGCCTCCTCCAGCTCGACGGCGGCCTTGGCGGCCAGCTCCTCGTAGTCAGTCGCGAGACTCATGTGCCGTACCCCCGTTGGTGGTTGACAGCAGGCCGAGGAACTTCAGCTGGAACGCCCGGCGGCAGCCATGGCACTCCCAGGACCCGTGCCCGGCCTCGGAAGGACGCAGGTCCTCGTCCCCGCAGTACGGGCAGTGGAAGGGGGCGGCGCGTTCGCTCACGACAGCTGCTCCTCACTGGCCCGGGCGGTCCACTGGGCGAACCGCTCGCCGTCGTTCTTCTCCGCCTGGTAGCGGGTCAGCACGCGCTCGACGTAGTCCGGCAGGCCGTCCTTGGTGACCTTGAGGCCGCGGACCTTGCGGCCGAAGCCGGCCTCCAGGCCCAACGCGCCGCCCAGGTGCACCTGGTAGCCCTCGACCTGCTCGCCGTTCTCGTCGGTCACCAGCTGGCCCTTGAGACCGATGTCCGCGACCTGGATCCGGGCGCAGGCGTTCGGGCAGCCGTTGATGTTGATGGTGAGCGGCTCGGCGAAGTCCGGCAGGCGGGTCTCCAGCTCGTCGATGAGCGTGCGGCCGCGCTCCTTGGTCTCGACGATGGCGAGCTTGCAGTACTCGATGCCGGTGCAGGCCATCGTGCCGCGCCGGAACGGCGAGGGGGTGACCCGCAGGTCCAGCGCCTCCAGGCCGGCCACCAGCGACTCGACCCGGTCGGCCGGGACGTCCAGCACGATCATCTTCTGCTCGGCGGTGGTGCGCAGCCGGTCCGAGCCGTGCTCGGCGGCCAGGTCGGCGACCTGGCCGAGCAGCTTGCCGTTGACCCGGCCGACCCGAGGAGCGAAGCCGACGTAGAACCGGCCGTCCTTCTGCCGGTGCACGCCGACGTGGTCGCGCCAGGTGCCGCTCGGCTCCTTCGGCGCGGGGCCGTCGATCAGCTGGTACTTGAGGTAGTCGTCCTCCAGCACCTGGCGGAACTTCGCCACGCCCCAGTCGGCGACCAGGAACTTCAACCGGGCCCGGTTGCGCAGGCGGCGGTAGCCGAAGTCACGGAAGATCCCGATCACGCCGCCGTACACGTCGGCGACCTCGTCCAGCGGCACCCAGGCACCGAGCCGGACACCCAGCTTGGGGTTGGTGGAGAGCCCGCCGCCGACCCAGAGGTCGAAGCCGGGGCCGTGCTCGGGGTGCTCGACGCCGACGAAGGCGATGTCGTTGATCTCGTGCGCCACGTCCAGCAGCGGCGACCCGGAGATCGCCGACTTGAACTTGCGCGGCAGGTTGGAGAACTCCTTGTTGCCGATGAACCGGCGCATGATCTCGTCGATGGCGGGCGTGCCGTCGATGATCTCGTCCTCGGCGATCCCGGCGACCGGGGAGCCCAGGATCACGCGCGGGGTGTCACCGCAGGCCTCGGTGGTGGAGAGGCCGACCGCTTCCAGCTTCTGCCAGATCGCGGGCATGTCCTCGATCCGGATCCAGTGGTACTGGACGTTCTGGCGGTCGGTCAGGTCGGCGGTGCCCCGGCCGTACTGCTCGGAGACCTCGGCGATCGCCTTCAGCTGGGCCACCGTCAGGCGGCCGCCGTCGATCCGGACCCGGAGCATGAAGAACTCGGCGTCCAGCTCGTGCGGCTCCAGGATCGCGGTCTTGCCGCCGTCGATCCCCTCCTTGCGCTGGGTGTACAGACCCCACCAGCGCATCCGGCCGCGCAGGTCGGCCGGGTCGATCGAGGCGAAACCCTGCTGGGCGTAGACCGTCTCAATGCGTGTCCGCACGTTGAGACCGTCGTCGTCCTTCTTGAACTGCTCGTTGGGGTTGAGCGGGGTGCGGTGCCCCATGCCCCACTGGCCCTCGCCACGGTGGCGGGTCACCTTGCGGGCGGCGGCGGGCCGGCGCGCCGGGGCGGCGTCGMCCGGGGGCTCGACCGGTTCGGGAGTGGGGGCCATGGTGAAGTCCTTACGGCAGTGGCTCTGGTGGCGGCTGTGAGCATCCAGGCGTGGCCCTGCTGTGACCTGCGGTGTTCCGCGAGGACTTGGGAAGCAGTGACCTTGCCGGGGGCTCGCACATCCGCTGCGGCGGGGACGGCGAGGTGGTACGCGCCGGGGGTGCGGTGGTGGCGGCGGGGTAGGGCTCAGGTCACCGGACAGATGGCGCTGGACACGCGAAGGAGATCGACGTGAAGTCGACCTACTAGGGTGGTTCCGGCGCTCGGCATGGCAAGAGATTCGCACGGCGCACTGTCCCCGGTCCACTATCGTCCGCATAGTGGACGGAATGGTTTCACAGGGTGAGACCGTGGCGCTGCGCGGCACGCCGGAGCCCCTGTTGAGGGTGTGTCAGGCGCCTCGTCGGCTCACCGTCCGCCGACCGATACCGTAGGGGCGTGCAGCCAGCAGGGGAAACCACCAGGACGACAGCCGAGCGGCCCTCGCGACGACGAGGCAAGGGCGGGCGGCGGGCGCGGCGGTCGACGTGGCGTCAGACGCTCTGGAGCCTGCTCAAGGACACCACCAACACCTGTGTCGAGTACCGGGTGACCGGGCTCGCGGCCGAGGCGGCGTTCTTCACCCTGCTCTCCATCCCCCCGCTGCTGCTCTGCCTGGCGGGCACCCTGGGCTACCTCGACGACATCCTCGGGGCGGGCACCATCGAGCGGCTGGAGGAGGACATCATCACCGCCGCCAGCGCGGTGCTCTCGCCCAGCTCGGTGAACCAGACCGTCCGGCCGCTACTGGACAGCGTCTTCGCCGACGGCGGCCGGCCCGACCTGATCTCGATCGGCTTCCTGCTCTCGCTCTGGTCCGGCTCCCGGGCGCTCTACATCTTCATCGACACCATCACCGTGATGTACGGCCTGGACGGCAAGCGCGGCCTGGTCAAGACCCGGATGATGTCGCTCGGCCTCTACCTCGGCGCGCTGGTGATCGGCTCGCTGGTGCTGCCGCTGCTGCTGACCGGCCCCGGGCTGGTGCTGAACGCGCTGCCGGAGTGGTCGGGACTGATCGACGCGCTGTACTGGCCGGTGGCGATCACCCTGCTGATCGTCTTCCTCACCACGCTCTACCACGTGGCCGTCCCGGTCTCCACGCCCTGGCGGGAGGACATCCCGGGCGCGCTGGTCGCCCTGGTGGTGCTGGTGGTCTGCTCGGTACTGCTGCGGATCTACCTGGTCAGCTCGGTCGAGGGCCGCTCGGTGTACGGCTCGCTGGCCGCGCCGGTCGCGGTGCTGCTGTGGATCGGCGTGGTCGCGCTCGCGGTGCTGATCGGCGCCGCGATGAACGCCGCCATAGACCGCCGCTGGCCGACCGTGCAGACCGCCGACGCCCGGGCCGAGAACGAGCGGGCCAGCGAGGAGGCGGCCGCCGCGGTGGTCCGCGAGGTCACCGCCCGGCGTGCGGTGGAGCGGGCCCGGCTGGCCCGCGAGCTCGGCCTGGCCGAGGGCGTGGAGGAGGACGAGGACGATGACGACGAGGGCCACCCGCCGTCCGAGTACCCCGAGCGCTGGGCCGACTTCCTGGCGCCGGGCAACGTGCGCGGCCGGATCTCCTCCGAGGGCCCCCATCACCGCCGCAGCCCGCCGCCGCCCCCGGACACCGACCGGCCGGCCCCGCGCGGCCCGTGGGACGGGATCTGATCTCAGCATCCGAGACGGCGGTCTTGCCGTCGGAGGTGGCCCGGCCCGCCGAGGAAACCGCAGGTCATAAATGGGATGCGGGTCGGCGCGCCGACCCACTAGCGTGTTCGTCTGTTGGCGCCCGTGGAAGAAGCGGGCCGAGTACGGAAACAGGAGGTGAGCCTCGTGGCTGTCACCCAGGTCACGGCTGCCCAGGGCAGCTCGCGCACACCCCTCCCCGTCCCGGCCGTCGGCTGACGCAGTAACAGAACTCCACGCAGCAGCCGCCGCCCGCCGGGAAAGCATTCCTCCCGAAGGGCCCCACCGCGTTGCTTCACGCATCCGTTTCTCTGCACACCCCTGTCTTCGCCGACTACGGCTGGACTTCCGAGCTCGACGAGCTCTTCGCCCCCCTCGCCGAGGGCGGGCTCACCCCTGCGCGGATCACCCGGGTCGACCGGGGGATGTGCGACGTGCTGTTCGCCGACCCCGAGTCGGCGGAACTGCACACCGTCCGCGCCGACATCCGGCCGGTCCGTGACCCCGACCCGATCAACTGGGCCTGCACCGGCGACTGGGTGGGCGTCGACCTGACGGCTGCCCCGATGCCGACCGTCTCGGCCCTGCTGCCGCGCTCCACCGCGATCATCCGCAAGGGAGCGGGCAACCGCTCCGAGGGTCAGGTGCTGGCGGCCAACGTCGACACCGTGCTGATCGCGGCCTCGCTCGCCGCCGACCCCGACCTCGGCCGGATCGAACGCTTCCTGGCGCTCGCCTGGGAGTCCGGCGCCGATCCGGTGGTCGTGCTCACCAAGGGCGACCTGGTGGACGACGCCGAGTTCGTCAAGGCCGACGTCGAGCAGATCGCCCCCGGCGTGGCCGTGGTGGTGGTCAGCGCCGAGACCGGCGACGGCCTCGACGTGCTGCGCGCCTGCATGGGCGCCACCAGCGCGCTGATCGGCCAGTCCGGTGCCGGCAAGTCCACGCTCACCAACGCACTCAGCAACACCGACTCCATGGTGGTGCAGCAGACCCGCGTGGTGGACGAGAAGGGCCGGCACACCACCACCACCCGCGAGATGATTCCGCTGCCCGGCGGTGGCGTGGTGATCGACACCCCCGGTCTGCGAGGCGCAGGTCTGTTCGGCGGCGAGGGCCTCGCGCAGGCCTTCTCCGAGATCGAGGACCTGGCCGAGGACTGCCGGTTCCACGACTGCGGGCACAACTCCGAGCCCGGCTGCGCCGTGCGGGCCGCGATCGAGGACGGTGCCCCCCCCCCCCCCCCCCCCCCCCCCCCCCCCCCCCCCCCCCCCCCCCCCCCCCCCCCCCCCCCCACGTCCGGGTCCGCTCAGCGCGGCAGTCGCCCGGTGCGGATCACCTCCGCGTACCAGCGGGCGCTGTCCTTCGGCGTCCGGCGCTGGCTGGCGAAGTCGACGTGCACCATGCCGAACCGCTTGCCGTAGCCGTACGCCCACTCGAAGTTGTCCAGCAGCGACCAGAGGAAGTAGCCGCACACCGGCACACCGTCCGCCGCCGCCCGGCGGACCGCGTCCAGGTGCCCGTGCAGGTAGGCCACCCGCTCCGGGTCGTGCACCGCGCCGGTGGGGTCGCTGTAGTCGTCGTACGCGGCGCCGTTCTCGGTGACCAGCAGCGGCAGCCCCGGCAGGTCGTCGCGCAGCCGGGTGAGCAGCTCGTACAGGCCGTCCGCGTCCACCGGCCAGCCCATCGCGGTCCGGCTGCCCTCGGCGGGCAGGAAGCGGACGCCGGTGTCGGCGGGCCAGGGGGAGAGCTCGCCGGCGTGGCCGTCCTGGCGCGGCGCGGGGTGCTCCGGGTCGTCGGCCGCCACCACGGTCGGCGTGTAGTAGTTGATGCCGAGCGAGTCGATCGGGCGGGAGATCTCGGCGAGGTCGCCGTCGTGGACGAAGGACCAGTCGGTCACCTCCGCCGTGTCGGCCAGCACGTCGGCGGGGTAGCTGCCGTGGAACACCGGGTCGAGGAAGATCCGGTTGGCCAGCCCGTCGATCCGGCGGGCCGCGTCCAGGTCGGCCGGGTCCGCGGTGAGCGGGCGGACCGCGGCCAGGTTGAGGGTGAGCGAGACCTGCGCGGTGGCCGGCAGCTCGGCCCGCAGTGCCGCGACGCCCAACCCGTGGGCCAGCAACAGATGGTGATGGGCCGTCAGCGCCTCGGCCGGGCTGGTCCGGCCGGGGGCGTGGACACCGGAGCCGTAGCCCAGGAAGGCGCTGCACCACGGCTCGTTCAAGGTGGTCCAGGTGCCGATCCGGTCGCCCAGCCGACGGGCCGTCAGGCTCGCGTACTCGGCGAACCGGTAGGCGGTGTCGCGGTTCAGCCAGCCGCCCTGGTCCTCGAGGGTCTGCGGCAGGTCCCAGTGGTAGAGGGTGGCGACCGGGGTGATGCCGTTGGCCAGCAGCTCGTCCACCAGCCGGTCGTAGAAGTCAAGACCGGCCTCGTTGGCCGGACCGCTCCCGGCGGGCTGGATGCGCGGCCAGGCCAGCGAGAACCGGTAGGCGCCCAGGCCGAGTTCGGCCATCAGCGCGACGTCCTCGCGGTAGCGGTGGTAGTGGTCAGCGGCGATGTCGCCGGTGTCGCCGTTGCGGACCTTGCCGGGGGTGCGGCTGAAGGTGTCCCAGATGGACGGGGTGCGGCCGCCCTCGGCGGCGGCGCCCTCGATCTGGTACGCGGCGGTGGCCGCGCCCCAGACGAATCCGGCGGGGAAGTCGGTGCGGACGGGGGCCGGTAGGGCTTCTACGGACATGTCGCCTTCCATGGGTACTCAGAGTAGGTGTGTCAGCCCTTGACGGCGCCCTGCATGATGCCGCCGACGATCTGACGGCCCAGCAGCGCGAAGACCACCAGCACGGGGAGGGTGCCGACCAGCGTGCCGGCCATGATGATCGACTGGTCCGGGACGTAGCCCTGGCCGAGCGACTTGAGGGCGACCTGGACGGTGGGGTTCTGCGAACTCAA
This sequence comes from Kitasatospora sp. P5_F3, assembly GCF_054049135.1. Taxonomy (NCBI): domain Bacteria; kingdom Bacillati; phylum Actinomycetota; class Actinomycetes; order Kitasatosporales; family Streptomycetaceae; genus Kitasatospora; species Kitasatospora sp. P5_F3. Next base: position 24,770 of record NZ_JBFUMY010000003.1, on the reverse strand, counting down.
GGCCACGATCGGCCAGAAGAAGTCGTTCCAGGTGGCCATGAAGGTGAGCATGCCGAGCACGGCCATCCCGGGACGGGCCACCGGCAGCACGATCGACCAGAAGATCCGCAGACTCGACGCGCCGTCCATCCGGCCCGCCTCGATCAGCTCGTCCGGCAGTGCCTGGACCAGGAACTGCCGCATGAAGAAGACCCCGAAGGCGGAGACCAGCGCGGGCAGGATGACCGAGGGCAGCTTGTTCTGCAGGTCCAGCTTCACGATCACCATGAACAGCGGGATCACCCCGAGCTGCGGCGGGATCATCATCGTGCCGACCGTGATCGCCAGCAGCAACCCCCGCCCCCGGAACCGGAGTTTGGCGAAGGCGAAGCCGGCCAGGGTGGAGGAGAGCACCACCCCGGCGGTGACCGCCGCCGAGACGACCAGCGAGTTCACCAACGCCGTACCGATGGCGGCCTGTTGCAGCGCCTCGCCGATGTTGTGGAACAGGTTCGGCCCCGGGGTGAGCGCCGGAGTGGCCGCGCTGAGCTCGGAGTTGGAGCGGCTCGCGGCCACCAGCGTCCAGTAGAACGGGAAGACGAAGACCAGGGTGGCGGCGATCAGCACGCCGTAGGCGAGCGGGCCGCCCTGGAGCGGGGAACGTCTCTTCACGGAGCTTCTCTTCACGGGGGTCACCGGTCCGTACGGTTGCGCCGGGCCGCGATGGCCGCGTTGACCAGGGCCAGCACGACGATCAGCAGGAACATCACCCAGGCCACGGCGGCGGCCCGGCCCAGGTGGAAGAAGGTCCAGCCCTGCTCGTACATGTAGAGCCCGAGGGTCTGGTACTGGTGCGAGATGCCGCCGCCCGAGTTGCCCTCGTACAGCAGTGGTTCGCCGAACAGCTGGGTGGCGCCGATGGTGGAGACCACCACGGTGAAGACGATGGTCGGCCGCAGCCCGGGCACCGTGATGTGCCGGAACTGCTGCCAGCGGGAGGCACCGTCGACGGCCGCCGACTCGTACAGCTCCTGCGGGATGGACTGCATGCCGGCCAGGTAGATCAGCGCGTTGTAGCCGGTCCACCGCCAGGTGACGATCAGGGAGACGCCGAACTGCGAGGCCCAGGTGTTCGCCTGCCAGTCGACCGGGCTCAACCCCACGGTGGAGAGCGCCCAGTTGATCAGCCCGTAGTCCCGGCCGAACAGCTGGGCGAAGACCAGGGTGGCCGCCGCGACCGAGGTGGCGTACGGCATCAGCATCGCGACCCGGAAGAAAGTCCGGCCGCGCAGGCGGTAGTTGAGCAGGTGGGCCAGACCGAGCGCGAGCAGCAGCTGCGGGACGGTGGAGAGCAGCCCGATGGTGAAGGTGTTGCCCAGCGCGTTCCAGAAGAACGGGTCCTCGAACAGCCGGGTGTAGTTCTGGAGCCCCAGCCAGTCCATCCGGTCCGAGGTCTGCAACTCCACCCGGTGCAGCGACACATAGGCCGTGTACAGCAACGGGAACAGGCCGAAGGCCGCGAACAGGACGAAGAACGGGGCGAGAAAGCCGTACGGGGCGAGCCGGGCACCCCGGCGCGGCCGCGCGGTCGCGGGCTGCGAGCTGCGCAGCGGGGCGGAGAGAGTGGCCATGGTGGTCCTTCGGTGGTCACCCCGGCCCGGGGCGGGCGGCGCCCCGAGCCGGAGTTGATCGGGCGTCAGTTACCGCTGGCCTTCTTGACGTTCTCCAGGGCGTGCTGCCAGGCGGTGGCCGGGGCGGTGTTGGTCCGCTCCACCTCGCCGAGCGCGTCGGTGAACGCCTTGCCGACCACACCGTCCTCGGTGCCGAGTACCTGCGCGGGCATGTTGCCGGCCGCCTCGCTGAAGATCTCGCCGATCGGGGCGTTGTTGAAGTAGGCGTCCTTGACCGACTTGATCTCGCCCTGCGCACCCGTGCTGGACGGGAAGGAGCCCTGCTTGGTGAAGAGCTTGACCTGCTGCTCCTTGGCGTTCAGCCACTTGATCAGCTCGGCGGCCTGCTTCGGGTGCTTGGCGGTCTTCGGGACGGCCAGGTAGGCGCCGCCCCAGTTGCCGGTCTTGCCCGGGCCTGCCGCGATGTCCCACTTGCCCGCGAAGGCGTCGCCCGCCTGCCCCTTGATGTACCCGATCATCCAGGCCGGGCAGCTCAGGGTGGCGAACTTGCCGGTGCTGAACGCCTTGTTCCACTCCGGGGTCCACTGCGGCAGCTTGGCCGAGAGACCGTCGGCGACCAGCTTGGTGGCGTCCGCCCAGGCGGTCTGCACCGCCGGGCTGCTCTCGTGCACGGCCTTGCCGCTCTCGTCCGCGTAGCGCACCTTCTGCTGGCCGACCTCGGCGGTGAACATGCCCGCCGCGCTGTCGGTCCAGGCGTTGCCGGGCTTGGCCTTGGCGACGTACTCCTTGCCGAGCGCCAGGTAGCCGCCCCAGGTCGCCCACTTGGCGGCCAGCTCGGTCCGGTCGGTCGGCAGCCCGGCCTCCTTGAACAGGTCGGTGCGGAAGCAGACCGCCTCCGGACCGATGTCGGTGCCCGCGCCCAGCACCTTGCCGTCGGCGGTCTTCACCGCGGCGGCCTTCCACGGCACCAGGCCGTCGTTGACGTCACCGGCGCCGAGCGTCTTCAGGTCGGTGAACTTGTCCGCCTGCTTCTGCATCACGCTGGCGATCCGGCCGACCTCCAGGCCCTGGACGTCGGCCAGACCGCCGCCGCCGGCCAGCTTGGTCTGCAGCGCCTGCCAGTACTGACCCTCGTCCTGGGTGTCGCTCTGCTTGACGGTGATGTTCGGGTGCAGCTTCATGTACTCGTCGTAGAGGCCGGCCTCCTTGAACCCGAAAGTGCCGAACAGGTCGACGGTCAGCGTCACCTTCTCGTTCGCGTCCTGCGCGCCGGTGGTGCTGCCGGAGCTGCATGCGGTCAGCAGCAGGGTGGCGGCGAGGGCGGCGCTGCCGGTGGTCACGGCGGCTCTGAACGGGCGCATGGGGGTGCCTCCTGATCGGATTCTGAGAGCGCTCTCAAGCGCTGAAAGGAGAGTGCCGGTTGAGTTCACCACCCGTCAAGTGCTCGAAACCCGAACGTAATCTCGGGAGTTGTTCTGCTCCTGGTTTCAGGTCGTGAAGTCAGGAAGGTTTCGTCGGGCCCGTTGACAGTGCTCCTCGGGCGCCCCTACGGTCCGGGATCGAGACCTCTGTGAGAGCGCTCTCACATCCCCCACTCCCACCCCGAGGTGTTCAGACATGAAGCCGCCACGCGCTCGGTCCCCGAGACGTCTGGTCCGCCCGGCCGCGGCCCTCTCCGCGATCGCGCTCACCGCCGCCGCCCTCACCGCCACGGTCGGCGCCTCCACCGCCTCCGCCGCCACGATCAAGGTCGGGCTCGGCGGGTACACCGACACCCGCCCGGCCGGCACGATCGGCCCGAGCAACTCCGACGGTGCCCCGCTCACGCCCAAGGTGACCGCGAAGATGGCCGGCCAGGCCGTCCCCACCAACGACTGGTGGTCCTCGCTGGTCTTCCAGCGGTACGCGGGCAACCCCTACTCGGAGAACCTGTACGCCCACCCCTTCACGTTCAAGGCCGCCTCGGGCGGGCTCGAGGTCGGCTACCCCACCAACCCGACCATCACCCCCGACGGGCGCCAGTACGACTTCACCCACACCAAGGACCTCACCGTCGGCGTGGCCGGGCTGAACGCCCCCGACACCAAGGTCGACGGCTGGACCGACTGGACCGTCACCCCGCAGTGGACCGACGGCGCGCACACCCTCGCCACGACCATCGGCCACGGCCTGCCCTACGTCTACGCACACGCCACCGGCGGCGCCGCGCAGATCACCGCGGCCGGCACCCCGACGGTCTTCGCCAACCAGGGCAACGTCCTCGGCATCACCGTCGGCGGCCACCACTACGGCCTGTTCGCGCCGACCGGCACCAGCTGGAACGTGAACGGCACCGTGCTGAGCGCCGCGCTCGGCGCCAAGGACTACTACTCCGTCGCCGTGCTGCCCTCACCGAACGACCTGGCACTGTTCCGCACCTACGCGTACAGCTTCGTCACCGACACCAAGGTCGCCTGGAACTACAACGCGGGCTCGGTGACGACCAGTTACACGGCCACCACGACCGCCCAGGAGGGCAGTCAGACCGGCACCCTGCTGGCGCTCTACCCGCACCAGTGGAAGGCCAGCGCCGACCCGCTGACCGCGCTCACGTACACCTCGCCGCGCGGCCAGATGAAGGTCCGCCAGGGCTCCGGCTTCAGCACCACCATGAAGGCCGACGCCATCCTGCCCTCGCTGCCGGACGTCGGGGCCGAGGACCGGGCCGCGCTCGGCGCGATGGTCCGCGAGGTGGCCAACTCGGCCGACCCGTTCATGGGTGCCAGTGACACCTACTGGACCGGCAAGGCGCTCGCCCGGCTCGGTCAACTGGTGCCGATCGCCGACCAGTTGGGTGACACCGCGACCAGGGACAGGCTGCTCGGCCTGATGAAGGGCAGACTGCAGACCTGGTTCGCCGGCACCGGCTCGACGGTCTTCGCGTACGACAACGTCTGGAAGACCCTGATCGGCTACCCCGCCTCGTACGGCAGCGACGGCGAGCTGAACGACCACCACTTCCACTACGGCTACTACATCCAGGCCGCCGCCACGGTGGCCCGCTACGACGCCGCCTGGGCCGCCGACTCCGCCTGGGGCGGGATGGTCAAGCTGCTCGCCAAGGACGCCGCCAACGCCGACCGGGCCGACACCCGGTTCCCCTGGCTGCGCAGCTTCGACCCGTACGCGGGCCACGGCTGGGCCGCGGGCCACGCCGCCTTCGCGGCCGGGAACAACGAGGAGTCCTCCTCCGAGTCGCTCAACTTCAGTGCGGGGCTGATCCTCTACGGCTCGGCGACCGGGGACACCACGCTGCGGGACCTCGGCATCTACCTCTACACCACCGAGTCGCGGGCGGTCGAGCAGTACTGGTTCAACGCCGACCAGTCCGCCTTCCCGGCCGGGTTCGGGCACCAGACGGCGGGCATGGTCTGGGGCAGCGGCGCCGCGTACTCCACCTGGTGGACGGCCAGCCCGGGCATGATCCACGGCATCAACTACCTGCCGATCACCGGCGGTTCGCTGTACCTGGCGCGCCGGCAGGACGACATCAAGGCCAACCTGGCCGAGCTCAAGGCCAACAACGGCGGGGTGTTCACCGACTGGCGGGACCTGGCCTGGGAGTTCCAGGCGCTCGCAGACCCGGCTGCCGCCAAGGCCAACTGGGATGCGGGCAAGGACGGTTACACCCCCGAGGAGGGCGAGTCCAAGGCGCACACCTACCACTGGATCTACAACCTCGCCGCCCTCGGGACACTGGATGCGGCGGTGAGTTCGGACCAGCCGACCTCGGCGGTCTTCGTCAACGGCGCCACCCGTACGCACGTCGCGCACAACTACTCGACGGCGGCGCGGGCGGTGCACTTCTCGGACGGTTACACGCTCACCGTGCCGGCCCGGTCCACCGCGAGCGAGCGGGGCAGCTTCCAGGACGGCGGGTCGGGCGGGGTTCCGTCGCCGTCGCCGTCGCCGTCGCCCTCCTCTTCCCCCTCGCCGTCGCCGTCGCCCTCGCCGTCGGTGCCGCCCACCAGTGGCAGCACCTTCTACCTCCAGCCCGGCGGCGGCCTGACCACCGCCTACGGCACCGGCGCGACCACCAGCACCATCGCCTCGGCCGGTGGCACCAACCACGACGGCACGCCGTACCAGCCCACCGTGTACGAGCTGCGCAACGTCAACGGGACCCTGCGGGCGGGCGCCGCAACGGAGTTCGACCTCTACCTGGACGCGGGTACGGCCGTCGGCCTCGGCCAGCAGGTCCGGATCTCCTACGACCTGACCGGCAACGGCAGCTTCGACCGGGTCGAGACCTTCCGCTACTTCGCCACCGACCCGGTGGTGGGCTGGGAGCGCTACGCGGCCACCGCCGGTCTCGCCTCGGCCACCGGCAGCCTCGGCAACCTGGCCAACGGCACGGTCAGGGTGGAGGTCTGGTCCGCGATCGGCAACGCCCCGGCCCAGCTCCGCACCGGCGCGACCCAGGCCCAGGGCAACGCCTCGGTGCTGCGCATCCCGTTCAACTGACCGACGCGGTCAAGTGACCGGTGCGGTCGACTGACCGAGCCCGTTTTGCGACCGGCCCCCGGCAGCTCCTGCCGGGGGCCGGCCCGTTGCGCCGGGTGGGTGAGCCGGGTCGCCTGGGCGACGGGTGCTGGGGCACGATGCTCCGGGGGCCTTCCAGAAGGGGACTCGTGTGACCACGTATCAGGTCGGCTATTTCGTCGGCAGCCTGTCCGAGAAGTCGATCAACCGGGTGCTGTCCCGGGCGCTGATCAGGCTGGCGCCGGCGGAGTTGGAGTTCCGGGAGATCCCGATCAAGGATCTGCCGCTCTACAACCACGACTTCGACGCCGACTACCCGCCGGAGGGCCGGGCGCTCAAGGAGGCGATCGCCGCCTCGCAGGCGCTGCTGTTCGTCACGCCCGAGTACAACCGGGGTATCCCCGGCGCGCTGAAGAACGCGATCGACTGGGCCAGCCGCCCGTGGGGGACGAACTCCTTCACCCACAAGCCCTCGGCGGTGATCGGCACCTCACCCGGCAAGATCGGCACCGCCGTGGCGCAGCAGAGCCTGCGGTCCGCGCTGAGCTTCTGCAACGCCCCGCAGATGTCCGCCCCGGAGGCGTACATCCAGTTCACCCCGGGCCTGTTCGGTGACGACGGCGAGGTGACCGAGCCGACCACGCTGCAGTTCCTCAGTGACTTCATGGCCGACTACAAGGCTTTTGTCGAACGGGTGTTGACGGTACTTCCGCCCCGCTAGCCAGGTGGCGTGGCAGAGTTCGGGTATGACGCACCGTGAGCTGTTCGCCTCACTGTCCACGCCCCTGGTCGCCGACGCCTGTGTCCGCCTCGGGGTGCCGCTGCGGGTGGCTCCGCCGGGCATCGGGGCGGTGGTGCCGGGCCAGCGGGTGGCGGGGCGGGTGCTGCCGGTCCGGCACTACGGCAGCGTGGACGTCTTCCTGGAGGCATTCGGCGAGGCCGGTCCGGGCGACGTGCTGGTGATCGACAACGGCGGGCGGACGGACGAGGCCTGCGTCGGCGACCTGGCCGTGCTGGAGGCCGGGGTGGCCGGGCTGTCCGGCGTGGTGATCTGGGGACAGCACCGGGACACCCCCGAGCTGATCGAGATCGGGCTGCCGGTGTTCAGCTACGGCGCCTGTCCGCTCGGTCCGCTCCGGGCGGCCGAGCGGGAGCCCGAGGCCCTGGTCAGCGCGCGGATCGGCGCACACACCGTCACCGCCGGGGACGTGGTCCTCGGCGACCAGGACGGCGTGCTGTTCGTGCCCGCCGACCGCGCCACCGAGGTGTTGACCACGGCCGCCGGCATCCACACCACCGAACGCGCCCAGGCCGACCGGATCAGGGCGGGGGAGACGCTGCGCCGGCAGACCGCCTTCGACGACTACCTGACCCGCCGGGCGGCCGACCCGACGTACACCTTCCGTCGGCACCTGCGACAGCTCGGTGGCGAGATCGAGGTGTGAGACAGGTCCTGACCGATGCCCCGGGCGGGACCGCCGTCAGGCGGACTCGCGGCGGACCAGCTGGGTCGGGGTGATCACCGAGGTGGGGGCGAGCGGCTGGGCCGGGCTGGCCAGGCGGCGGAGCAGCAGGCGGGCCATCAGACGGCCCATCTCCTCGATGTCCTGGCGGATGGTGGTGAGCGGGGGCTCGGTCCAGGCGGCGATGGACTCGACGTCGTCGAAGCCGACCAGGGCGACGTCCTCGGGGACCCGGCGGCCGTGTGCGCGCAGGACCCGCAGGGCGCCGGAGGCCATCGCGTCGGAGGCGGCGAAGACGGCGTCCAGGTCGGGCCGCCGGGCCAGCAGTTCGGTCATCGCGCGGCCGCCGCCGTCGGGGGTGAAGTCGCCCTCGGCGATCAGGGCGGGGTCGCCGTCGGGGATCAGGTCGCGGTAGCCGTCGAGCCGGTCGGTGGAGGAGGTCTGGTCGAGCGGTCCGGTGATGGTGGCGATCCGGGTCCGGCCGAGCGAGCGCAGGTGCTGGACCGCCATCCGGGCGCCGCCCCGGTTGTCGCTGTCGACGTAGACCAGCTCGCGGTCGGACTCGGCGCCGGGCCAGCCCGGGCGGCCGCCGATCACGGTGGGCAGGCCGACTCTGCGGGCCATCTCGGGCAGCGGGTCGCTCCGGTGCAGCGAGAACAGCAGCGCACCGTCCACGTGGCCGCCGGCCAGGTAGCGCCCGACCCGCTCGTAGTCCTGCTGGGCCTCGATCAGCAGCAGCACCATCTGGTTGTCGGCAGCGGAGAGTTCACGGCTGATGCCGCGCAGGTGCTGGGCGAAGAACGGGTCCGAGAAGAGTCGGCTCTCGGGCTCGGAGACCACCACGGCGATGGCCTGGTTCCGCCGGGTGACCAGGGTGCGGGCGGCGAGGTTGGGTGCGTACCCGAGCTCGTCGACGGCCTGCCGTACCTTCTCCCGCAGCGCCTCCCGGACGCCGGTCCCGCCGTTCACCACCCGGGACGCGGTGGCGCGGGAGACCCCGGCCCGTTCGGCGACGGACTCCAGGGTCGGGCGCGCGCCGGCCTGCTGGGCCTTGGGCTGCGGCTGGGCCACTGCGGACTCCTCGGGCTACGGGGTGGGTTGGTCGGCTCGGACTTGTCTGTGCAGAGCCTATCGGGTGAGGGCAGGAGGTGAGAGCGCTCCCAGATATCGGCCCCCCGCGAGGTTCGGCGGAATCGGTGGCCAAGATCGTCAGGTCCGACCTGGGTGTCGCATTTCCGCCAGTCGCCAGGTCGGGAGTGCCGCAGACTGGAGGACGTGACCGAGACTCTGACCGACGACGACACCCGGTACCGAGCGGTGGACAGCCGGGATTCCCGTTTCGACGGGGTGTTCTTCACGGCTGTCAGCAGCACCGGCATCTACTGCCGACCGAGCTGCCCCGCCGTGACCCCCAAGCGCGTCAACTGCACCTTCTACCCGACCGCCGCCGCCGCCCAGGGCGCGGGCTACCGGGCCTGCCGCCGGTGCCGCCCCGACTCGGTGCCGGGGTCGCCGGAGTGGAACCACCGGGCCGACCTGGTCGGCCGGGCGATGCGGCTGATCGGGGACGGTGTGGTGGACCGCGAGGGTGTCGCGGGCCTGGCCGAGCGGCTCGGGTACAGCTCGCGGCAGGTGCAGCGGCAGCTGACCGCCGAGCTCGGCGCCGGGCCGATCGCGCTGGCCAGGGCACAGCGCGCGCAGACCGCCCGGCTGCTCCTGCAGACCACCGAACTCCCGGTCACCGAGATCGCGTTCGCGGCCGGGTTCTCCTCGGTGCGGCAGTTCAACGACACCGTCCGGGAGGTCTACGACCGCACCCCGAGCGGCCTGCGTGCCGAGACCAACGGCCACCGCAAGGGCACCGCGACACCCGGGTCGATCGGCCTCCGGCTGGCCTACCGGGGCGCGCTCGACAGTGACCACCTGCTGGACTTCCTGGCGCTGCGTGCGGTCCCGGGCGTGGAGGAGGTGGTGCCGGGCGCCGTGCCCGGCGTCCGCACCTACCGGCGGACCCTGGCGCTCCCGTACGGCCACGCCATCGCCGAGGTGGACGGCCTGGGGGCCGGCGACCCGGCGAACCGGGGCTGGCTGGACTGCCGGCTCCAGCTCACCGACCTGCGTGGCCTCACCACCGCAGTGCACCGGCTCCGGGCGCTCTTCGACCTGGACGCCGACCCCGACGCGGTGGACGGCCAGCTCGGCGCCGACCCGGTGCTCGGCGAGCTGGTCCGGGCCCGCCCCGGCGTACGTTCCCCGGGGCACGTCGACCCGCACGAGCTGGCGGTCCGCGCCGTCCTCGGCCAGCAGATCACCGTCGTGGCGGCCCGGACCCTGGCTGCCCGGCTGAGCGCGCGCTACGGCGTCGCGCTGCCCGAGGCCAGCGGTGGCCTGCGGCTGCTCTTCCCGCCCGCCGGGGCCCTGGCGGTGGCCGACTCCGCCGACCTGGCGATGCCGGACGCCCGCCGTCGCGCCCTGCGCGGACTCTGCGCGGCGCTGGCCGACGGGGCGGTCCGGCTGGACGGCGGCGCGGACCGGGAGGCGGCCGCCGCYTCGCTGCTCGCCCTGCCGGGCATCGGGCCGTGGACGGTGGGCTACCTGCGGATGCGCGCACTGGCCGATCCGGACGTCTTCCTGCCGAGCGACGTCGGCGTCAAGCACGGCCTGCAACGGCTCGGCCACCCGGGCGACCCCAAGGCGGCGGCGCTGGCCGGCGCGGCCTGGGCGCCGTGGCGCTCGTACGCCGTGCACCGGCTGTGGGTCTCGCTGACTCCCGTGGCTGGCCCGAAGACTGACGAGGCATCAGAAGGAGTCCGGGCATGACCACGGTGTTCGCGACGATGGAGAGCCCGCTGGGCCGCCTGCTGCTCAGCGGCACCCTGCAGCCGGACGGCTCGCTCGCCCTGCAGGCGGTCACCGCACCCGGGCAGAAGGGCGCGCTGGACGAGCCCGCCGACGGCTGGTTGCACGACCCGGAGGCGTTCGAGGCCGTGATCCGGCAGCTCGACGCCTACTTCGCCGGGGAGTCGACCAGCTTCGACCTGCCGCTGGCACCGGTGGGCACCGAGTTCCGGCGGCGGATCTGGGCCGCGCTCGCCGAGATCCCGTACGGCGAGACCGTCACCTACGGCGAACTGGGCGCGCTGGCGGGCCAACCCCCGACGGCCGTACGGGCGGTGGGCGGCGCGGTCGGCGCCAACCCGCTGCTGGTGATCCTGCCCTGCCACCGGGTGGTCGGCGCGAACGGTGCGCTGACCGGCTTCGCGGCGGGCATCGACCGCAAGCGGCACCTGCTGGCGCTGGAGCGGGGCTCGCTCTTCTAGTGCTTGCCGTCCTGCGGGACGCCGCTCGCGCGCGGGAGGCGATCTTGTCGAGTTCCGCGAGGAGTTCGGGGGGCCCGTCGACCTCGAAGGACCTCGCCTGACGTGGCGTCAGCGACCCTCGGGCGGCACACCGGTGGTGCTGATGCCAGTGCTGCTGCCGGTGGTGCCGGACAGGGCTCTGGCGAGGAGTTCGAGCGCGGGGAGGGCGTGCATGACGGCCTCGCGCTCGGCGAGCGGGAGGCTTTCGAGGGCGGCCGCCAGCCGGCGTTCGTGGGCGTGCTGCCAGTCGCGGAGCTGCTGGTGGCCGGCCTCGGTGAGCGCGATCCGGGCGGTGCGGCGGTCGCCGGGGTCGGGCTGGCGGTCGACGAAGCCCGCCTCGAGGAGCTTGCCGATCAGCCCGCTGACGGTATTGGGAGCGAGGCGCTGACGGGCCGCCAGTTCGCCGACCCGGAGCGGGGCGGCGGCCAGCGTCTGGAGCAGCTCGACCTGGGCCATCGGCAGTGACTCCCAGGGGTAGTCGGTGCGGATGCTGCTGCGCAGGGCGCGGCGGAGTCGGGTGATCACGTCGGTCAGCCGCTGGGCCCGCGCGACGGCTGCGGCCTCCTCCAGGACGGACTCGTGGTCCGCCGAATCAGGGGAGTGGCCGAGGGTCGGATCGGGGTTGGGCTGCGGCGACATGGGCGACAGCGTAGCGCGCGGGCCTCGTACACCTGTCGGTAGGTGACCAGGTCTGCTCGCGAGCACATCCCGTAACGATCCGATCGCCATCCGAGCAGTTCGTCGACAGAGCAGCTCTGTGACAGATATATTGCTCGGGTGGCCACCGTGAACCCTAGCTTTGCCCAGCGTCTGCTGGCCGAGCGCCCCCGCCCCCGAGCGGTGGCCGGCTGGCGGCACGCGCACTGGCTGGCCGTCGGCACGGTCTGCCTGGGGGCGTTCCTCGGGCAGCTCACCGCGAGCATCACCGCCTTGGTCTTCCCGGAGCTGGAGCGGGCCTTCGACGCCAACTTCGCCGCGGTGGAGTGGGTCGCCCTCGCGTACCTGCTGGTCCTGGTCGCGTTGCTGGCCCCGATCGGACGGCTCTCCGACCTGGTCGGCCGGAAGACGGTCTACCTGGGCGGCTTCGGGGTCTTCGCGCTGGCCTCGCTCGGCGCCGGGCTGGCCGACAGCCTCGGCCTGCTGGTCGCCTGCCGGGCCGTCCAGGCGGTCGGCGGCGCGATGATGCAGGCGAACAGCGTCGCCCTGGTAGCCCGGGGCGTCCCCGAGCACGCGATGCGTACCGCGCTCGGCGTCCAGGCCGCCGCCCAGGCCCTTGGTCTGGCGCTCGGGCCGACGCTCGGCGGGCTGCTGGTGCAGCATGTCTCCTGGCGCTGGGTGTTCTGGATCAACGTCCCGATCGGCCTGTTCGGCATCCTGGCGGGCTGGTTCCTGCTGCCCCGCACCTACCCGCAGGGGCGGCCGCAGCAGCCCCGCCGGGACGGCCGGTTCGACCTGGCCGGGCTGGTGCTGCTGGCCGGCTGCTCGACCACCTTCCTGCTCGCGCTCTCTACCGCATCCGGACTCCCGCTGCCCGCCTGGGTGGTGGCCGTCCTGCTGCTCGCGGCCGTCGTCCTGGCCCTGGCGCTGGCCCGGCAGGAGCAGCGCGCCGACCGCCCGCTGATCCCGCCGGGGTTGATCAACACCCCCGGCATCCGGACCGGGCTGCTGATCGCCCTGGTCGGCTATCTGCTGCTGTTCTGCCCGTTGGTGCTCGGCCCGGTGATGCTGGTGGGCGCGGGCGCACCGGTGGCCACCGCCGGGCTGGTGATCACCGCGCTCCCCGCCGCCTTCGCGGTGGCGGCCACCGTCGGGGCCGGTCTGCTGCCCGGCTCCTGGTCGGACGCCGTCCGTTGCCGCTGCGGCGCACTGGTGGCGGCGCTCGGCCTCGGGCTGCTCGCGGTGGTGCCCGCCMCGCCGGCGGCCACCGTCCTGCCGCTGGTGGTGGCGGGCTACGGCCTCGGGCTGCTGCTGCCGGCGAACAACGCGCTGGTGATGCGCGCGATCCCGCCCGCCAGCTCGGCCGTCGGCGGCGGGCTGGTCAACATGGTGCGCGGTCTCGGCACCGCCCTGGGCACCGCCCTGCCGGTACTCGCGGTCCACCTGGCGGGCCATCAGACCGGCGGCCGGGCGGTGCTCGTCCTGCTCACCCTGGTCGCGGGTGCGGCCGCCACCCTGGCGGCCCGGGTCCGGACCAGCGCGCCGCGCTCCTGAGGCTGCGTTCCTGAGGAGACGGCGAAGGGTGCGGCGGACGGTGACGTCCGGCCGCACCCTTCGGCGAGGTTGCTAGGAGAGGGGCTTGGCGCCGCGCTTGGCCAGCAGCTCGGTGATCAGGTCGATCTCCCCGCGCTGGCCGTTCACCATGGTCTGGGCGAGGCGTTTCTCGACCGCGTTCGTGGCGAGGTCGACGTAGCCCTGGGCCATGGCGACGCCGCCCTTGTGGTGCTCGACCATCAGCTGGAGGTAGTAGACCTCGGCCTCCTGGCCGCTGAGCGAACGCAGCTTGGCGAGCTCGGTGTTGGTCGCCATGCCGGGCATCAGCGAGCCGTCGTGCGGCTCGTACTGATGGTCCATCTTCATCCAGGCCATCGGCTTGGTGCCCGAGTGCTGGGTCAGACCCCACTGGTCGAGCCAGCCCATCATCATGCCCCGCTGGTTGGCCTGGGTGTTGATGATGTCGAAGGCCAGGTTGCGGACCTCGGTGTCCTGGCTCCGGTCCCGGACGATGAACGAGAGGTCGATGGCCTGCTGGTGATGGGTCGCCATGTCCCGGGCGAACCCGGCCTCCGCCGACTCCTGTGCGGGCGTCGACGCCACCGAGCCGCTGGCGTCCGAGCCGCCGGCCACCAGCGCGGGCACACCGAGACCGAGCGCCACGGCGGCCGCCAGCGCGGCGGGCCACCAGAGCCGGCGCCGGCCCGCCCCGGCCGGGGCCACCTCGTCGGCGACTACTGGGCGGTGCTGCACGACGCCCCCGGCTCCTGGGTCTGCGGGCCCTGCACGTACTTGGTGAAGAAGTTCGCCACCCGGGGGTCGGCCGCGCTGTCGACCTTCAGCTGGGTGCCCCACGCGGTCAGCGTGATGGCGCCCTCCTCCTCCGGGTAGGGGCTCATGAAGGAGTACGGGGTGGTCTTCACCTTGGTGGAGAGCGTGCTGATGTCGTCGGCCGAAGCCTTGGCGTTGTACGTCACCCAGACCGCGCCGTGCTCCATCGCGTGCACGGCGTTCTCGTTCTCGACCGGCTTGTCGTAGACGGTGCCCATGCAGTTCAGCCAGACCTGGCTGTGGTCGCCGCCGACCGGCGGGGTCTGCGGGTACGTCACCTTGGTCGCGACGTGGTTGCGGGTGAGGTTGTCGAAGGTCTGGACACCGTCGATCGGCGCCTTGGCGGCGGCGGCCGCCTTGTCCTTCTTCTCCTTCGCGTCGAGCGCGATCCACGCGCCGCCGCCCACCATGCCGGCGAGCAGCACGGCGGCTGCGCCGATCGCGATGAACTTGTTGCGGCGGTCGCGGCGCTGCTCCTCGGCGCGCAGCTCGGCGATCCGGGCGCGGCGGTCGGCGGTGGTCGGCCGGACGTTCGACTTGCCCTTGCCGGGCTGCTTGGTCGGCTGCTGCTTGGCGGCGGAACCCATGAAAGTTGTCCTTGTCCCCGTCGGGCGGTGCCCGCTCGGCGGTCTACGGATTGGCAGGGGAAGCGGAGCCGTCCGGGGCTCGGTCGGTCGTGGCCGGCTGGCCTCGGCCGGTCCTCGGACGGTGGGTTCCGCTCAGCTCAGCTGGACCTGGAGCGCATGCAGGTCGGGCGCCAGGTCCGGGCCGCTCAGCGGTGCGAGCACCGGCGGAGCGGGCAGTGTCTGAGGGGGGATCAGCCGGGCGGGCACCGCGGGTACGGGCTGCGGTGGCGCGTTCGGCAGCTGGGACTCCTGGCCGCAGTACAGATGGCTGGAGCAGCCGCTGCCTGGGCCTGGCCGTTCGCCGTCCACCGTGCACCAGATCAGCGGCAGCCGATCGGCGCCCTGGCCCTGTTGCGAACGGTGGTGCACGAGAACGTGCGCGGCGGCCGCGACGGCGACGGGCTGAGCCGTCACCGTGGTCAGGTGCGGCGGGGCGGTCGTCCTGGCGCCGGCGTGCGCGCGGCCCGCACATGGCAGGACCGTGAGCAGGCCCGCCAGCAGCAGTACCCACAGCGCAGCGGCGGGGCGGCCGGTGATCGTGGCCCTCCCCGGCTGCGGTGTGTAAGCCCCGGGCGCGGTCATGCGCACATATTAATCAGCCGAACGGGTGAGGGTGGAGCCCCTCGGGGGGTCTCGTTCCCAGCCGTTCACGTCGAGTACGTGCAGTTCGGCACGGTTTCGGCCGGTCCCGACCGGCCGTCGTGGCACTGCGCCCACGGGGTGACCGGTTGTCTCCGATTCCCGGACACCGTCGTTCTCCTTGGGGACAATGACGTCGAGCCCGGGGCCCAGGCCCGCTCGGCAGTCGGCAGACACGGACGAGGAGCAGCCGGATGAGCAACCAGGGCGCACCACCGCAGCGCGGCGACGGCTGGTGGCACGAGGTCTACAAGGGCCCGGCTGCCACCCTGCCGGACGCACCGGACACCCCGGAGGACGACGCGACGGTGGACGACCGGTTCGACTCGGCGGCCGGGATGATCGGGACGCAGCGCACGGCCGAGGCGGTGCCGGAGGAGGTTTCGCCGGAGACCGAGGTGGTGCCGGAGGCCGACGCCCTGTCGGTGGACGACTGGTTCGACTCGGCGCTCGGGATGATCGGGGCACAGCGCAGCACCGAGGCGGTCGTGGTCGGCGGGCCGGACGAGGGCGAGCCGGGTGACGCCCCGGTGGCTGACGATCCGGTGGCTGACGATCCGTCCGCCGGCATCGTGCAGACCACGGCCGCCGGGCCCGGGGTGGCCCCGCTCCCGGTGGCCCCGCTCCCGGTGGATCCGACCCCGGCGGAAGAACCCGTCGAGGAGCCGGCGGCCGAACCCCTGACCTCCGTCGAGCCGCTGCCGCCCGCCGCCCGCCGCGCGTACGACCAGCAGCCCGTCCCGCACGTCGGCGACCGGCCGCCGACCTACGGCCCCGAGCCGACCGCCGTCGCCGCGGCGGACCCGGACGGGCTCGCCGTCCTCACCCCCGACACCGTCCTGGAGGGCGCCCAGTACGGCACCGCCACGCTGCGCGCGGTCTCGGTCCGGGGTGACTCCGCGCGCTACCGGGGTGAACTGCGCCGGGACGCGCTGCTGATCACCCGGTTCGGCGAGGGGGAGGAGGGCCTGCTGCTCGCCGTGGTGGCCACCACCTCCGCCACGGCCGCACCCTCGCCGCTCGCCGCCGAGGCCTGCCGCCAGCTGGCCGCCGCGATCGGCCGCAGCCGTACGGAGCTCGCCGCCGACCTGCGCGACGGCGCGCGCGACCGGCTGCGCTACGGGCTCCAGCGCCTCACCACCAGCGCGTTCGCACCGCTGCGCGCCCCGGGAATGCTGCCGGACGCCGCCTCGGTGCCGGGCGCTGACGGGCCGTCCGCTGACGGTCCGTCCACCGGGGCCCTGCACTGTCTGCTGCTCTCGCTCGACCCGGCGGCCACCCACCGCGCCGCCTTCGGACTCGGCCCCAGCGGGCTGTACCTGCTGCGCTCCGGACACTGGATCGACGCCTACGCGGCCCGGCTGTTGCACCACCCGGACGGCCAATTGCCGTCCCCCGCCGGTCCGTCGCCCAGGCCGTTCCGGTTCCGCCTGGTGCCGGCCACTCCCGGCGACATCCTGCTGCTCTGCACCCCCGGCCTGGCCGACCCGCTCGCCGACGAACCGGCCGTCGCCCACTTCCTGGCCAACCACTGGGCCCACCCGCACCCGCCGGGCACGGTCGACTTCCTCCGCCAGATCCAGGTCCGCGCCAAGGGCTACTCCGCCGACCGCACGGCCGCCGCGCTCTGGACCGAGTGAACCGAAAACCCACTCGATCCGGCGGTCCGGTCCGGTCTACGCTCCGGGCATGACCCCGACCAAGACGTCGTACGTCTGCCTGCCCTGCCGGGCCTCGTACAAGCAGTCGCCCGTCGGTGACCACCGGCGGCACTGCCCGCGCTGCGCCCGGCCGTTGCTCCGTGCGGGCTCGGCGTTCGCCGCACCGCGCCGTCGCGACACCGCTGCCTGGCGGACCCTGTCGGTACTGCTGAACGCGGGGGTCGACTTCCACAAGAGCTGCTGCGGAGGCCCGGGTTACCGCCCGCGGACGCTGTTCGAGGTGCGCGAGCGGATGGCGTACGCCCGGCGGACGGGTGAGCCGTTCGCCCAGGTGCTGGTGCGGCGCGAGATCCACTGACTGGCGGTCAGCAGCTTGGGGATCAGCCGCCCAGCAGCGCCCGGGCCACCGAGGCGACCTGACCGGCCGCCTCCGCCCGGCTCGCGCCTGGCAGGCCGATCGCGACCGGTACCGCGAGGCCGTCCAGCAGCGCGCGGAGCTGGACGGCCCGGTCGGCCGCACCGTCGGCGGTGAACTCGCCTCCCGCCACGCCCTCCTCGATCAGCGCGACCAGGTCGGCCTGCCAGGGGGCCTCGATCTCCAGCTGCCCCTGCCGGATCTCCGCGCTGGCCGGGGAGCGGCCCCAGACCTCGAGCCAGAGGATCCAGCGCGGATCTCCCGGGCCTTCGGGCAGGTACAACTCCGCGTACGCAGCCAGTCGTTGACGGGCCGTCAGTGCGTGATCGGCCAGCGCGGTGCGGCGTCGTTCGCCGAGCTGCTCCTCGCTCCAGCGCAGGGTCTCCAGCAGTAGCTGGTCCTTGCTGCCGAAGTAGTAGAGCAGGTGCCCGGCGCTCATCTGCAACTGCTTGCCCAGCCCGGCCATCGTCAGCTTGGCCAGCCCGTGCTCGGCGATCGCCGCCCGGGCCGTGGCGAAGACCTCCTCGCGCGGGCGCGCGGGGCGTCGCGTCCGTGGCTCCGCCATCTGCCGTTCCTCCTGCTCAGGGATGGGTCCGGCCAGCTTCTCACGGTCCGGTGGCGGGTGGCTGCGGCGCACTTTTTGAACAGACTGTTTGCAATAAAATGTTGTCAACGAATGCCATGGTCGCCTACCGTGTGGCTATGACCGAGGACAGTAAGGTGCAGCTCTCCGCCCCGTTCGGCGTGCCGGACGTGGCCGAGGCGCACGAGAAGCGGCAGTACCCGGCCCTGCTCCGGATCACCGAGCGCCACGCCCACGGCGAAGCCCGTACCCGCTGGGAGGAGCGGCGGATGCCGCTCGGCCCGGTGGACGCCTGGCGGCGGGTGGTGATGCTGGCCGGCGGCAGCGAGTTCCCCGAGGAGGGTGAGGCGCCGGTCGACGCGGACGACCTGGCGGCCGCGCTGGCCCTGGTGCAGTGGGCCCGGGCGGAGGTGGACGAGTGGGAGCTCGGCCTGCTGGAGATGGCGCGCGGCCGGGGGCTGACCTGGCAGCAGATCGCCGTCAACCTCGGCCTCGGCTCGGCCCAGGCAGCCCGGCAGCGGCACCTCCGGCTGACCGAGCGCTCGCCGGGTCAGTCCGCAGGCTGAGCGGTCGTCAGTTCGCGGCTGCGGCCTGGCCGCTCGACTTTCCCCGGCCCGCGAGGTGCAGCAGCCAGGTCGCCGAATCCCGCGAACACCAGGGCCGAGCCGGTCCACCCCGCAACGGTGTGGCCCATGTCGTGGTGGCCGTGCATACCGCTCATCTGCGCACTCCTTCGTCATGCTGGGGCCAACCAGGCCTGAACGGGCGGTACGGGAACCGAAGTTGACCTCTCGTCCGAGCACGGGTCCGGCGCTCCTGTTCACCCGGTGCGGATATCCCGGGTGCCGGAACTGGTGCCCAAGCCTGGTGGTGTGGCGGTCTGTGGGCGGGACCTGAGGGAGAGGCAGCTGACCCTGTTCCGGTGCACTGCTGCTCTGGACGGGTTCATCTTTGCTGATCATCGTGCGCTCTGGAGTGTCCAGTCATATCTGCATTATGAAAGGCCTTTATATACAAAAAGCACGGTATGCCTGATTCAGATAGAACGGGAACTCGATGGCCGGCAGTGTCAAGCGCCTGATCGCGGTGGTGGTGGCCTGTGTTCTGGCCACGGCCGCGTCGCCGTTCTCGTCTGTCGCCGTGGCCCCGGCGGGCCAGGCCGTGCCTCAGCCGCGTGCAGCGGCGGGCGCCTGCGTCGCGAAGACGACGGGCTACAACCAGTGCCAGGTCTTCCGGAGTACCGGTTCCACGCAGACGTTCACGCCGCCGGCCGCGGCGACCGCGGTGCGGTTCCATCTGTGGGGCGGCGGCGGTGGTAACGGGGTCGGTGCCACTTCCGGGTGGGGTGGCGCCGGTGGCTACACCCTGGGGACCGTCTCGGCGCCGCTGGCGTCGTCGTACTCGATCAACGTGCCCGCAGGGGGCGGCGGCGTCTTCAATGCGGGGGGCGGCGCCGGTGCGGCCTGGGTGAAGGACGCGTCCGGAGGGTTGTTGCTGGTTGCCGGTGGCGGTGGCGGCGGCGGCAAGGGGGTCACCGGGGCGGTGGCGGGCGACGGCGGGGCCGGTGGTGGCGCGAACGGGGTGACCGGCGGCGATGGCGCGGGCGGCGCCAAGGGCGGCGCCGGTGCGACCGGTGCTGTCGGAGGCGCGGCCGGGAACGCCGGCGCCCGCTCGGGCAAGGCGGGGGTTGCCGGGCCGCTCGGGGCCGGTGGTGCGGGCGGAACGGACGGCAGCATCGGCACCAGCAGCGCCGGAGGCGGTGGGGGATCCGGCTACGCCGGTGGCGCGGGCGGTGACGGCAGCGTCGTTACGCAGGCCGGCGCAGGCGGTGGCGGCGGCAGCGGTTTCGTGGACACCGCGAAGGTCCCGGACGGCACCACCACTGCGGGGGCGGGACAGATTGCAGGCGGGACGGAGGATCCGTTCTACGACACCGACAAGTACGGCATCCCGACCAGGGCCGGCGCGGTCGTGGTCGAGTGGCAGATTCCGGCTGTGAAGATCACGTCGCCTGAGGACGGCGAGACCATCGGGACCGACACCGAGTTCACCGGGACCGGGGCGCCCGGAGCCACGGTGACGCTCACCCGTGGCACGTCGACCACGGCCATCGGCACGGCGACCGTCGCGGCCGACGGCACCTGGACGATCGTCGCCAACGGCCAGGCCACGAGCGCTACCAAGGTGGCCTACAAGGCGAGCCAGACCCTGACTGCGGGTCAGACAGCCCTCACCGACACCGTCTCGGTCGTCCTGGTCGCCACCGGCCTGATCGACAAGGGCAAGCCGGTGACCAGGATCTGGAGCCAGCTGGCGGGCCGGTGTCAGGCGGACTACAACGGCACGGCCCAGTTCTGGGCGGGCGGCAGCGGCCCGAGCTGCAGCTCGGCCCTCAGTGTGGGAGGCTCCCTCGTCTCGGGAGGCTGGTTCAACGGCGCCAGCTCGCTGGTCGGTGTCAGCCAGACGCCGACCACCGGCTCGGGCAGCTCGTCCGATCCGTTCACGATGACGACGGTGCAGTCGGCCGGCAGTGGGATGCGCCTGTCGCAGGTGGACTCCTACGTCAACGGCGAGAACGGCTTCCGGATCGACGTCACGGTCACGAACAACGGCACCAAGTCCCAGGAAGGAACGTTCTACCGGGGCGGCGACTGCCTGCTGGCAGGAGTCGACTCGAGCTTCGGAGCAGTGCTGCCGAGGGCGCCGGGGATGGGCAACGGCATCGCGTGCGTGAAGAACGCCGACGGTACCGGGCAGGCGATGATGTTCGTCCCGCTCACCGCCGGCAGCTCGTATGCCGAGGGGACCCCCAGCAACGTCCGGGACCAGGCGACAGGCGGCAAGCCACTGCAGAACACCTGCCGCTGCACGGAGAACCTCGACAGCGCGATGGGCGTCTCGTGGCCGTACTCGCTGGCGCCGGGCGCGTCCAAGACCTTCAGCTTCGCCACCTATTTCCGTCCGGCGGGCGTGAAGCCGATGCCGGCGGAGAAGACGGTGACGCCGAGCAAGGCGAAGCCGGGCGACACCGTCACGTACACGGTGAAGTTCACCAACCCGAACACCTACCCGGTGACCACGTTCGGTTTCACCGACACGCTGGACAGCCGGCTGGACTACGTCGCCGGCTCGACCGACGGTACCGACCTGGAGGAACCGGCGGTAACTGGTGCCCAGTTGGGTTGGGGCGCCTTCACCACACTGAACGCCGGCGCGTCGTTCACCTTCACCTTCCAGGCGAAGGTGAAGAGCACGGCGACGCTGGGCACCGCGACCAACGACTTCACCGGCGACGGTCTCACCACCCTGTCGAAGGTCGCGCCGGTGCTGATCGCGCCGGCGGCGGGTCTGACGGTGACCAAGACCGTGGACAGGTCGGTGGTGCTGATCGGCGGTCAGGCGGTGTTCACCGTCGCGGTGAAGAACGAGGGCCCGAACGCGGCGGCCAACGTCGTGCTCACCGACCAGCTGCCGACCGGTCTCACCTACGTGTCGGACGACTCGGCGGGCAAGTACGACAAGGCCACCGGCAAGTGGACCGTCGGCGGCCTGGCCAACGGCGCCACCGCGACACTGAAGATCACGGTGAAGGGTGGACAGGAGGGTGACTTCCTCAATGCCGTGACAGCGGTGACCTCGGACACGACCAACGAGAACACGCTGTGTACGGACGCCTCGAAGCCGGCCACCTGCCCGAGCGCCAGGCTCACGGTGCGCTCCAGCGACCTGGTGATGACCGCGGCGGCCGCCCCCAACCCGGTGACGCCCGGCGGTACTTCCACGGCGACGCTGACCGTGACCAACAACGGACCGTCGACGACGGCGTCCGCGGCGACCGTGACGTTCACGCTGCCGCAGCGCACGACGCTCGGTTCGCCACTCCCGTCCGGCTGTGTTGCGGCCGCTGACGGCAAGTCGGTTACCTGCGCCGTCGCCGCGGGCCTGGCCAAGGACGCGAAGAGCACCTTCGCGATCCCGCTGGTCGTCGACTCGAACGCCCCGGTCGCGACCGCGCTGTCGGGTGGTTCGGCGGTGGTGGCCTTCGTGGACGATCCGAACACGGCGAACAACACGGCGGCCGTGCCGCTGTCGACGACGGCCAAGGGGTCGAACGACCTGGCGATGTCGGTGACCGCGCCGACCGCCCCGGTGACCCCGGGCACGGCGGCCACCGTGACCGGGACGGTGACGAACGGCGGTCCGTCGGACACCACGTCGGCGTCGACGGTGACGTTCACGATGCCGGGCCGTACGACGGCCGCCCCGACGCAGCCTTCGGGATGCACGGTGGCGGCGGACAAGAAGTCCGTGACGTGCACGATCCCGGCGGGGCTGAAGAACGGCGGCACGGCCTCGTTCGCCATCTCGGTGGTGGTCGATCCGGACGCACCGCTCGGCACGGTGCTGTCGGGTGGCAGCGCCACCGTGGCGAACAGTGAGGATCCGGCGGCCGGGAACAGTACAGCGGCCTTCTCGGTGACGACCACGGCGACGGCGTCGGCTGATCTGTCGATCACGAAGAAGGCTGAGGGCGCCGCGTCTGTCGCGCCTGGTGAGAGCCTCGTGTACGACCTCGTCGTGGCGAACGCCGGACCGTCTCAGGCGACGAATGTGGTGGTCACGGACACTCTGCCGGTCGCGTTGAAGTTCGTCTCCTCGGACTCGGGGTGCACGGCTTCGGGGCAGGCGGTGACCTGTACTCCGCTTGCGACGCTGAACCCGGGCGCGACGAAGACCCTCAAGATCACGGTGCAGTTGGATCCGGCCTACTCGGGTGATGGCTCGGACATCCGGAACCAGGCGTCGGTGAAGTCGGCCACAGCTGACCCGAGCATGGTGAACAACACGTCGGATGCGTCGACCGGTGGTCTGCCTGGTCCGGGGCCGGGCCCGAACCCGCCCAACCCGGTGAAGGCCGACGTGGCGATCACGAAGAAGCCCGCCTCGACTACTCCGGTCGCACCCGGTGAGACGTTCGACTACACGGTCACCGTGTCGAACAACGGGCCGTCGGATGCGAAGGGCCTGGTGGTGACCGATGCGCTGCCGGTCGTGCTGAAGTTCGTTTCGTCGCCTGATGGTTGCGCGGCTGTCGGTCAGGACGTGTCATGTCCGAAGTTGGCCACGTTGGCGGCGAAGGCGTCGAAGACCTTCACGATCAAGGTGCAGCTGGACCCGGTGTACACCGGTGACGGCAGTGATGTGCGGAACCAAGCGAAGGTCGCGACCGACAGTGGCGATCCGGATCTGTCGAACAACACGTCGGATGCGTCGACCGGTGGTCTGCCGGGTCCGGGGCCTGGTCCGAATCCGCCTGCTCCGGTGAAGGCCGATGTGGCGATCGCGAAGAAGTCGGCGTCTGCCACGCCGGTTGCTGCGGGGGAGACGTTCGACTACACCGTGACCGTCACCAACAATGGCCCGTCGCGGGCCTCCGGTCTGGTGGTGACTGATGCGCTGCCGGTCATGTTGAAGTTCGTTTCGTCGCCTGATGGTTGCGCGGCGACCGGTCAGAACGTGAGTTGCCCGAAGTTGGCCACGTTGGCGGCGAAGGCGTCGAAGACCTTCACGATCACCGTGCAGCTGGACCCGGCGTACGCGGGTGATGGCAGTGATGTGCGGAACCAGGCGAAGGTCGCGACCGATAGTGGCGATCCGGATCTGTCGAACAACACGTCGGATGCGTCGACCGGTGGTCTGCCTGGTCCGGGGCCCGGCCCGAACCCGCCGGCGCCGGTGAAGGCCGACGTGGCGATCGCGAAGAAGCCGGCGTCGACCACGCCGGTTGCTGCGGGGGAGACGTTCGACTACACCGTGACCGTCACCAACAACGGGCCGTCGGATGCGAAGGGCCTGGTGGTCACGGATGCGTTGCCTGCTGTGCTGAAGTTCGTTTCGGCGAGCGACAGTTGCACGGCGACCGGTCAGGACGTCAGCTGTCCCAAGCTCGCTACGTTGGCCGCGAAGGCCTCGAAGACCTACACGATCAAGGTGCAGCTCAACCCGTCCTACGCCAGTGATGGCAGCGATGTGCGGAACCAGGCGAAGGTCGCCACCGACAGTGCTGACCCGGACCCGACCAACAACACCTCGGACGCTTCAACCGGTGGTCTGCCCGGCCCGGGGCCTGGCCCGAATCCGCCTGCTCCGGTGAAGGCCGATGTCGCCGTCACCAAGAAGCCGACTCTCGCTACGCCGGTCGCCCCTGGGGAGACGTTCGACTACACCGTGACCGTCACCAACAACGGGCCGTCGGATGCGAAGGGCCTGGTGGTCACGGATGCGTTGCCTGCTGTGCTGAAGTTCGTTTCGGCGACCGATAGTTGCACGGCGACCGGTCAGGACGTCAGCTGTCCCAAGCTCGCTACGTTGGTGGCGAAGGCGTCGAAGACGTACACGATCACCGTGCGGCTCGACCCGGCCTACACCGGTGACGGCTCGGATGTCCGTAACCAGGCCAAGGTGGCCGCGGACACTGCCGACCCGGACCCGACCAACAACACCTCCGACGCATCCACGGGCACTCTGCCCGGCCCGGGCCCGAACCCGCCCTCCCCGGTGAAGGCCGACGTGGCGATCGCGAAGAAGCCTGCATCGAGCACCCTGGTGGCCCCGGGTGAGACGTTCGACTACACGGTGACGGTGACGAACAATGGTCCCTCGCAGGCTTCGGGTCTGGTGGTGACAGATGCGTTGCCTGCTGTGCTGAAGGTCGTTTCGGCGAGCGATGGTTGTACGGCGACCGGTCAGGATGTGAGCTGTCCCGAGCTTGCTACGTTGGCGGCGAAGGCGTCGAAGGCCTACACGATCAAGGTGCAGCTGGACCCGGCGTACGCGGGTGATGGCAGTGA
>NZ_JBFUMY010000002.1:0-115170 GCF_054049135.1 Kitasatospora sp. P5_F3 | reverse complement strand
TCGTCGCCCTCAACGGCTTCGACGGACACCAACCCCACACCGCCGACGAAGTCCGCGAAGCACTCCAACTCGGCCCCGACACCCCCGTCATCACCCTCGACGCCCGCCGCCGAGACAGCGCCAAAAGCGCCCTCATCACCCTCGTSGARCAYGCRCTGCTCGCACGWCTGCGGTGAGATCAGAACACCGAAAAGGGCCCGCCGTCCGTACGGCGGGCCCTTTCTGACCTTCGGTCAGCTCTCCGGGTCGAGCCCGGCCCGGATCAGGCCGTAGGTGTAGGCGTCCTCAAGTGCCAGCCAGGAGGCCCCGATCACGTTGTCGGCCACGCCGACGGTGGACCAGGTGGCCACCCCGTCGGTGGACTCGATCAGCACCCGGGTCTTGGAGCTGGTGCCGTGCGCGCCCTCCATGATCCGGACCTTGTAGTCCACCAGCTCGAGCTCGGCCAGCTTCGGGTAGATGTGCTCCAGGGCGGTCCGCAGCGCCTGGTCCAGCGCGTGCACCGGGCCGTTGCCCTCGCCGGTGGCGATCCGGCGCTCCCCCTTGGCCCAGAGCTTCACGGTCGCCTCGTTGCCCGAAGTACCGTCCGCCAGCTGCTCGCTGATGGTCCGCCAGGACTCCAGCGCGAAGAACCGCTGCCGGCTGCCCCGCACCTCGTCGCGGAGCAGCAGCTCGAACGAGGCGTCGGCGGCCTCGTAGGTGAAGCCGAGGTTCTCCTGCTCCTTGACCTTGGCCACCACCCGGCCGACCAGGTCGCGGTCGGCGGAGAGGTCGTAGCCGAGCTCCCTGCCCTTCAGCTCGATCGAGGCCCGGCCGGCCATGTCGGAGACCAGCATCCGCATGGTGTTGCCGACCTGCTCCGGGTCGATGTGCTGGTACAGGTCCGGGTCGACCTTGATCGCGGAGGCGTGCAGCCCGGCCTTGTGCGCGAAGGCGGAGAAGCCCACGTACGGCTGGTGGGTGGAGGGCGCCAGGTTGACCACCTCGGCGATGGCGTGCGAGATCCGGGTCATCTCCAGCAGCTTCCCGGCGGGCAGCACCCGACGGTCGTACTTCAGCTCCAGCGCGCCGACCACCGGGAACAGGTTGGCGTTGCCGACCCGCTCGCCGTAGCCGTTCGCGGTGCACTGCACGTGGGTGGCCCCGGCGTCCACGGCGGCCAGCGTGTTGGCCACCGCGCAGCCGGTGTCGTCCTGGGCGTGGATGCCGATCCGGGCGCCGGTCTCGGTGATCACGTCGGCGACGATCTCGCGCACCCCGAGCGGGAGCATCCCGCCGTTGGTGTCGCAGAGCACCACCACGTCGGCGCCCGCCCGGTGGGCGGCCTTCACCACGGCGAGGGCGTACTCGCGGTTGGCCTTGTACCCGTCGAAGAAGTGCTCGCAGTCGACGAAGACCCGGCGGTCCTGCGAGCGCAGGTACTCGACGCTGTCCCGGACCATCTCCAGGTTCTCGTCCAGCGTGGTACGCAGGGCGAGTTCGACGTGGCGGTCGTGCGACTTGGCCACCAGGGTGATCACCGGGGCGCCCGAGGTGACCAGCGCGGCCAGCTGCGGATCCTCGGCGGCCTTGCCGCCGGCCCGCCGGGTGGCGCCGAAGGCCACCAGCTGGGCGTGCTTGAACTCCAGCTCGGCGGCGGCCCGGGCGAAGAACTCGGTGTCCCGCGGGTTGGCCCCCGGCCAGCCGCCCTCGATGAAGCCGACGCCGAACTCGTCCAGGTGCCGGGCGATGGTCAGCTTGTCGGCCACGCTGAGGTTGATGCCCTCGCGCTGGGCGCCGTCGCGCAGCGTGGTGTCGAAGACGTGGAAGCTGTCGTGGGGTCGGGGGCTGGCCTCGGTCATGACCCTGGGTTCTCCGTTCGGGGAGGTACTGCTGCTGTTGCCGGGATACGTGATCCGGCTCCACTGTCCAGCATCCCGCGCGCTCCCGGTGTCCCCGAGCCCCCTCGTGAGGGGCCGGTGGCCGGTCCGGGCAAAACAAAAAACCCCTCGCGGATGCGAGAGGTCTGCGCGCGGGTCTGGACGCTGGTGGTCGCCCCGCGAATGTGGTTATTCGGGGACGGTCACTGCGGACCGGCGCGCCTGCTGCTAATAATCAGCGAAAGCGAGGACACCCTCGGAGTCTGGCACACCATCCGCGATGTGGCTCCGCCGTCTCGCGATCCGGGACGGTCAGCCGACCAGGTCACCCGTGTCCAGCGCGAATCCGAACGGCTCGGGCAACGGCAGTGCGGCACCGAGCACCACTCGCAGGGCGGACGCGTAGTCACCCGCCCCGGGATCGCCGTGCAACACGAGTTCGTTCCGCTGACGGTCCACCAGGAGGTACAGCGGAATCCTGGCGGCTGCGTACCCCTTGCGCTTGGCCTCCCGATCCTTCTCCGGCCGACTGGAGGTGACCTCAAGCACCATCAGGACCCCCACCGGCTCGGACCACGACTCCCGGTCGGCCATGACTCCGCGCTCGATGAACGCACCGTCCGGGATGAAGCGTCCTCCGGGGACGACGAGTCCGATCCCAGGTGCGAAGTCGAAATCCGCCGGGCAGTTCCGGAAGACCTGCCGGATGAAGCGGCCGATCGCAATCTCGTGATTAGTGTCCGGCGGTGGGGTCACGATGATCTCCCCGTCGATGAGCTCGGCCTTGAAAGGCTGCGGGACGCCCGGACGGGGTGTCAGACGATCTTGTGGAGCCAGCCGTGGGTGTCCGGAGCCTGGCCGCCCTGGAGGGCGAGCAGGGTCTTGCGGAGCTCCATGGTGATCGGGCCGGGCTCGCCGGTGCCCACCGTCCAGTCGGCGCGGGCGGACTTGACCGAGCCGACCGGGGTGATGACGGCGGCGGTGCCGCAGGCGAAGACCTCGGTGAGGGTGCCGTCGGCGTTGCCCTGCTTCCACTCGTCGGTGGAGATCTTCCGCTCCTGGACGGCGTAGCCGCGGTCGGCGGCCAGCGAGAGCAGCGAGTCGCGGGTGATGCCGGGGAGCAGGGCGCCGGAGAGCTCCGGGGTGACGATGGTGGCGTCCTTGCCCTCGCCGAAGACGAAGTACAGGTTCATCCCGCCCATCTCCTCGATCCACCGGTGCTCGGCGGCGTCCAGCCAGACCACCTGGTCGCAGCCCTTCTCGGCGGCCTGGGCCTGGGCGACCAGCGAGGCGGCGTAGTTGCCGGCGCACTTGGCGGTGCCGGTGCCGCCGGGAGCGGCCCGGACGTACTCCTCGGAGAGCCAGACCGAGACCGGCTTCACGCCGCCGGGGAAGTAGGCGCCGGCCGGGGAGGCGATGATCATGAAGAGGTACTCGTTGGCCGGGCGGACGCCCAGGCCGACCTCGGTGGCGAACATGAACGGGCGCAGGTAGAGGCTCTGCTCCGGCTCGTTCGGCACCCAGGACTGGTCCTGCCGGACCAGCAGCTCGACCGCCTCGACGAAGGCCTCGGTCGGCAGCTCGGGCATCGCCAGTCGGCGGGCCGAGGCCTGGAAGCGCTCGGCGTTGGCGGTCGGGCGGAAGGTGGAGATCGAGCCGTCGGCCTGGCGGTAGGCCTTCAGACCCTCGAAGATCGCCTGACCGTAGTGCAGGGTCATGTTCGCCGGGTCGATCTCCAGCGGGGCGTACGGGGTGAGCTGCGCGTCGTGCCAACCCCGGCCCTCGGTCCACCTGATGGTGACCATGTGGTCGGTGAAGACCCGCCCGAAGCCGGGATTGGCCAGCCTGGCCGTGCGCTCGCTGTCCGACAGCGGGTGCGCGGAGGGCTTGAGGTCGAACGTGATGGGCGCCTGGGTGGGCGTACTCATGACTGCCTGTCCTTCACCGTGGGGTTGGTCCGGGCCGCCACCCTCGGAAAAGAACATACGAAGGCACGGCCCACTGTCGATACTCGCATCCAGAGGGCCGTGCCGAACAGCCGGTGGGCTGCTACGTGGGGTAAAGCCGGCCCGTCAGCCGGATACTCGGGCGGCGAGCGCGTCGC
The DNA here is from genome assembly GCF_054049135.1 of Kitasatospora sp. P5_F3. Lineage (NCBI taxonomy): Bacteria > Bacillati > Actinomycetota > Actinomycetes > Kitasatosporales > Streptomycetaceae > Kitasatospora > Kitasatospora sp. P5_F3. Next base: position 111,207 of record NZ_JBFUMY010000002.1, on the reverse strand, counting down.
CGACCTCGGACGTGGAACGGGTGCCGGAGCGCTCCAGCAGGTCGGCCGCGACGGCCGCCTCGACCTTGGCGGCCTCCGCGGCGAAGCCGAGGTGGTCCAGCAGCATGGCGACCGACAGCACGGTGGCGGTCGGGTCGGCCTTGCCCTGGCCGGCGATGTCCGGGGCCGAGCCGTGCACGGGCTCGAACATCGACGGGAAGGCGCCGCTCGGGTTGATGTTGCCCGAGGCCGCCAGGCCGATGCCGCCGGTGACGGCCGCGGCGAGGTCGGTGAGGATGTCGCCGAACAGGTTGTCGGTGACGATCACGTCGAAGCGCTCGGGCTGGGTGACGAAGAAGATGGTCGCCGCGTCCACGTGCAGGTAGTCGGTGCTGACCTCGGGGAACTCCTGGCCGACCTCGGCGAAGATCCGCGACCACAGGTGGCCGGCGTGCACCAGCACGTTGTTCTTGTGCACCAGCGTCAGCTTCTTGCGCGGGCGGGCGGCGGCGCGCTGGTACGCGTCCCGGACCACCCGCTCGATGCCGAACGCGGTGTTCAGGCTGACCTCGGTGGCCACCTCGTGCTCGGTGCCGGTGCGCAGCGAGCCGCCGTTGCCGACGTACGGGCCCTCGGTGCCCTCGCGGACCACGATGAAGTCGATCTTGGGGTCGCCACCGAGCGGGGACTGCACGCCGGGGAGCAGCTTGCCCGGGCGGAGGTTGATGTGGTGGTCGAAGGCGAACCGCAGCTTGAGCAGCAGCCCGCGCTCCAGCACGCCGGACGGCACGCTCGGGTCGCCGATGGCGCCGAGCAGGATCGCGTCCTGGGTCTTCAGCTCCTCCAGTACCGCGTCCGGCAGGGTCTCACCGGTGCGGTGGTAGAGGCGGGCGCCGAGGTCGTACTCGGTGGTCTCGACCTTGACGTCGGCGGGGAGGACGGCGGCGAGCACCTTGAGGCCCTCGGCCACCACTTCCTGGCCGATACCGTCACCGGGGACAACTGCGAGACGAAGGCTGCGAGACATGCAGGCGACCCTACTCCGCGTCCCAGGGGCTGACACCTGACGTCCGCCATTCGGACGCCGCGTGTCGCCTCGCGGCGATCCGGTCGAAATTGGGACATTACCGGAGCAGCGAACTGACCGTCAGGAGCACCGACACGTGAGCGAATCCAGCCGCCGGGCCGAGTCGGCCGCGGCCGGACTCGCCGCCGGGATCTCGATGGGCGCGTACTGCCTGGCGATGGCGATCCACGGGACCTACCCGTTCGGCGACCGCTCGCGGGCGGTGAACGACCTGGGCGACCAGGCCGTCCCGTTCCACGCCCACCTGTGGGACCTGATGCACGGCGCTGGAACATCAACAACGGGCACCGGCGACCTGCTGTTCAACTGGAACAGCGGCTACGGCGCACCCTTCCTGGCCGACTTCTTCGGCTACCTGATGAATCCGTTCTCCTGGCTGGTCGGCCTGTTCCCCCGCTCGGCGGTGAACTTCCCGGTCTTCCTGGTCACCCTGCTCAGCATCGGCCTCGGCGCGGCGGTGATGACCCACTTCCTGGGCCGCCTGCACCCCGGCTCCGGACTGCTGCGGGCGCTGCTCGCGGTCGGCTACGGGCTCTGCGCCTGGGTGCTCGACGAGGGCTCGGCGGACCCGATGTGGATGTGGGGCCTGGTCTCGCTGCCGCTGCTCTGCCTGGCCGGCGACTGGTGCCTGCGGGGGAGGCACTGGGTGCTCGGCAGCCTCGCGGTGGCGGTGGCCTGGGCGGGCAACTACTACACCGGGGCGATGGCCACCCTCGGTGCCGGTCTGGTCCTGCTGCTGCGGGTGCTGCTGCTGACGGAGCGCCCGGTGCTCGCCCGGCTGAAGGTGCTGGGGCGCGCGGCCGCCATGGTGCTGCTCGGGGTGCTGCTGGCCGCTCCGGTCCTGACGGTGGGTCTGACGGCGAGCAGAGCCGCCCAGCCGGCCCCGCTGGCGACCTACGACGGGCCGCCCGGGCTGACCGACTACCTGGCCCAGCTGCTGCCCGGCGGCCGCTCGGACCACCCGCTGCCGAACGTCTTCGTCGGCGTCCTCGGCCTGCTGCTGGTCGCCACCCTGCCGTTCAACCGCCGGGTCCGGGCCCGCGAGCGGATCGGCTGGTACGCGCTGCTGCTGCTGGTCGGCGCGAGCTTCGTCTGGGAGCCGACCGTCCTGCTCTGGCACGGCCTTACGCTCCCGGACGACAGCCCGTACCGGGCCGGCTTCGTGCTGAGCGGGCTGCTGGTGATGGCGGCCTGGGTCTCGCTCTCCCGCCGCCCCGACCTGTTCGCGCTGGCCGGTGGCGCCGGGGTGCTGGGGCTGATCGCGCTGCTCGGCCACGGGCAGAGCTCGGTCCACGCCTCGACCTGGGTGCTGCTGTCGGCGGGCGGCGTGCTGGCGCTCGGCGCGCTCTGGCTCCTGGAGCGCGGGACGGCGCGGAAGGCGGTCGGCGCGCTGCTGGCGCTCGGTGTGCTGGCCGGGGCCACCTACTCGACGTACTCGGTCGCGGTGATCCGCGACCAGCTGCCGTTCCTCCCGCCCGGGACCACCGTCGGCGCCCAGTCGGCGTACCAGGTGATCCAGCAGGCGGACGACTGGCCGAACGTCCGGACCGACCCCGGGCCGCACGAGTTCACGGCCAACGACCCGTTGCTGCTCGGCGGCGAGGGCGGCTCGTACTACTCCGGCCATCTGCCCAGGACCACCGCCGAGCTGCTGCACGACCTCGGCGCGGGCTGGTACCGCCACGGCCGGCACACCCTCAGCCCCGCCGACCCGGTCGGGCGGGCGCTGTTCGGGGTGACCACCTACCTGGAGAGCAGCTCGGCCCCGGACGGCTTCACCGTCGAACAGGCGCCCGCCGTCCCGCTGATCACCGTGCAGCCGGCCGGCCCCGCCCCCGACACCTCCTCGGTCTGGACCAGGCAGCAGGCCCTGCTCGGCGCCACGGTCTACCGGGTTCCGCAGCTCACCCCGACCGCAGGACCGGCCCCGACCCTGCACGGCAGCAGCGGCTGGTCGGTCCCGGCCACTCCTGCGGGCGGCACCGGGACCACCTTCGAGGGCAGCTGCCTCCCCGGCGACCAGGTCTTCTTCTACGGCCCGTGGTTCAACGGCACGGTCCTGGGCCTGGGCACGGAGTACACCGGCCACGGCCTCCAGCCGATGACCGCGATGCCGATCCGGCTGCTCGGCGACGCCCCCGCCGACGGCCGGTTCGAGCTGGAGCTGCGGACCGGGGCCGCCGCCCAGGTCCCGGCCCAGCCGGTCGGCTGCCTGGACCGGACCGCGCTGAGCGCGGCGCTGGCCCGGCCGAACGGCGCGACCGCCGTGCACAGCACCGGACACTCCGTCAGCGCCGAGCTGCCGCCCGGCTCCACCGGGACCGCGCTGATCTCCGTCCCGGCCGTCGACGGCTGGCAGTGCGCGGTGGGCGACGGGCCCGAGCAGCCGGCCCACTCGGTGCTCGGCATGATCGGTGTCCCGCTCGGCACCGGAGCCTCCCGGCTGAGCTGCACGTACCGGCCCCCGGGGCTGACGCAGGGGGCGACGGTGAGCGGGGCGGCGGTGGCGGTCCTGGTCGGTGTCGCCCTGGTCGCCCTGCTGCGCCGGCGGGCCCGGGCCGATCGGGTTTCTCGCTGAGTGGACGGGCCGGATCCACCGAGCCCTCAGCGCAGCCGGACCAGCTGGGCGCGGCGCCCGTCCGGGTTGAAGTGGTGGACGAGCAGCAGCCGGTCCGCCCCGGCCCCGCGCCGTCTGACCTCCAGGACCGCGCCGGGCTGCTCGGGCACCGCGACGGCCGTCGGGCCACCCGCCCCGGCCCGGACGTCCAGCGCCGGGGCGAGCACGTCGACGGTCAGGGTGGGCCGCTCGCCCTGCAGGCCGATCGAGGAGAGCGCCGCCGCCACGTCGGGCGTGCCGGGTGCAGCGAAGGCGGTCCACAGGCCGTACCGGATCTTCGAGGTGCTCTGTCGGAGCCCCGGCAGCTTGGCCAGCCGGACCGGCAGCACCACGGTGTCGCTGTCCAGCAGTCCGGTGTCGGTGTCGCCCCACCGGGCGTTCAGCGGCTGGACGTCCAGCTCCTCGCCGGTCCTGGCGTCCAGCGTCCTGGCCACCAGCACGTCGCTGCCCTTGAGCCGGGCGGCGGCCACCACCACGTCGGTGACCTGGTCGCCGTCGGTGTCCAGGGAGGCCCGGACCACGACGCCGCCGGCCGGGGTGGCAGCCGGTGCCCACAGGGTCGCGGCCAGGTAGAGCGTGCCGTTCTCCAGCGGCTCGCCGCCGACCGCAGGGGCGTCGCTGGCGGCGCCCACCGCGCGCAGGTTGGCAGCCCGGTCGCCCGGGGCGGTCACGCAGACGTCTGCGGCCTTCTCCGGCTCCGCCGTCGCCCCCGGCGGGCAGTCCGGCCAGCGGGCCGCCTCGCCGCCCAGCGCGAAGGCGCTGACCAGCGCCCCGTTCGCGGTCGGCGCGCCGGTGCCGGTGATGCTCAGCAGGGTGTTCCCGGCGGCCCGGACCTGCGGACCGGCCGTCAGCTCCGAGACGGCGTGCGGCGCGGCGAACAGCGGCACCCGGAGCGCGGGCGGGCCGGCCTCGGCCGGGGTCAGCAGCAGCCGTCCGGACAGCTCGCCCCGGTAGCTCCTGGCCTTGCCGCCCTGCACCAGGTCGAGGGTCGGGTCCGGCGCCCGGTCCAGCTGCCCGGGCACCCGCAGGGTGACGGTCACCCGGGCGGTACCGCCGGGCGGCACGGTGACCTGAGTCGGCGTCAGCTCGAAGGAGGCGCCCGGCAGTTCGGTGGCCGCCAGGTAGCCGGTGCGGTACTCCAGCGGGCGGTCGGCGAAGCTGCGCAGCTCGACCTCCCGGCTCTGCGTGGTCGGCCCGCTGACCGGCACAGGACCGAACGAGAGCCCGACCGCTCCGTCCACCTCGGGCCCCGCCGCGTACGCGACCACCGGGGTGGCCACCGCGAGGTCGACCCTGGCCCGCCCTGCGCCGGTCCGCCCGGGCCCGTACACCGGGCCTGACCGGTCGTCACCCGCCCAGGTGTCGCCGGTGGTGTTCATCAGCGCGGCCTTCAGCTGGGCCACCGTCCAGTCGGGGTGGGCGGCCCGGACCAGCGCGGCCAGCCCGGCCACGTGCGGGGCCGCCATCGAGGTGCCGTCCTCGCGCATACCGCCGGAGCCCGCGCCCGCCTTGGCGGACCAGATGGTCTCCCCCGGCGCCGCCAGGTCCGGCTTGACCAGTCCGGGCAGCCCGACCCCGCGTGAGGTGAAGGTGGTCAGGGTGTCGGTCCGCTGCGGCTGGTCCTGGGCCACCGCGCCGTGCAACGGGTTGCCGGGGGTGGCCAGTTGGACGGTCACCGGTCCTGTCTCGACGGCCCGGAGCAGCCGCTCGCCGTCCGCCTTGGCCAGGATCGCCACCGGTACCCGGTCGTTGCCCGCGAGCTCGCCGAGGTGGTCGCCGTCGGCGGCGAACAGCGCGCCGAGCGCGCCCGCGTCGGCCGCGTGGTCGGCCCGCGCCGCCGAACCGCAGGCCCGGTCCGGGTCCTTGGTCCGCCAGGACAGCAGGGCGATCTTGCCCTTGAGCCTGGCCGCGTCGGCGGCCGAGAAGGCGGCGCAGCCGTCCGACTGGTCCACCGGCAGCGCGAGCGGGCCCTGCACCTCGCGGTCCGCCCAGTGCTGGTACTTGGCGCTCCAGTGCGTCGGGACCAGCCCGGCCAGCGGCTCGGGGGCCAGCACCCGCAGGCCGTCCGCGTCGCCGTGCGGGTCGACCGAGGCGGCCACCGTGAGCACCCGGGGCGCGGTGCCGGGGCTGCCGCCGATCGCGTACACGTCGCCCTCGTTACCCGCCGCCGCGACCACCACCGTGCCCAGCGCGGCCAGCCGGTCGGCGGCGATCGCGTCCGCGTCGTCCGGGCCGCCGAACGGGCTGCCGAGCGAGAGGTTGACCACGTCGAGACGGTCCGTCAGATCGCCGTTCCCGTCCGGGTCGGCGGCCAGGTCGAGTGCCTGGGCGAGCTGGTCGGTCGAGCCGTCGCAGCCGAACACCCGGATCGCGAACAGCCGCGCCTCGGGCGCCGCCCCCGGGCCGACCTTGAAGCCGGCCGGGTCCAGGCCCCGGGTGTACGGGCCCCGGTAGGTCTGGCCGGCCGCGGTGACGCCGTACCCGGCGGCGGTGCCCGCGACGTGCGTGCCGTGGCCGTTCAGCGCGCAGTCGATCGGGTTGTCGTCCGGCTTCGGGGTGCCGCCCTCGGGCGTACCCGGGTCGTAGGCGTCGCCGACCAGGTCCCGCCCGCCGTACACCTTCTCGGTCGGGAACAGGCCCTGGGGTGCGGGCTTGGCACCGTCCACCGCCTGGAACGCCTGCTCGGTGCCGGGCCCGCCGAAGTCGGCGTGGGTGTAGTCGATGCCGGAGTCGATGATGCCGACGCTGACGCCCCGGCCGGTGTTGCCGGGCAGAGCGGCGTCGGCGGACTGCCCGGCCCAGACCGCGGGGGCGCCGAGCAGCGGGACGGAGTGCCCGTTGACCCGGTTCTTCAGCGCGATCGGGTGCACCGCGCGGACCCCGGGGAGCCGGCCCAGCGCGGGCAGCGCGGCGGCGGGGGCGCTCACCGCGATCCCGGTCAGCAGGGTCTCGGTGCGGTACAGCTCGTGGGCGGCGGGGGCGGATCGCCGTACCGCGCCCGCGAGTTGGTCGGCGGCCCGGCCGGCCGCCCGGCGCTGTTCGGCCCCGGCGGCCGAGGCCGCCCGGCGGACCGCGTCCGGTGACCTGCGTTCGCTCCTGGCCTGATCGGCGGCCCGCTGCCAGGCAGGCGCGGCGGCCTCGGTGTCGAGTTCGAGCAGGACGCTGCGGCGGGCCTCTGAACCGCGCTCGGCCGCCGCACCGGAGACCGGTACGGCGGCGAGCGCGAGCGAGCCGGTCAGCAGCGCGATGCCGAACCGGAGTGCTGAGCTGGTGCGCACGGGGCTGTCTCCCCCGGCAGGGGCTCTGGCGGGTCCGCGCCGTGCGGAGCCCGATCACCCTTCCGGAGGCACCAAATTACGATCATCGCGCCGGAGAGCGCGAGCACCGTCCCTCGTCCGGGGGCGCACTGCACTCCTGCGGGTGACGGATCGTCAGGCGTTCGGCCCAACACCCGTAACCGACTCGGCAACCGGACGGGTGACCGGCTCAGTGGCCGGTGGCACCGCCGTTGTCACGGCGGTCCAGCGCGCGCTGGAGGGCAGCCGCGGCATTCGGGTTGGGCTCGGCACGGCGACGGCGGCGGGGGGCCTGCGTACGGTCGGCGGAAGCGGCGGCGTGGCGGTCTGCGGTGGGGGGCATACCGAACTCCTTGAGGACGTGCGGGGGGAGGGTTTCGGGTACGCCGGCCAGGGGTCGCCTGCCGTGCTGCGTACGTGCGCATCCGGGCCTGGCGCCCTCGAGTTGGAGGGGCGGCTCGCCGGATTGCTCTTTCACGGTACGACCTGGAGCGGGTGCTGTCTGCACGGATAGTTGGATTTCCTAGTATCTGAGACAGGACGCACCCGGACAACGAAAAGGGCCCGGCCCGCCGAAGCGGACCGGGCCCCTCCGGCGAGTGATCAGCCGAGGTTGACCGCGCGGGCGAACTGCGCGCCGATCGCACCGGCGATCTCGGTCAGGACCTCCTGGGAGACCTCGCTGTCCACGGTGATCGAGGCCAGCGCCTCGGAGCCGTCCCGGGCCACCTGCATGCCGGCGATGTTGATGCCCGCGTCACCGAGGATCCGGCCGAGGGTGCCGACCACGCCGGGGCGGTCCTCGTACTTGAAGAACGCCATGTGGTCGGTGAGCGCCACGTCCACGTCGAAGGCGTCCACGCCGACGATCTTCTGGGTCTGCTTCGGGCCGGACAGCGTGCCCGAGATGGCGATCTCGCCGCCGCCGGAGAGCGTGCCGCGCACGGTGATCACGTTGCGGTGCTCGGGCGACTCGCTGGAGGTGGTGAGGCGGACCTCGACGCCACGCTCCTGGGCGAACAGCGGGGCGTTGACGTAGGACACCGTCTCCGCCACGACATCCTCGAACACGCCCTTGAGCGCGGAGAGTTCGAGCACCTTCACGTCGTGCTGGGTGATCTCGCCACGGACCTCGACGTCCAGCCTGACGGCGACCTCGCCGGCCAGCGCGGTGAAGATCCGGCCGAGCTTCTCGGCCAGCGGCAGGCCCGGACGGACGTCTTCGGCGATCACGCCGCCCTGGACGTTGACCGCGTCCGGCACCAGCTCGCCCGCGAGGGCGAGGCGGACCGACTTGGCGACCGCGATGCCGGCCTTCTCCTGCGCCTCGTCGGTGGAGGCGCCCAGGTGCGGGGTAGCCACCACGTTGTCGAAGCCGAACAGCGGGGAGTCGGTGCACGGCTCCTTGGCGTAGACGTCCAGGCCGGCCCCGGCCACCCGGCCGTCGCGCAGCGCGGAGGCCAGCGCGGCCTCGTCCACGATGCCGCCGCGGGCGGCGTTGACGATCCGCACGGTCGGCTTGACCTTGTGCAGCGCCTCGTCGCCGATCAGGCCGATCGTCTCCGGGGTCTTCGGGAGGTGCACGGTGATGAAGTCCGAGACCTCCAGCAGCTCCTCCAGCGAGAGCAGCTTGACGCCCATCTGAGCCGCGCGGGCGGCCTGGATGTAGGGGTCGTACGCCACGATCTTCATGCCGAAGGCGGACATCCGCTGGGCGACCAGCACGCCGATCCGGCCCAGGCCGACCACGCCGAGGGTCTTCTCGGAGAGCTCGACGCCGGTGTACTTGTTGCGCTTCCACTCGCCCTGCTTGAGCGCGGCGCTGGCCGGGGCGATGTTGCGGGCCGAGGCGATCAGCAGGCCACAGGCCAGCTCGGCGGCGGTGACGATGTTGGAGGTCGGCGCGTTGACGACCATCACACCGGCCTTGGTGGAGGCCGCCACGTCCACGTTGTCCAGGCCGACGCCCGCACGGGCGACCACCTTGAGCTTCTTCGCGGCCGCCAGCGCCTCCGCGTCCACCTTGGTGGCGGAGCGGATCAGGATGGCGTCCACGTCGGCGATCGCGGTCAGCAGCTCGGTGCGGTCCGCACCGTTGCAGTGCCGGATCTCGAAGTCGGGGCCGAGTGCGTCGACTGTGGCGGGGGACAGCTCTTCGGCAATCAGAACTACGGATTTGCTCACGACAGTGTTGTCCTTAACTGTCCGGTTCTCCCCGCGCACGATGGTGGCGTGGAAAGCGGGGGAAGGTGGCATGCCGCGTAGATAGACGCACGACGCTGTGGGCCTGACGCGCACTCGGAAGTGTATCGACGGGCTGGCGGCCGGGCTGCTCCCGTCCGGCGAAATCACCCGGACGGGAGCAGCCTAGTTGTACAAGGCAGTTACGCCTTCTCGTTGACCCAGCTCATCAGACCGCGGAGCTTCTTGCCCGTGGTCTCCAGCAGGTGGTCGGCGTCCGCGTTCTTGTACTCGTTGTACTTCGGCAGGCCGGCCTTGTACTCGGCGATCCAGGCGTTGGCGAAGGTGCCGTCCTGGATCTCGGTGAGGACCTGCTTCATGGCGGCCTTGGTGTCGGCCGTGATGATGCGCGGGCCGGTCACGTAGTCGCCCCACTCGGCGGTCTCCGAGATGGACCAGCGCATCTTCTCCAGGCCGCCCTCGTACATCAGGTCGACGATGAGCTTCAGCTCGTGCAGGCACTCGAAGTAGGCGATCTCCGGCTGGTAGCCGGCCTCGACCAGGGTCTCGAAACCGGCCTTGACCAGGGCGGCGGTGCCACCGCAGAGGACGGCCTGCTCACCGAACAGGTCGGTCTCGGTCTCCTCGGTGAAGGTGGTCTTGATGACGCCGGCCTTGGTGGCGCCGATGCCCTTGGCGTAGGACAGCGCCAGCTCGAAGGCCTTGCCGGTGGCGTCCTGCTCGACGGCCACGATGGCGGGAACGCCACGGCCTTCCTGGTACTGACGGCGCACCAGGTGGCCCGGGCCCTTGGGGGCGACCATGCAGACGTCGACGTCGGCCGGGGGCTTGATGAAGCCGAAGCGGATGTTCAGGCCGTGGCCGAAGAACAGCGCGTCGCCCGCCTTCAGGTGCGGCGCGATGTCCGCCTCGTAGACGTCGGACTGGATCGGGTCCGGCACCAGGATCATGATGACGTCGGCCTCGGCGGCGGCCTCGGCGGCGGTGACGACGCGCAGGCCCGCTTCCTCGGCCTTGGCACGGGAGGACGAGCCCTCCTTGAGGCCGACCCGGACGTCCACGCCCGAGTCACGCAGCGACAGCGCGTGGGCGTGGCCCTGGCTGCCGTAGCCGATGATCGCGACCTTGCGGCCCTGGATGATGGACAGGTCGGCGTCGTCTTCGTAGAACAGCTCGGCCACGGGGGCACATCTCCTTGCGTGGTGGTGATGCCGGTGCGTACCTACCGTACGTGGACCCGGCGGGGGTGTGGGGCGGTGCTTCAGGGGGTGAGACGACTGGTCGTCAGAGCGGGATCAGGCGCTTCGGTCGAGCGCCCGGAGCGAGCGGTCGGTGATCGACCGGGCGCCGCGTCCGATGGCGACCAGGCCGGACTGGACCAACTCCTTGATGCCGTACGGCTCCAGCATCCGGAGCATCGCCTCCAGCTTGTCCGAGCTGCCGGTGGCCTCGATGGTCACCGCGTCGGGCGAGACGTCGACCGTCTTGGCCCGGAACAGCTGGACGATCTCGACGATCTGCGAGCGCGACTCGGCGTCGGCCCGGACCTTGACCAGGACCAACTCCCGCTGGATGGCGGCGGACTGGTCGAGTTCGACGATCTTTATCACGTTGACCAGCTTGTTCAGCTGCTTGGTGACCTGCTCCAACGGGAGGTCCTCCACGTTGACCACGATCGTCATCCGGGAGATGTCCGGGTGCTCGGTCGGGCCGACGGCCAGCGAGTCGATGTTGAAACCCCGACGGGAGAACAGCGCGGCGATGCGGGCGAGCACGCCGGGCTTGTTCTCGACCAGGACGGAGAGGGTGTGCTTGGACATGGTCATGGACTCTCTATCGGAAGGTCAGGGCAGTCAGTCGAGGTCGTCGCCGAAGTCCGGGCGGACGTCCCGGGCGGCGAGGATCTCGTCGTTGCTGGTGCCTGCGGCGACCATCGGCCAGACCATGGCGTCCTGGTGGACGATGAAGTCGATGACCACCGGGCGGTCGTTGATCTCCATCGCCTGCTTGATCACCGCGTCCAGGTCCTCGGGGCGCTCGCAGCGCAGGCCGACGCAGCCCATCGCCTCGGCGAGCAGCACGAAGTCCGGGATCCGGGTGCCCTGCGCCGGCTTGGCGATGCCGTCGTGCTCCGGGCCCGCGTGCAGCACGGTGTTGGAGTAGCGCTGGTTGTAGAACAGGGTCTGCCACTGGCGGACCATGCCCAGCGAACCGTTGTTGATCACCGCGACCTTGATCGGGATGTTGTTCAGCGCACAGGTGACCAGTTCCTGATTGGTCATCTGGAAGCAGCCGTCGCCGTCGATCGCCCAGACCGCGGCGTCCGGCTTGCCCGCCTTGGCGCCCATCGCGGCCGGCACGGCGTAGCCCATGGTGCCCGCGCCGCCGGAATTCAGCCAGGTGGCCGGCTTCTCGTAGTTGATGAACTGTGAGGCCCACATCTGGTGCTGGCCGACGCCCGCCGCGTAGATCGCGTCCGGGCCGACCAGCTGGCCGATCCGCTCGATCACCTGCTGCGGCGACAACTCACCGTTCGGCGCGGGCTCGTAGCCCAGCGGGTAGGTGGTCTTCCACTGGTTGAGCTTGACCCACCAGTCGGCGTAGTCGCCCTTGTGACCGGCGTCGAACTCGGCCTGCACGGCGACGATCAGGTCGGCCAGCACCTCGCGGGCGTCACCGACGATCGGCACGTCGACCGGGCGGTTCTTGCCGATCTCGGCCGGGTCGATGTCCGCGTGCACGACCTTGGCGTACGGGGCGAAGCTGTCCAGCTTGCCGGTCACCCGGTCGTCGAAGCGGGCGCCCAGGGTGAACAGCAGGTCCGCCTTCTGCAGCGCGGTGACGGCCGGGACCGAGCCGTGCATGCCCGGCATGCCCAGGTGCTGCGGGTGGCTGTCCGGGAAGACACCGAGCGCCATCAGGGTGGTGACCACCGGGGCGCCGGTCAGCTCGGCCAGGATCCGCAGCTCGGCGCTGGCCTGCGCCTTGTGCACGCCGCCGCCGACGTAGAGCACCGGGCGCTTGGCGGCGACCAGCATCCTCGCGGCCTCGCGGATCTGCTTGGCGTGCGGCTTGGTCACCGGGCGGTAGCCGGGCAGCGAGGTCTCCACCGGCCAGCGGAAGGTGGTGGTGGCCTGCAGCGCGTCCTTGGCGATGTCGACCAGCACCGGGCCCGGGCGGCCGGTGCTGGCGATGTGGAACGCCTCGGCGATCACCCGGGGGATCTCGGCCGGGTCGGTGACCAGGAAGTTGTGCTTGGTGATCGGCATCGTGATGCCGCAGATGTCCGCCTCCTGGAAGGCGTCGGTGCCGATCGCCTTGGAGGCGACCTGCCCGGTGATCGCCACCATCGCGACGGAGTCCATGTAGGCGTCGGCGATCGGGGTCACCAGGTTGGTCGCGCCCGGGCCCGAGGTGGCCATGCAGACGCCGACCCGACCGGTGGCCTGGGCGTAGCCGGTGGCCGCGTGGCCCGCGCCCTGCTCGTGCCTGACCAGGATGTGACGGACCTTCTGCGAATCCATCAGCGGGTCGTAGGCAGGGAGGATGGCGCCGCCCGGGATACCGAAGACGGTGTCCGCGCCCACTGCCTCAAGGGAGCGGATGAGCGACTGCGCGCCGGTCATCGTCTCCACGACGACGGTGGGCGCAGGAGCGTGGGTGGCCGGGGTGTCCCCGCGGCGGGGGGCGGCGTGCTCGGTCATCTGCCTGTCTCTTCTCGGGTTCTGCCGTCCCCGTCAGGTGAGGGTCCTGGGGTCGGGGGCCGGTCGCCGGTCCTGCCTCCATCGTCCACCCGGACGGTTGAGTACCGGACATCTGGCCGATTCGGCTGGGGTCTTGCATGGTCGGGCGGTTCCAGTGCAACAAAAAACCCCTCGTGCCAAGGGCATGCGAGGGGTGGCGCGTCGGTCTCTTCGTGCGGGGGGTGACCCGCTCAGCCGACGCGCCCGCCAAGTACGAGAATTCGGGTGCGCATGGCTCCGACCTTCCTCCCCGGCGGTGGGGCGTGTCAAGCAGGTGGGACGGCCGTCTCGCTATGCGGACCCCCTCCCGGACCCCAGGACGGACCGGGGGTCGGACGACGTTCTGCCAGGTCGGGGCCGTTCTGATGGTGCACCACCCGGCTGCCGCCCGGCTCCGGACGGCCACCCGATCGGGCGTCCGCCGCCAGATAGGCGCGTCGCGCGGAGAGCCCAGTCGCCTGCTTCGGCAGCGGGTAGACCCGGCGCAGCAGGGCCCGCCGCAGCCGGTGCTCGTCGAGCGGCTGGGCGAAGGCCAGACCCTGCCCCTGACGGCACCCCAGCTCCTGCAGCGCGGTCACCTGCCGGGGCTGGTCCACCCCCTCGGCGCCGGTCACCAGACCGAGGTCGCGGGCCAGCCGGAGGGCGTGCCCGGCCAGGGCGCGGGTCAGCCGGGAGTCGGCCACGTCCTGGACCAGGCTGCGGTCCAGCTTGAGCGCGTCGAACGGGAGCCGGGCCAGCGTGCCGAGCGAGCCGCCGCCCGCGCCGAAGCCCGCCACCGCGGTGGAGACACCGTGCCGGCGGAGCGCGGCGAGCCGGCGGCCGAGCTCGTCGGCGTGCTCGTCCGGGCCCGTCCTGGCCAGCTCGATCACCAGCAGCTCGGCGGGCAGACCGGACTCCCTGAGCACCGCGACCACCGCCTCGTACATGCCCGGCGCGCACAGCCGCTGGGCCGACAGCCGGATCGAGACCGGGACGGGCACCAGCCGCGGACCGGCCCTGAGGGCGGCTGCGGTGACCGTCTCCTGGAGCATCCAGCGGGCGAACCTGGTGGCCGCGTCGCCCTGGTCCGCGGTCCGCAGGAACTCCGCCGGGGTGAGCAACAACCCCTGCGCCGAGCGCCAGCGGGCCTGCGCCTCGACGCCGGTGACGGCGCCGGTGGCCAGATCCACCACGGGCTGGTGCAGCAGCGTGAACGAGCCCTCCTGGACGGCCACCCTGAGCCGCTCCTCCAGCTCCGTCCGGCGGTCCAACTCGACTCGCATCGCCGGGTGGTAGAGCACCACCCGGCCTTTGCCCTCGGACTTCGCCCGGTACATCGCCAGGTCGGCGTTGCGCATCAGCTCGTCCGCCGCGGCCTGCGGGTCGGCGCCGGGATCGGGGTCGCAGCCGGCGAAGGCGATCCCGATACTGGCCGCCACCCCGAGCTCGGCCCCGCCGATCCAGTACGGCTCGGAGAGCGCCGAGCGGAGCCGCTCGGCCAGCTCGTGCACCTGGGCCCGGCCGAGCCGGCCGCGGACCAGCGCGGCGAACTCGTCACCGCCGAACCTCGCCACCGTGTCGCCGGACCGGACCGCGTGCTGCAGCCGGCGGGCCGCCTGCACCAGCAGCTCGTCGCCGACCTGGTGGCCCGCGCTGTCGTTGACCGCCTTGAAGCCGTCCAGGTCGAGGAAGAGCACCGCCACGGTGGCCTCCTCACCGCCCGGGTACTCCCGGTACCCCTCGGTCGGGCTCAGCGAGGTGCGCAGCCGCTGGGTGAAGAGCGCCCGGTTCGGCAGGTCGGTGAGGGGGTCGTGGAACGCGTTGTGCTGCAACTGCGCCTGCAGTATGACCCGTTCGGTGACGTCGCGACTGTTCAGGATCAGCCCGTCCCGGTATCGGTTGACCGTCGACTCGACGTGCAGCCACTCGTCGTTGCCGGAGCGGACCCGGCACTCCACCCGGGCCGAGGGCTCGGCGGCCCCGTCCCGGCGCACCGGCCGGTCGGCCATCAGCCGCCGGACCTCGCGCAGCACCCGGTCGACGTCGTCGGGGTGCACCAGGTTGAGCAGGTTGCCGCCGACCAGCTCCTCCGGGTCCCGGCCGTAGACGCCGATCGAGGCGGGGCTGACGTAGGAGAGCACGCCGCTGCCGCCGGCGATCATGATCACGTCGCTGGAGCCCTGCACCAGGGAGCGGAAGTGCGCCTCCTTCTGGGCGAGTTCCTGGGTCAGCGAGAGGTTGTCGAGCAGTATCACGCCCTGCCGGACGATCAACGCCAGACCGACGGTGCAGGCCGAGGCCACCACCACCCGGTCCAGCGCGTGGCCGCCGAGCGCGTTGTAGAGGATGCCCGCGGTGCAGACCGCCGCCGCGACGTACGGGGTGAGCGCGCTGAAGGTGGAGGAGACCCGGCGGCGGGGGGCGCCGCCGACCGAGGGGTGCTCGCGGCTCGGGCCGAACCGGCCGCGGGAGGCCCAGGGCGCCCAGGCGAGCAGCACGCTGCCGGCGAACCAGCCCGCGTCCAGCAGCTCACCGGAGTGGTAACTGCTGCGCAGGGCGGGCGAGGTGAAGAGCGCGTCGCAGACCACCGTGACGGCCAGGCCGACCATCGCGGTGTGCACGGCGGCCCGGTTGCCGTCCCGGCTCCGGAACCGCAGGCCGACCACCAGGCTGACCAGCAGGATGTCCAGCACGGGGTAGGCCAGGTTGAGCGCCATCCTGAGCGGGTCCTCGCCCTCGCCGGCCGCGACCCGGCCGAGCGCCAGGCTCCAGCTGAGGGTGAACAGCGACCCGGCCACCAACCAGCCGTCCAGCACCAGGCAGAGCCAGCCGGCCGCCGTCCGGGGCCGCTGGGCCAGCACGGTCAGACCGATGATGGCGAGCGGGGCGAACAGCAGGAAGGCGTAATCGGCGGGCGAACCCTCCGGCAGCGTGGTGCCGAGCACCACCTCGTACCAGCCCCAGGTGCCGTTGCCGATCGCCACCATCGAGGAGGACAGACCGAACAGCAGCCAGGCGGGCCGGGCCGGGCCACCGGCCGCGCAGGCGTGCAGCAGACAGGAGAGGGCGGCCGCCAGTGCGGCCCCGGCCAGCCCGAAGTCACCCATGAACAGCGCGAGTTCCGGCGATCCCCAGCCGACGGCGGCGCCCAGGGCGTACCCGAGGCAGAGCAGCACAAGCAGCAGGCCGGGGAGGCGGCTCGGGTGAAAGTTCACTCGACCTCTCCCCCACGCCTTGCCGGTGTTCCCGCTCCGGACCTTACACCACTTCCGTCACTCAATGACACGCACACTCAACTTAGAGTAATGGGGCCCGGGTGACGTTGTGCCCCACTCTTGACGGGATCGCCCCGGTTGGCCGCAGCGCACGACGGGGGCGCACGGTCTCCGGCCGGACCGCCCCGGGCAGCGAACGGCAGTTGACGCCCGGTCAGGCGTCGGTCAGGCGCCGAGCAGGTGCAGCCGGTGCGCCAGGGCGGCCGCCTCGCCCCGGCTGCCGACCGAGAGCTTGGCCAGGATGTTGGAGACGTGCACGCTGGCGGTCTTCGGGGAGATGTAGAGCTCCTCGGCGATCTGCCGGTTGGTCCGCCCCTGGGCCAGCCGGTGCAGCACGTCCCGCTCGCGCGGGGTGAGGCCGAACTGGTCGCCGGGCCCGGCCGGCTGGGCGGGTCGGGCCACCGCCACCGGACGGGCGGCCAGCGAGAGCCCGGCCCTGGCGGTCAACTGGCCGATGTCCTGCCGCAGGTACAGACCGGCGGTGGTCAACGCCTCGACCTCCCGGAGCGGCTCGACCGCGGCCTCCCGGCGGCCGGCCGTCAGCAGCGACTCGGCCAGCCGGTAGAGCGCCTGCCCGAGCGGGCAGCCGAGACCGGTGTCACGCAGCAACTCCACCACGGCGGCCCACTGCTCGGGGGTGTCCGCCCCCTCCGCGCGGGCCAGCTCGGCCGCCAGCAGTGCGGCCCAGCCGTGGTGCAGCGCCGTCCGGGGCTGCACCTGCTCGGCCAGCTCGGCGATCCGCCGCAGCACCACCGGACGCCCGAGGTCGGCCGCCGCCGCCCCCCGCGAGTCGGCCTCCCCGGACGCGCCCTCCACCAGCACCGGCAGCAGCCCGTACAGACGGCCGTCCGCGACGCCCTGCCCGGCCGGACGTTCGGCCAGCCGGTCGAGTACGGCGAGCAGTTCGGCCCTGGCCTGCAGGGGCCGCCCGGCCCGGGTCTCGATCCGCATCGCCAGCCGGGCCAGCGGCAGGTCGTGCTGGGTCTGCCTGACCGGCAGCCCGGCCACCCTGGCCCGCTCCAGGTACTCTTCGGCGGTCGCCAGATCGCCCTGGTCCAGGGCGAGTTCGGCCCGCAGCCGACTGAGGAACGCATGGTCGTTGCTGCTCGCCGGGTCGCCTTCCCACTCGGCCAGCAGCTGCTCGGCCTCGACCGGGCGGCCGAGCACCAGCAGGGTTTCGACCAGGTTCCCGGTCAGCAGGGCGCCGATGTTGCCGAGCAGCCCGTTGCCCTTGGCGGCCGCCAGGCCCTCGCGGGCGAACGCCTCGGCCTCGGCCGCCCGGCCCAGGCCGAGCAGCAGGCTGGACAGGTTGTTCAGTCCCCGGCAGAGCACGTCCACCGAGCCGGTGTGCCGGACCTGCTCGACCGCGTCGGCGAGCAGGGCGAGCCCGGCCGCCGGCTCACCGAAGTAGACGGACAGGGTGCCCATGGTCATCCGGGCGTGCTGCTCGACCGCGTGGGCACCGACCTCGCGGGCGATCGCGGCGGCCCGCTCGGCCAGCTCCCGGTCGGCCTCGACCGGGTCGCCGAGCATCCCGTGCCCGGCTGCCAGGGCGAACACCTCGGCCTGCACCGGGGACGGCGGCAGCCCGGCCACCAGCCACTGGGCCCGCTCGATCTCCTCGTCGCTGCCGCTGCGCTGGAGGTGACGGAACATCAGCGCGCGCTGGATCCGGAACCAGGCGGCGCGCTCCGGCTCGGTCTCCTCGTCCAGCAGTTTGAAGGCCCGCTTGGCCAGACTGAGACCCCGGTCGCGGTCGCCCGCCCGGCGGGCCGCGAGCACTGCCTCGGCCAGCACGTCGACCAGGTGCAGCAGCCGGCAGGCGCCGTCGGCGTGGCCGCACGGCGGATACGTACCGGCCCAGTCGGCGGGCCGTAGGTTCTCCTGCCGCACCTCCTCCGAGACCTCGTCCCAGAGCTCCAACGCGCGCTCCAGCATGCCGAGTTGCTCGGCGAAGGCGTTCCGCCGCCGGGCCGACCTGGCGGCCTCCAGTGCCGTCGGCAGGGCCCGGCCGGGGTCGTGCGCGTGGTACCAGTAGTTCGCCAGCCGGGCCGCCCGGCCGTTGCCGCAGACCAGTGAACCGTCCTGCTCCAGCGCGGTGGCGAACCTGCGGTTGATCCGGTACCGCTCACCGGGCAGCAGGTCGTCCGAGATCGCCTCGCGGACCAGCGCGTGCCGGAACCGGTAGCCGTCGCCGTCGCTGTCCGGGCGCAGCACGTTGACGCCGACCGCGTTCCGCAGCGCGTCGATCAGGACGTCCTCGCCCTCGTCCAGCACCGCCTCCAGCAGGGCGTGCTCGACCAGCGAGCCACCCTCGGCGGCGATTCTGAGGACCCGTTGGGTCTCGTCCGGCAGGGCCTCGACCCGGACCAGCAGCAGATCGCGGAGCGAGTCGGTGAGCCCGGTGTCGCAGCCGTCCTGGTGGGCGGTGGCCAACTCCTCGACGAAGAACGGGTTGCCCTCGGAGCGGCGGTGGATCCGGTCCACCAGCTGCCGGTCGGTGGCCTTGGTGCCCAGGATGCCGGCCAGCTGGGCGGCCACCTCGCGCCGGCCGAACCGGCACAGCTCGACCCGGTGCACGGTGCGCAGCCGGTCCAGCTCGGCCAGGAACGGGCGCAGCGGGTGCCTGCGGTGCAGGTCGTCGGAGCGGTAGGTGGCGACGATCAGCACCCGGGCCCGGTGCAGGGTACGGATCAGGTAGGCGAGCAGCTCTCGGGTGGACCGGTCGGACCAGTGCAGGTCCTCGATGGCCAGCACGATCGTCCGGTCTGCGGAGAGCCGCTCGAACAGTCGGGCGGTGTGCTCGAACAGCCGGGCCCGGCCGAACTCGTCGTTGGGCTCGGCGTCATCGGCGCCGAAGTCCGGCAGCAGCCGGGTGAGATGACCCTCCATGCCCTGGGCCGCCTGCTCCAGCTCGGCCCCCAGGCTCCGGTGCAGGCGGCGCAGCGCGGTGGCCAGCGGTGCGTACGGCAGACCCTCGGCGCCGACCTCCAGGCAGCCGCCCAGCGTGGTGACCACGTTGGGGCCGCAGGCGGCGGTCAGGAACTCCTCGATCAGCCTGCTCTTGCCCACCCCGGCCTCGCCGCCGACCAGCACGGCCTGCGGCTGGCCGGCCATCGCCCGGCGCAGCGCGGCGTCCAGGGTGCCGATCTCGGTGCCGCGTCCGACGAAGACCGGGCTCACCGATATCTGCTCCATGGCGCTGAGCATGCCACAGGCCGCCGACACCGTCCGAGCGGATATCTCGCTGATCGGACGGGCGGCGGCCGGGCTGTGAGGGTCTGTCAGCATTCGTACCCTCAGCTCAGCACTGGTTGAGCTGAGGGCGCGGATTCAGTGCCCGTACCCGGCGGTTTTGCAGCGCTCTCCGCAGGCCGCTGCGCAGGCTCGGGCGGCCCTCGCGGTCGGCCGCGTCCAGCGCCTCCCGGACCAGTGCGTCGTGCCTGGCCAGCCGCTGCAGCTCCTGCGAGCGGGCCTGGATCAGCTCGTACTCCAACATGGTGGTGACCCCTTCTCGGCGGACCGTCCCGGCCTCGGTCGGCCGGCTCCGTAGGTACGGAGCGGGCGGTCGTAGGACACCTCTGACGGTCTAGGTATGCCTAGGCCTCGACACCCAGCCTGGCCAGGATCAGATCCTTGACCTTCGCCGCGTCGGCCTGACCGCGGGTGGTCTTCATGACCGCCCCGACCAGCGCGCCGACCGCGGCGATCTTGCCGTCCCGGATCTTGTCGGCGATCGCGCCGTTCTCGGCGATCGCCTGGTCGACCGCCGCGCCGAGCGCGGAGTCGTCCGAGACCACGGCCAGGCCGCGGGCCTCGATGACCGCGTCCGGCTCGCCCTCGCCGGCCAGCACGGCCGCGATGACCTGCTTGGCCAGCTTGTCGTTGAGCTTGCCCTCCGCGACCAGCGCGGCGATCCGGGCGACCTGGGCCGGCGTGATCGGCTGCTCGCTCAGCTCGGTACCGGTCTCGTTGGCGTTGCGCGCCACCTCGCCCATCCACCACTTCCGGGCCTGCTCGGCGCTGGTGCCGGCCGCGATGGTGTCCAGGATCGGCTGGACCGCACCGGCGTTGAGCACCGACTGCATGTCCTTGTCCGAGAGGCCCCACTCGCCCTGCAGCCGGGCCCGGCGGACCCGGGGCAGCTCGGGCAGACCGGCCCGCAGCTCCTCGACCCAGTCGCGCGCGGGCGCGATCGGGACCAGGTCGGGCTCCGGGAAGTACCGGTAGTCCTCGGCGTTGTCCTTGATCCGGCCGGCCGTGGTGGAGCCGTCCTCCTCGTGGAAGTGCCGGGTCTCCTGGATGATCGTGCCGCCCTCGTCGAGCACCGTGGCGTGCCGGCGGATCTCGAACCGGGCCGCCCGCTCCACGCTGCGCAGCGAGTTGACGTTCTTGGTCTCCGAGCGGGTGCCGAACTTCTCCCGGCCGTGCGGACGCAGCGACAGGTTCACGTCGCAGCGCATCTGGCCCTTGTCCATCCGGGCCTCGGAGACGTCCAGCGCCTTGATCAGCTCACGCAGCTCGGCCACGTACGCCTTCGCCACCTCCGGAGCCCGCTCGCCCGCGCCCTCGATCGGCTTGGTGACGATCTCGATCAGCGGGATGCCGGCCCGGTTGTAGTCCAGCAGCGAGTGCGAGGCGCCGTGGATCCGGCCGGTCGCGCCACCGATGTGCGAGGACTTGCCGGTGTCCTCCTCCATGTGGGCGCGCTCGATCTCCACCCGGAAGGTCGAGCCGTCCTCCAACTGCACGTCGAGGTAGCCGTTGAAGGCGATCGGCTCGTCGTACTGCGAGGTCTGGAAGTTCTTCGGCATGTCCGGGTAGAAGTAGTTCTTCCGGGCGAACCGGCACCACTCGGCGATCTCGCAGTTCAGCGCGAGGCCGATCTTGATCGCCGACTCCACCCCGATCGCGTTGACCACCGGCAGCGAGCCCGGCAGGCCGAGGCAGGTCGGGCAGGTCTGCGAGTTGGGCTCGGCGCCCAGCTCGGTCGAGCAGCCGCAGAACATCTTGGTCTTGGTACCCAGCTCGACATGGACCTCAAGGCCCATCACCGGGTCGTACGAGGCAAGTGCGTCCTCGTACGAGACCAGGCTAATGACGCTCACAGCGTCCCCTTCAGTTGAGTCTTGGAGGTCCGTCAGCCCAGCAGCACGTCGTCGTCCCCGAGCCGCTTGAGCTCACGGACGAGGAGTGCAGTGCCGGTGATCAGCGCGGCAGCGCCGACCAGGGCGTTGATCAGCTTGAGGGTGTCGTTCTCGCCGCGGGCCTTCTTGACGTCCTTGACGATCGAGACCGCGCCGAAGGCGCTGGTGCCGATGGACAGCCACAGACCGGGCTTCGAGTGCTTCCACCCCTTGATGGACGACGTTTGGGCTTTGGCCTTCTCGATGCTGCTCACAGTGCCGGTGCCTCCTCGAGCAGGGGGTGTCCCCACTTGTCGTTGAGTGCGGCCTCGACGGCGCCGCCCACGCGGTACAGGCGGTCGTCCGCCATCGCGGGGGCGATGATCTGCAGGCCGACCGGGAGATTGTCCTCCGGCGCGAGCCCGCAGGGCAGCGACATGGCCGCGTTGCCCGCGAGGTTCGACGGAATCGTGCACAGGTCGGCCAGGTACATCGCCATCGGGTCGTCGGCGCGCTCGCCGATCGGGAAGGCGGTGGTCGGGGTGGTCGGCGAGATCAGCACGTCGACACCGGCGAAGGCGGCGTCGAAGTCGCGCGAGATCAGGGTGCGGACCTTCTGGGCCGAGCCGTAGTAGGCGTCGTAGTAGCCCGAGGAGAGGGCGTAGGTGCCGAGGATGATCCGGCGCTTGACCTCGGCGCCGAAGCCCGCCTCACGGGTGAGGGCGGTGACGTCCTCGGCCGAGCGGGTGCCGTCGTCGCCGACCCGCAGGCCGTACCGCATCGCGTCGAAGCGGGCCAGGTTGGAGCTGGCCTCGCTGGGCGCGATCAGGTAGTAGGCGGGCAGGGCCAGGGTGAAGGACGGGCAGGAAACCTCGACGATCTCGGCGCCGAGCTCACGGAGCAGCTCCACCGACTCGTTGAAGCGCTGCATCACGCCGGCCTGGTAGCCCTCGCCGGCGAACTCCTTGACCACGCCGATCCGCATGCCGCGGACCTCGCCGCGCTTGGCGGCCTCGACCACGGCCGGGACCGGCGCGTTGATCGAGGTGGAGTCCAGCGGGTCGTAGCCGGCGATCGCCTCGTGCAGCAGCGCGGTGTCCAGCACCGTACGGGCGCACGGACCGCCCTGGTCCAGCGAGGAGGAGAACGCGATCAGGCCGTAGCGGGAGACCGCACCGTAGGTCGGCTTCACGCCCACCGTGCCGGTGACGGCGCCGGGCTGACGGATCGAACCACCGGTGTCGGTGCCGATCGCCAGCGGGGCCTGGTACGCGGCCAGCGCCGCCGCCGAGCCACCGCCGGAGCCGCCGGGGATCCGGGACAGGTCCCAGGGGTTGCCGGTCGGGCCGTAGGCCGAGTTCTCGGTGGAGGAGCCCATCGCGAACTCGTCCATGTTGGTCTTGCCGAGGATGACCACGCCCGCGTCCTTCAGACGGGTCGTCAGGGTGGCGTCGTACGGCGGGACCCAGCCTTCGAGGATCTTGGAGCCGCAGGTGGTGGGGACGCCCTTGGTGGTGAAGACGTCCTTGAGCGCGAGCGGGACGCCGGCCAGCGGGCCGAGCTTCTCCCCCTTGGCGCGCTTCTCGTCCACCGCGCGGGCGGCGCTCAGCGCACCCTCGGTGTCCACGTGCAGGAAGGCGTTGACCTTCTTGTCGACGGCGTCGATCCGGGCCAGGTGCGCCTGGGCGACCTCGACGGCGGAGACCTCGCCGGAGGCGATGGCGGCGGCCGTGTCGGCGGCCGTCCGCTTGATCAGTTCGGTCATGGTGATCAGCCCTCCCCGAGGATCTGCGGCACGCGGAAACGCTGCTCCTCGACGGCGGGGGCGCCGGACAGCGCCTGCTCGGGAGTGAGCGACGGTCGCACCACGTCGGCGCG
Source organism: Kitasatospora sp. P5_F3 (assembly GCF_054049135.1). Taxonomy (NCBI): domain Bacteria; kingdom Bacillati; phylum Actinomycetota; class Actinomycetes; order Kitasatosporales; family Streptomycetaceae; genus Kitasatospora; species Kitasatospora sp. P5_F3. Next base: position 88,025 of record NZ_JBFUMY010000002.1, on the reverse strand, counting down.
CATGACGTTGGTCAGCGGCAGCGGGTGGGAGGTCGGCGGGACGTCCTGTCCGGCGACCTCGGAAACGCGGGCGACCGCGCCGATGATCACGTCGAGCTGCTCGGCGAAGTGGTCCAGCTCTTCGGCCTGCAGCTCCAGACGCGACAGCCGGGCGAGGTGGGCGACCTCCTCGCGCGTGATGCCAGGCATGCAGCGATCCTCAAGGTGAGTTCTGGTCGGTCGGGCGGATGGTGACGTGCCCGTCCTCTGTCTGTGGAGCCCATCCTAGGGGGAGCACGGCGGACGCCCGTCCCGACATATGTCAGGACGGGCGTCGGGACAGGGCTCGGGCCGGGCTACTGCGGGGTGGTCGGGGCCGCGACCGGCGGCAGGGCCGGCGGCGGGGCGAGCAGCTCGACCGCCGGAGCGCCGGTGCGGTGCACCATCAGCCAGGCGGTGGCCTGGTCGGCCGGGAGGGCGGCGGAGACCAGCCAGCCCTGCACCGCGTCCACGCCCATGCTGTGCAGCTTCTCCCAGGTCTCGTCGTCCTCGACGCCCTCGGCGACCACGGTCAGGCCGAGCGAGTGGGCCAGCTCGACCGAGCAGCGGACCACCGCCGCGTCGTGGTCGTCGGCCACCATCCGGGAGACGAAGGACCGGTCGATCTTCAGCTCGCCGACCGGCAGCGAACGCAGCCGCACCAGCGAGGAGTGGCCGGTGCCGAAGTCGTCCAGCGACATGCCGACGCCGTATCGCCGCAGCTCGGCCAGGGTGTCGGCAGCCAGCCGGGAGTCGTCCAGCAGCAGCCGCTCGGTGATCTCCAGCTGCAGTGCGGCGGCGGGCACGTGATGCCGGGTCAGGTGCCCGGCCACCCGGTCGGCGAAGCCGGGGTTGAGCACGTCCCGGGGCGAGACGTTGACCGCGACCTGGACCTCCAGGCCCTGGGCGCGCCAGATCGCCAGCTGGCCGACCGCCGTCTCCAGCACGTAGTCGGTCAGCCGGGGCATCAGGCCGCTGGACTCGGCCAGACCGATGAACTCGTCCGGGGGCACCCGCCCCTGGCCCGGCCGCTCCCAGCGGAGCAGCGCCTCCAGACCGACCACCCGCCCGTCGAAGGCGACCTTCGGCTGGTAGTGCAGCTGCACCTCGCTGGTCTCCAGCGCCCGGCGCAGGTCACCCAGCAGGCCGATCCGGTACGGCGTGTCGAGGTCCCGGGTCTCGTCGTACTGCTCCACCCCGGTCCGGCGGCGCTGGGCGTGCGCCATCGCCACGTCGGCCCGGCGGAGCAGTGCCTCGGCGTCCTGGGCGTGCGCCGGGTAGACGCAGACCCCGGCGCTGGCCTCCAGCACCAGCAGCAGCCCGTCCAGCCGGATCGGCGCGGCGAGTTCGGCGATCAGCGCCCTGGCGACCCGCTCCAGGGTGTCCGGACGGCCGACCCCGGGCAGCAGGACGGCGAACTCGTCGCCGCCCATCCGGGCCACCACCGGGCGCAGGCTCTGCTGGACCGGCGGCGGCAGGCTGGAGAACACGTCGTCCGGGTCGTCCCGGCCGGGGTTGTGAGTGCCCGAGCGCAGCGCCCGGTGCAGCCGGCGGGCGATGTGCACCAGCAGCCGGTCCCCTGCGGTGTGGCCGAGCGCGTCGTTGAGCGACCTGAACCTGTCCAGGTCGAGCAGGATCAGACCGACGTTCCAGTCCTGGTCGTCGCCGTGCTCGGCGATCGCCTCCTGGGCGGCCAGCAGCAGGGCATGACGGTTCGGCAGGTCGGTCAGCGGGTCCGTGAGCTGGTCCCGTGCCCGGTCCCGGGCGATCCGCCAGGCGGCCACCAGCACCGCCAGCGGCACCGCGAACAGCGGTAACAGCTCGGGCTCGTGCCGGTAGACCAGGACGGCGAGCGGGATGAGCGGCGCCGCACCGGCCAACAGCACGCCGAGCAGCAGGACCGCACCTGCCACCCCCTGCGGCGGGCGTGTGGGTGCGCCGCCGGTCGTACGATCCATAAGCCCTGTCCTCCGTCGGGCCCGCCCCGTTCAGGCCGCCTTTCGGTGCGACACCCGGAGAGCCGGCAGGCGTCAGCGGGCGAGGCGTCCCCCAGTGGTACCGGCTGCAACCCCGGTGCCGACCGCCCCTGCTGACACAGTGTCGCCCTAAGGGTAAGCCGGTGTCCGACCGGTAAGGCGGACTTTCGGACAACCCTGGACACGCCACCGCCGGAACATCCCTTGGGGATGCCGCACACTGACAGAATGCCCGGTTTCTTTCGGACAGACCCCGCTGACGAGGCATCAGGAAGATAACGGCGCCTCAGCCTTCGGCCGGGGCCTCCGTGACCTCCTCGGCCGGGCTCTCCTCGGCCGGCTCGATCCCCAGGTGGGCCCGGGCCGCCTCCGGCCCCTGCGCCAGCAGGACGGCGAACCCGGCGTCGTCCAGCACCGCGAGCCCGAGCTGTACCGCCTTGTCGTACTTCGACCCGGGGTTGTCACCGGCCACCACGAAGTCGGTCTTCTTCGAGACCGAGCCGGTCACCTTGGCCCCGCGCGAGGTCAGCGCCTCCTTGGCACCGTCCCTGGTGTGCCCGGCCAGCGTGCCGGTGACCACCACGGTGAGCCCCTCCAGCGGGCGGGGGCCCTCGTCCTGGGCGCTCTCCTCGACGAAGCGGACGCCGGCGGCGCGCCACTTCGCCAGGATCTCGCGGTGCCACTCCTCCTCGTACCACTCCTTGATCGCCTTGGCGATGACCGGGCCGACCCCCTCGGCGGCGGCCAGCTCCTCCTCGGTCGCGGCGAAGATCCGGTCCAGGTCACGGAACTCCCTGGCCAGCGCCTGAGCGGCGACCGGGCCGACGTGACGGATCGACAGACCGTTCAGGAAGCGCCAGAGCGGCCGGTCCCTGGCCTTGTCCAGATTCTCCAGCAGCACCGTGGCCGATTTCTTCGGCTCGCCCTTGAGATTGGCGAAGAAGGAGACCTCCTTCTCCTTGCCGGTCCTGTCGTCCAGCTTGGGCATGCCGGTCTTCGGCTCCAGCACCCGGACCCTGATCGGCAGCAGCTGATCGATGGTCAGCCCGAAGATGTCCCCCTCGTTGCCGACCGGGGGCTGCTTGGGTTCCAGCGGCTGGGTCAGCGCGGTGGCGGCGACGTACCCGAGCCCCTCGATGTCCAGCGACTCACGGCCGCCGAGGTAGGCGATCCGCTCCCGGATCTGGGCCGGGCAGCCCTGGGCGTTCGGGCAGCGCAGGTCGATGTCTCCCTCGCTCATCGGGCGCAGCCCGGAGCCGCACTCGGGGCAGTGTGTCGGCATCTCGAAGGGCTGCTCGGAGCCGTCCCGCAGGTCCTCGACCGGACCGAGGATCTCCGGGATCACGTCCCCGGCCTTGCGCAGCACGATGGTGTCGCCGATCAGCACGCCCTTGGCCTTGACGATCTCCTGGTTGTGCAGGGTGGCGTACTGCACCATCGAGCCCGCGACCTTGACCGGCTCGGCCAGCACCGCGTACGGGGTGGCCCGGCCGGTGCGGCCGATGCCGACCTCGATCTTGGCGAGCCGGCCGTTGACCTCCTCCGGCGGGTACTTCCAGGCGATCGCCCAGCGCGGCGACTTGGAGGTGGCGCCGAGCCGGCCCTGCAGCGGGATCTCGTCCACCTTGACGACCACGCCGTCGATCTCGTGCTCGACCGAGTGCCGCTGCTCGCCGAACTGCGCGATGAAGGCGCGCACCTCGTCCAGCGTGCCCACCACCCGGTTGTGCCGGGCGGTGGGCAGGCCCCAGTCGTGCAGCAGCTGGTAGGCGTGCGACTGGCAGTCGATGTCGAAGCCCTCGCGGGCGCCGATGCCGTGCACCACCATGTGCAGCGGGCGGGAGGCGGTGACCAGCGGGTCCTTCTGGCGGAGTGAACCGGCCGCCGCGTTCCGGGGGTTGGCGAACAGCCTGAGCAGGGCGCCGGGGCGCTTGCCCTCCAGCTCGCGCTGCTCGTTGACCGCCTGGCGGCGCTCGTTCTCCGCCGCCAGCGAGGCGTTCAGTTCGGCGAACGCCTCGGTCGGCAGGTAGACCTCGCCGCGGATCTCCACCAGGGCGGGGAGGTGATCCCCCTTCAGCTGGTGCGGGATCTCCTTGATGGTGCGGACGTTGGCGGTGATGTCTTCGCCGACCCGGCCGGTGCCCCGGGTGGCGGCCTGCACCAGCCGGCCGTGCTCGTAGGTGAGGTTGACCGCCAGGCCGTCCACCTTGAGCTCGCACAGGTAGTGGTACTCCAGGCCGTCCAGCTCGCGAGCCACCCGGTCGGCCCAGGCGGCCAGCTCCTCGTCGTCCATCGCGTTGTCCAGGCTGAGCAGCCGCTCGCGGTGCTCCACCTCGGCGAACTGCTCGGTGGGCGCGCCGCCGACCTTCTGGGTCGGCGAGTCGGGCGTGACCAGCACCGGGTGCTCGGCCTCGATCGCCTCCAACTCCCGCATCAGGCGGTCGAACTCGGCGTCCGTGACGGTCGGCGCGTCCTGCTCGTAGTACCGGACCCGGTGCTCCTCGACCTCGGCCGCCAGCTCCGCGTGCTGCTTGCGCACCTCCGCCGGAACGTCCTCCCAGCCCTCGACCGCCACCGCGTCCTCCAGTGAAAAATCGGCGCGGTCTACTCCGGGTTGTCCACCAGGCTCTGCGCCGCCCTCGCGCTGAGTGACAGCGCCGTCCGCGCGTACGCGGGCGAAGCCCCCGCCAACCCGCAGGTCGGTGTCACCAGCACCCGGCGGCCCAACAGCTCCGGGGACAGCCCCAACCTGCGCCACAACGTCCTGACCCCCTGGACACTACCGGCCGGGTCTGTCATTCCCTGGTCGGTGGAGGGCACCACACCGGCGAGGATCATCGTGCCGGCCTCGACCGCTTCACCCAGGTCCTGGTCATCACGCTCCGTCAGCAGGCCGAAGTCCAGCGAAATCCCGGCCGCCCCGGCCCGGCGGAGCAGCGGGATCGGCACACCCGGCGCGCAACTGTGCACCAGCACGGGGGCGTCCAGCGCCGAGATGACGCCCCGCAGCAGCTCCTCGGCGACCTGCCGGTCCACCGACCGCAGCCGTTGGAAGCCGCTGGCCGTCTTCACGTCACCGGCCAGCACGGCGGGCAGCGAGGGCTCGTCCAGCTGAAGCACCACCTGCGCGCCGGGGATCCGCCGCCGGACGTCCTCGAGGTGCCGGCGCAGCCCCTCGGTGAGCGACTCGGCGATCCCCCGGCAGGCGCCCCGGTCGCGCAACGCCTTCTCGCCGTTGCGCAGTTCGATCGAGGCGGCCAGCGTCCACGGCCCGACCGCCTGCACCTTCAGTGCACCCCGGTACCCCTGGGTGTGCTCCTCCAGCGCGTCCAGGTCCTCGCCCAGCCAGGAGTGCGCCCGCTTGGTGTCCCGCCCCGGCCGGTCGGCGAACCGCCACCCGCTCGGCTCGGTCTGCGCGAACAGCTCGACCAGCAGGCCGGCCCCGCGCCCGATCATGTCCGCGCCGGGCCCCCGCGCGGGCAGTTCGGGGAGGTGCGGCAGCAACTCCAACGCGCCGACGGCGGTCTTCGCCGCCTCCCGTGCGTCCGTACCCGGCAGCGAACCGATCCCGGTCGCGGCGCCGACCAGCTCGGGGAAACCCAGTTGAGTGCTCACCCGGCGACCTTATGGCACCCGTGGCTCGGCACCCTGCTCAGCCGCCCGGGCGGACGGTGATCTCGGTGATCTCGGCGTCCCGGGGCAGGTCCAGCGCGGTGAGGATCGCGGTGGCGACCGACTCCGGCGCGATCCAGCGGGACGGGTCGTACTCCTTGCCCTCCTGCTGATGGACCTTCACCTGCATCGCGGTGGCCGTCCGTCCGGGGTAGACCGAGGTGACCCGTACCCCGTGCCCGTGCTCCTCCGCCCGCAGCGCGTCCGCCAGCGCCCGCAGCCCGAACTTGGTGGCGGCGTACGCCCCCCAGGTGGCATCGGCCCGCAGGCCGGCCCCGGAGTTGACGAAGACCACATGTCCCCGGGCCTGCCGGATCGAGGGCAGCAGCAGCCGGGTGAGCTCGGCCGGCGCGACCAGGTTGACGTTCAGCTGCTCCTGCCAGGCCTTGACCGGCAGGTCGCCGATCTCGCCGAGCTGGACCACGCCCGCGATGTGCAGGATCGAGTCCAGCTCGATCGGCAGCTCCTGCTGGCCGAGCGCCCAGGACAGCTTCGCCGGGTCGGCCAGGTTGCCGACCAGCGTCCGGCTGCCGGGGAAGCGGGCCCGCAGCTCGGCGCCGCGCTTGGCGTCCCGGGCCACCAGCCAGAGCTGCTCGCCGCGTTCGGCCAGCCGCTCGGCGACGACCGCGCCGATGCCCGAGCCGGCTCCGGTGATCAGGTGAGCACCCATCAGTTCTTCTCCTCCAACAGGGCCAGCGCCTCGGCCGGTTCGGCCGCGAAGGTGATCAGCTCGGCCAGCGGCCGGGGCAGGAAGCCCTCGGTGTCCATCCGCTCCAGCTGGGTGCGCAGCCCGCCGTAGAAGCCCTCGGTGTCGAGCACCACCACCGGCTTGTCGTGCAGCGCGTGCTTCTTCAGCTCCAGCACCTCGGTGATCTCGTCCAGCGTCCCGAGCCCGCCGACCAGCACCACCACGGCGTCCGCCCGGGCCAGCAGCTGCGCCTTCCGCTCGGCCAGGTCACGCGCCATCACCAGCTCGTCGGCGCCTTCGTAGGTCTTGTGCGCCAGGAACTCCACCGAGATCCCGACCAGCCGCCCGCCGGCCTCCTTGACCCCGTCGGCCAGCAGCCCCATCAGCCCGGCGTGCGAGCCGCCCCAGACCAGGGTGTGCCCGCCCTCCCCGAGCAGGCGGGCGAACTCGGCGGCGGGGGCGGTGTACTTCTCGTCGAGCGAGTACGCGGAACAGAAAACAGTGATGTTCATAGTGCCCAAGGTCTACCAGGTGCACCGCCTTCGGCCCACCTGGTTACGCGCTGACCTGGCGCCGTTCGGTGCTCGCGATGGTGGCCGAGCCGAGCACCCGGGTGCCGTCGTACAGCACCACGGCCTGGCCGGGGGCGATCCCCCGGGCGGCGGTGGCGAGCCGGACGTGCAGCTCGCCGTCGGTCAGCGTGGCGGTGACCGGGACCTCCTCGCCGTGCGCCCGGAGCTGGGCGGTGTACGAGCCCTGGCCGGCCGGGGCCTCCCCGCACCAGCGCGGACGGATCGCGGTCAGGCCGAGCACGTCCAGGCCCTCGACGGGGCCGACCGTGACGGTGTTGTTCACCGGCGAGATGTCGAGCACGTAGCGGGGCTTGCCGTCGGCGGCCGGGGTGCCGATCCGCAGGCCCTTGCGCTGGCCGATGGTGAAGCCGTACGCCCCGTCGTGCTCGCCGAGCTTGCTGCCGTCGGCGTCCACGATGTCGCCGGTGGCGGTGCCGAGGTGCTTGGCCAGGAAGCCCTGGGTGTCACCGTCGGCGATGAAGCAGATGTCGTGGCTGTCCGGCTTCTTGGCGACGGCCAGGCCGCGCTGCTCGGCCTCCGTGCGGACCAGGTCCTTGGTGGTGTCGCCGAGCGGGAAGAGCGAGTGCGCGAGCTGGTCCGCGTCGAGCACTCCGAGCACGTAGGACTGGTCCTTGGCCATGTCCACCGCGCGGTGCAACTGCCGCTCCCCGGACGGGAGATCGACGATCCGGGCGTAGTGCCCGGTGCAGACCGCGTCGAAGCCGAGCGCGATCGCCTTGTCCAGCAGTGCGGCGAACTTGATCTTCTCGTTGCAGCGCAGGCAGGGGTTCGGGGTCCGGCCGGCCGCGTACTCGGCGACGAAGTCGTCGATCACGTCCTCGCGGAACCGCTCGGCCAGGTCCCAGACGTAGAACGGGATCCCGATCACGTCGGCGGCCCGGCGGGCGTCCCGGGAGTCCTCGATGGTGCAGCAGCCCCGGGCGCCGGTCCGGAAGGACTGCGGGTTCGAGGACAGCGCCAGGTGCACACCGGTCACCTCGTGCCCGGCCTCCACCGCCCGCGCGGCGGCCACCGCCGAGTCGACGCCGCCGGACATCGCCGCGAGCACGCGGAGCCGGCCATTGCCAGGGGACACGGGAGCACCGGGGAAGTCAGTCATGATGCCGACAAGCGTACGTGTTTCAACGACGGGCGGCGGCGGCGAGTCCGGCGTTCCGAGCACGGAGTACCGCAGGCCCGATCGCGGCGGCCAGCGCGGCCACGTCGTCCCGGGTCGAGGTGTGGCCCAGCGAGAACCGGAGCGAGGCCCTGGCCAGCAGCGGGTCGGCACCCATCGCGAGCAGCACGTGGCTGGGCTGCGGCACACCGGCCGAGCAGGCCGAGCCGGTGGAGCACTCGATGCCCTGGGCGTCCAGCAGCATCAGCAGCGCGTCGCCCTCGCAGCCGGGGAAGGAGAAGTGCGCGTTGGCGGGCAGTCGGCCGGCCGCCGCCGGATCGCCGTTCAACACGGCGTCAGGGACCACCCGGAGCACCTCGGCGACCAGCTCGTCCCGGAGCGCGGCCACCGTCACGGCGTGCTCGGCCCGGCGCTGCACCGCGAGTTCGGCGGCGGCGGCGAACCCGGCGGCGGCGGGCACGTCCAGCGTCCCGGAGCGGACATCGCGCTCCTGGCCACCGCCGTGCAGCAGCGGCACCGGCGTGACGCCCCGGCCGAGCAGCAGCGCGCCGACCCCGTACGGGCCGCCGACCTTGTGCCCGGTGACGGTCAGCGCGTCCAGCCCGGACTCCGCGAACGAGACCGGCACCTGGCCCAGCGCCTGCACCGCGTCGGCGTGCATCGGGATGCCGAACTCCTGCGCCACCGCGACGAGTTCGTGGATCGGCTGCAGGGTGCCGACCTCGTTGTTGGCCCACATCACGGTGACCAGGGCGACCGAGGCCGGGTCCCGCTCGATCGCCTCGCGGAGCGCCTCGGGGTGCACCCGTCCGTAGCCGTCCACCGGCAGGTACTCGACCTCGGCGCCCTCGTGCTCGGAGAGCCAGTGCACCGCGTCCAGCACCGCGTGGTGCTCGACCGGGCTGCACAGCACCCGGCGGCGGGCCGGATCGGCGTCCCGGCGGGCCCAGTACAGGCCCTTCACGGCGAGGTTGTCGGACTCGGTGCCGCCACCGGTCAGCACGATCTCGCTGGGCCGCGCACCGAGCGACCTGGCCAGCGACTCGCGGGACTCCTCGACCACCCGGCGGGCCCGGCGGCCGGCCGCGTGCAGGGAGGAGGCATTGCCGACCACCCCGAGGTGCGCGCTCATGGCGGCGATCGCCTCGGGCAGCATCGGAGTGGTGGCCGCGTGGTCGAGATAAGGCATAGCGGCACAAGTGTAGGGGCCCTGCTGGTCACGATTTGGCCATTGCACCCTCTGCAACGCGCCGTTAGCCTCCTGGCTCAACTCAACGGGCAAGGGGGCGGAGCGGAATGTCGCAGACGGTGGACCGGGCGCTGACCATTCTGGCCTCGCTCGGCGACGGGCCCGCCTCGCTGGAACAGGCCGCCACCCGGATCGGCGTGCACAAGTCCACCGCCCTCCGGCTGCTCCGCACGCTGCAGGAACACGGCCTGGTGGACCGCCAGCCGGACCAGCGCTACCGGCTCGGCGGCCGGCTGTTCTCGCTGGCCCAGCAGGCCCTGGCGGGGATCGACGTCCGCCAGGTCGCCGCCCCGTACCTGGCCTCGCTGAACGACCGGTACGGGCACACCGTGCAACTCGCGGTGCTGGACGCCGGCGAGGTGCTCTACCTGGACAAGGTGCAGAGCCGCTACCCCGACCGGCCCGGCACCTGGTCGGACCCGGCCGCCCGGATCGGCCAGCGCGTCCCCGCGGTCGCCACCGCGGTCGGCAAGGTGCTGCTGGCGGATCTGCCGGAGGATCAGCTGACGGCCTTTCTGGACGTCCAGGACTTCCCGGCCAGGACCAGCACCAGCATCCGCACCGTCGAGGAGTTCCGCGCCGAGCTGACCGCCGTGCAGCGCCAGGGCTGGGCGGTCGACCAGGCCGAGTACCAGGAGACGGTGAACTGCATCGCCGCCCCGGTGGTCGGCCCCGAGGGCACCGCGATCGCCGCCTGCTCGATGTCCGCCCCGGTCGGGGTGGCCCCGATCGCCGAGCTCAGCCGGCTGCTGCCCGAACTGCTCTGCACCGTCGAGGCGATCTCGCTCGCCTACGGCGGCTCGCCTACTCCTCGCTGGTGCGAGAACCGTTGCGGTGCCAAGCACGCGGCGCCCGCCAGCCGTACCTGAGCGCCAGCATCCGCAGCACGAACGCGGTCAGCGCCGAGGCCGTACCGGTCGCGGTGGTGAGCTGCCCGGCGCCGATCAGCACCACCACCATCGCCGAGCCGACCAGCGCGGGCACCGCGTAGATCTCCCGGTCCCAGCGCAGCAGCGCGGGCATCTCGTGCGCCAGCACGTCCCGGATCACCCCGCCGCCGGCCGCGGTCAGCATCCCGAGCGCCATCGCGGGGACCGCGCCCAGGCCGTAGTCGTGTGCCTTGGCGGTGCCGGTGACGCAGAACAGGCCGAGGCCGAGCGCGTCCAGGGTCTGTACGGCGCGGTTGATCCGCTCCACCTCGGGGTGCAGGAAGAACACCACCAGGGCGGCCAGCAGCGGGGTGAGGAAGTACCCGAGGTTGGTGAACGCCACCACCGGAGTGGCCCCGATCACCAGGTCGCGCATCACCCCGCCGCCCAGCGCGGTCGCCTCGGCGAGCACACCGATGCCGAAGATGTCCATGTTCTTACGGACCGCCAGCAGACCCCCGGACAGGGCGAAGGCGAAGATGCCGACCAGGTCCAGGGTCTGCTGCACATCGGGGGCGAAAAGTTGCGAAGTCACCGTCAATTCTTACCGCGCCGGTCACCCGTACGAGTACAGCCGCCCCGGTACCGGCCGGTCAGCCCGCCGCCCGGCCTACCGCGACCAGTGCTGCCACCGGCAGCGCGACCGTGCCGTCCGGCTCGGCCCAGCGGGCCGTCAGGGCGTCGTACCTGGCCTTGATCCGGCCGACCGTGCCCTCGTCCTGACCCTCGATCAGCGAGGAGGTGAGCACGGTGCCGGTCAGCACGGCCCGCCACCAGCGGTCCGGCGCGACCCGGTGGGTCCAGCCGACCCGGTGCACCTCGACCTCGGTCAGGCCCCCGGTGCGCAGCAGCCCGGCGAAGAGTTCGGGCGTCGCGTACGCCGCGAACGGCGAGCTCTCCGGCAGCCCGGCCGGGCGGGCCGCACCGGCCTGGGCGACCGCGTCGAAGAAGACACCCTGCGCCTGGTTGGCCGTCAGGGCGTCCCAGCAGGAGAGCACCACCCTGCCCCCGGGGACGACCACCCGGGCCAGGTCACGGACCGCCGCCTCCGGGTCGGGCACGTGGTTGATCACGAACGCCCCGACCGAGCAGTCGAACTCGTCCGCCCCGAACGGCAGCCCCGGCAGCTCGGCCCGCAGCACCTTCGGCAGCACCCGGCCGGCCTCGGCCACCATCTCCGGCACCGCGTCGGTGGCCACCACCTCGGCGCCCAGCTCGATCGCCGACAACGCCAACCGACCGGTGCCGCACCCAACTTCGAGCAGCCGGACCCCCGGCCGCAGATCCGCCTCGGCCAGCAGCCTGGCATGCAGCCCGGCCGTCATCGCGCCGAACCCGTCGTCGTACGTACCACTGCGGCGCGCCCACCCACTGCGCTCGAACTCCGCGAACTCCACCACTGCTGCCCCTCATCGACCGTCACCGGCCGTGCCACGGGACAGTCTGGCAGGGCCTCGGCCATCTACGACCCAGGGGCTCGGGGAACTGCGACGCCGACCTCGGACCAGGTGATCCGTCCGTAAATGGTCAGGCACTTTCGCAGTTCCCCGAGCCCCTGGACCCGTAGAAGGCTGAGCTCGGTCGCAGACTAAACGGCGTTCTCCGGGAAGTGGCACGCCACCTGGTGCCCCGCCTTGGGCGCGGCCAGCGGCGGCTCCTGGCTGGCGCAGATGTCCTGGGCCTTCCAGCAGCGGGTCCGGAACCGGCACCCGCTGGGCGGGTTGATCGGCGACGGCACGTCACCGGTGAGCAGGATCCGCTCACGCTGCTGCTTGCGCCGCGGGTCGGGCGTCGGCACGGCCGACATCAGCGCGTTGGTGTACGGGTGCATCGGCGACGCGTACAGCGCGTCCCGGTCGGCGATCTCCACCACCTTGCCGAGGTACATCACCGCGACCCGGTCGGAGACGTGCCGGACCACCGAGAGGTCGTGCGCGATGATCAGGTAGGTCAGGCCGAGTTCCTTCTGCAGGTCGTCGAGCAGGTTCACCACCTGGGCCTGGATCGACACGTCGAGCGCGGAGACCGGCTCGTCGGCGACGATCATCTTCGGCTTGAGGGCGAGTGCCCGGGCGATCCCGATCCGCTGCCGCTGCCCGCCGGAGAACTCGTGCGGGTAGCGGTTGTAGTGCTCGGGGCTGAGGCCGCAGAGCTCCAGCAGGTCCTGCACGGCGCGCTTGACGCCGTGCTCGGTGGCGACCTTCTGCAGCTTGAACGGCGCGCCGACGATGCTGCCGACGGTGTGCCGGGGGTTCAGCGAGGAGTACGGGTCCTGGAAGATCATCTGGATGTCCCGGCGGAGCGGGCGCATCCCCGCGACACCGAGATGGGTGATGTCCTTGCCGTCGAACTCGATCTTGCCGGAGGTGGGTTCGTCCAGCCGGGTGACCAGCCGGCCCATCGTCGACTTGCCGCAGCCGGACTCGCCCACCACGCCGAGGGTCTCGCCGGCCCGGACCTCGAAGTCGATCCCGTCCACTGCCCGGACCGCGCCGCTCTGACGGCCGAACAGCCCCTTGGTGATCGGGAAGTGCCGGGTCAGTCCGGAGACCCGGAGCAGCGGCTCACGGTCGGAGGCCGGGGAAGGCGAGGGAACCGTCGCCGTCTGACTGTCCGTCATGGGGTCTTCTCCTGAGGGGTGGTACGTGCTCACAGCCGGGGCGCGATCTCGTCGGTGAAGATCCGGTGCCGGTCGGCGATCGGCAGGTGGCAGGCGGCGTGGTGCCCGGGGCCGGCCTCGGCCAGGGTCGGGACATCCGTGTCGGACCGACCGCCCGTGAGCCCGGCGTACGGGCAGCGCGGGTGGAAGGCGCAGCCGGACGGCACGTTGATCAGGCTGGGCGGGGTGCCCTTGACCGGGATCAGGCGGTCCTGCAGCGGCCGGTCCAGCCTCGGCATCGAGCCCAACAGGCCCCAGGTGTAGGGGTGTTCAGGGGACTCGAACAGCGAGGCCGCCGGGCCGCGCTCGATGCACTTGCCGCCGTACATCACCAGGATGTCGTCGGCCAGCTCGGCCACCACACCCAGGTCGTGGGTGATGATGATGACCGCGGAGCCGAACTCCTTCTGCAGGTCCCGGATCAGGTCCAGGATCTGCGCCTGGACGGTGACGTCCAGCGCGGTGGTGGGCTCGTCGGCGATCAGCAGCGAGGGGTCGTTGACCAGTGCCATCGCGATCATCGCGCGCTGCCGCATACCGCCGGAGAACTCGTGCGGGTAGGAGTCCACCCGCTTGTCCGGCTGCGGGATGCCGACCCGGTCGAGCATCTCGATCGCCCGGGTGCGGGCTTCCTTCTTCGAGGCGCCCGGATGGTGGGCCCGGTAGCCCTCGACGATCTGGGCGCCGACCGAGTAGTACGGGTGCATCGCGGTCAGCGGGTCCTGGAAGATCATCGCCATCTTCTGGCCCCGCAGCTGCCGCACCCGCTCGGGGTCGGCGCTGACCAACTCCTCGCCGTCCAGCCAGACTTCACCGGTGATCTTGGGTGCGCCGCGCTTCGTTCCGGTGCGGTGCAGACCCATGATGGAGAGCGAGGTGACGGACTTCCCGGAGCCGGACTCGCCGACGATACCGAGCGTCTTGCCCTTCTCCAGGGAGAAGTTGAGCCCGTCGACGGACTTGACCAGACCGTCGTCGGTGGGGAAGTGCACCCGCAGGTCGCGGACCGTGAGGAAGCCCTCGGGAGCCCCGTCACGCTGGGCGGGGACGAAGGTGGTGTTCTTGCTCATGTCAGCCTCACCCGAGGGTCGACCACGGCGTACATCACGTCAACCAGGAGGTTCGCCAGGATGATGAAGAAGCCGGCGAAGAGGGTCACACCCATGATCACCGGAAGGTCGCTGGAGGCGATCGAGTAGACCGCCTCGTAGCCCAGACCACGGAAGTTGAAGGTGGACTCGGTGAGCACCGCGCCACCGATCAGACCGCCGAGGTCCATTCCGAACACCGTGAGGATGGGGGTCAGCGTGGAGCGCATGGCGTGCTTGCCGATCACCGTCCGCTCGCTCAGGCCCTTGGCCCGCGCGGTTCGGATGTAGTCCTCGCCGAGCACGTCCAGCAGCGTGGCCCGGGTGAGCCGGGCGTACGTCGCGGCGTACAGGAAGGCGAGGGTGATCCAGGGCAGAATCAGGTTCTGCGCCCAGGCGACCGGGTCGGCGCCCAACTCGACGTAGTCGTGCGGGAACCAGCCGAGCTGGTAGACGAAGATCGCGCTGGCCAGCATGCCGGTGAAGTAGATCGGCAGCGAGACCCCGGCCAGGGCGGTGGTCATGGTGATCCGGTCCAGCAGGGTGCGGCGCTTGAGCGCCGAGACCACACCGGTCGCGGTGCCGAAGACCAGCCAGAGCACGGAGGCGCCGGCGGCCAGCGAGGCGGTGACCCCGAGCCGGTCCAGCAGTACCGGCCAGACCTCCTGCTCGGTCTTGAAGGAGTACCCGAAGCACGGGGCGGCGCAGTGTGTGATGTCGACGCCGGTGCTGTAGTCGCGCCCGGCGAACAGGCCCTTCAGGAACAGGTAGAACTGCTCGATGATCGGCTTGTCGAGGCCCATCTTGTGCCGGACACCCTCGACCGCGGCGTGGTCGGCGATCTTGCCGACGTAGTACAGCGCCGGGTCGGTACCGGTGAGCTTCGGCACCATGAAGAAGATGCCGAAGGTGACCGCGGAGACCACCAGCAGCATGGCGACGACATTGACGAGCCGTCGGATGAAATACACGAGCATTGCGGTCGACCCCGCCGGGCGCCGGCCGGAACCCCTGTAGGAGTTCCGACCGGCCCCGGCGGAGCCTTCACCTGCCCTTCGGACTAGCTGAGCGAACTACGGAAGCGGGGATCAGGGCTGGGTCACTTGCCGTCGGAGACACCCAGGGCCTGGAAGTCCACCTCGCCGAAGGCGTCGTTGATGAACACGTTGGTCAGGCGCGGGTTGCGGTAGTTCAGCGCCTTGTCGGCGACGACCGGCAGCCAGACCGCGCCGTCCACGACCTTGTGGTTGATCTTCTTGTAGATCTCGGCGGCCTTCGCCGGGTCCTTCTCGGCCGCGGCCTGGTCGAACCAGGCGTCGACCTCCGGGTCCTTGGTCTCCGGGTAGTTGCTGTTACCGGTCTTGCTGATGAACCGGCTGTCCATCAGCGGCTGCATGTAGCCGGCGCCGTCGGGGTAGTCCGCACCCCAGCCGGCCACGATCAGGCCGTAGCCCTTGGTGTGGACGGTGTCGGGCGAACCGGCGACCGAGGCCAGCAGCTTGCCGTCGTACTGCTCGACGTTGACCGTGACGTTGATGGCCTTCAGGGCGGTCTGCAGCGCGACGGCCGTGTTGACCTCCTTGGCCTTGTTGCCACGGACGGCGATGGTGGTGGCGAAGCCCTCCGGCTTGCCACACTCCTTCAGCTCCGCCTTGGCCTTCTCGACGTCCGGCTTGCCCTTGGTCAGGCCGTACGGGTCGTAGTCGTCCGAGCCGAGGATGTTCGGGGGCAGCATCGAGCCGAACAGCGAACCGGCCGAGTTGCCGCCACGGGCGGTCTGCAGCGCGGTGGTGTCGGCCGCGTACATCACGGCCTTGCGGCAGTGGATGTTGTCGAACGGCGCGACCGCCGGGACCAGCGCGATGAAGCGGATGAAGCCGTTGTACGGGTTGTCCGTGTTGGCCTTCAGCGCCGGGTCGGTGAGGACCTTGGCCTGGGCGGCCTGCGAGAGACCGGTCTGCGCCCAGTCGAGGTCGGCGGTGCCGTCCAGCTGGCGGGCGTCCATGTCGTCGGCGTTGGTGGTGATCGTCAGCTTGACGACGTCCGGCAGCGCCTTGCGGAACGAGTCGCTGGCCGGGTCCCAGTTCTCGTTGCGGACCAGCTCGTAGCCCTTGCCCGGCTCGGCCGACTTGAACTTGTACGGGCCCGAGGAGACCGGCTTGTCACCGTACTTGGCACCGGTGTCCAGCTTCTGCGGCACCGGCGAGGCCGAGCCCATCGCCAGCAGGTACGGGAAGGAGGAGTCCGGCTTGGCCAGGTGGAAGACGATCGTGGTGTCGTCCGGGGTCTCCACCGTCTTCAGACCCAGCTTGTTCGGGTCCGTGTCGGTGTAGGGGCCCTTGTAGTCCTGGCCCTGGTCCAGCGAGTTGATCAGGTAGGTCGGACCACCGGCGACGACGTCCTGCGCGAAGATGCGCTCGATGCCGTATTTGATGTCCTTGGTGGTGATCGGCGAGCCGTCCTCGAACTTCAGGCCGCTCTTCAGCTTGAAGGTGTAGGTCTTGCCGTCGGCGGCGATCTCCGGCTGCGCGGCGGCGAGGTCCGGAACGAGCTTCAGGCCCTCCTTGCCCGGCTTGCCGTCGAAGGCGAGCAGCGTACGGGCGTAGAAGCGCTCGTAGTTCCACACCGAGGCGTAGTAGGCACGACCCGGGTCCAGCGAGTCAACGTCCGTGCTGGACCACAGGTTGAGGGTGCCGCCCTTCTTGTCGGAGGGGTTGTGCACCTTGTCGACAGCGGCGTTGAAGCCACCCTTCGAGGCGGACGTGCTGGCGCCGTCGCCGGCGCCGCCGCCCTTCGAGCCGCCGCAGGCGGAGACGGTGAGGGCCAGCGTTGCCACCAGGGCGGCGGCGGCGAGCGTCCTGTTACGCGTCATGGGTACGGATCCTCCTGATGAAGTGCGGGCCTGAGCGGTCCGCCGGGGGGCTGTGATCCCCCAAGTGGGTGGGCCGCGTGGTGGACCGGCCGCCGATGGGGGTCGGACGGCCTTGCGGGATGGGGCAGTTGGTGCTCGCCTCGGGGCTCAGTTGCCCTTGGGGTCGAGCGCGTCACGCAGTCCGTCGCCGAACAGGTTGAAGGCGAGGACGGTGACGAAGATCGCCAGGCCGGGGATCACCATGTAGGTCGGATCGACCTGGTAGATCTTGGTGGCCTCGGAGAGCATCTGGCCCCAGGAAGGGGTCGGCGGCTTGACGCCCGCGCCCAGGAAGCTCAGTGCGGCCTCGCTGAGGATGTTGGTCGGGATGATCAGGGTCGAGTACACCAGGATCGGCGCCACCAGGTTGGGCAGCAGCTCCCGGAGCAGGATGTGCACCCGGCCGGCCCCGAGACTGCGGGCCGCGTCGACGAACTCCCGTTCGCGCAGTGACAGCGCCTGGCCTCTGACGATGCGTCCGATGTAGGGCCAGCCGAAGAAGCCGATCACCAGCACCAGGATCGCCATCCGGACCCCGCTGCCGTCGAGGCCCAGCAGGGAGTTGGGCATCACCGACACCAGCGAGATGCTGAACAGCAGCTGCGGGAAGGCGAGCAGGACGTCCATCACCCGGCTGATCACGGCGTCGACCCAGCCGCCGAAGTACCCGGCCGTGACACCCATCAGCACGCCGATGACCACCGAGACGGCGGCCGCGAGCAGGGCCACGGTCAGCGAGATGCGCGCGCCGTAGACGATCCGGCTGAACACGTCGCGACCGAAGGTCGGGTCCACGCCGAACAGGTAGTCCGCGCTCATACCGCCGAAGGAGCCGTTGGGCAGGCCCAGGTCGGGGTTGATCTGGTCCGGGTGCGGCTCGTCGACCGGATGACCGAGCAGCGAGGTGAGCACCGGCGCGAAGACCGCGGCCAGGATCAGCAGCAGCACCACGACGCCGCCCGCCAACGCGACCTTGTCGCGCTTGAGCCGGTCCCAGGCGATCCGGCCTGGTGAACGGCCCTCGATCCGCTTGGCCGGTACTGCGGTTGGCAGCGGAGCGTCGGTGGTGCTCTCAGTGGAAGTGCTCATGTCTCAGTTCGTTCCCCTCGCCGACGGTGGCCGGCCCACGGTCCGGACACGCACGGGCGGCGGGCCCGGTGGGGCCCGGGCCCGAAGGGTGGTCCGGTGTCGCGTACTGGTGCGGTGGTGGTGCTGGTGCGTCGGTGCGGTGCTGCCCGGCCGCTGATGCGGCGGTGTACGAAGGATGCTGGAAAGCAAGGGAGTTGCAGGACCGGGTCGGCCAAACCCATGAACCGCTTTGGGCAGACTCTCTGGCATTCGGGTTGCCATACGCCAGACCTGACAACCGAAGGATGCCCAACTGTGATCTGTCCGCATGCACTCGTGACCTTGCCGAATAACGCTCTTCACACAGCTGTTACATGTATGTCAAGATGCGCGTAGATGAACAATCGGGACGTACCCCAACTACCCTGTCGGAGCAGGGGGTTTCACTGCCAGGGCTGGTGCGGCCAGTACCCCTGGGCAGGGTACGGTCGGGCCTCCCGGTCGAAGAACGGGCGGGCGAAGGCGCGCATCCACAGCGCCACCGGGTCCCACTCGTCGGCCAGCACCACGGTGGAGACCGGCAGCCCAGCCGGGATCTGCGGCACCGCACGCTGCACCAGCGCCCTGGCCGCCTCGACGGCGGGCGGCGAGGTGTCGTACAGGTCGAGACCGATCGCCAGGTAGGGCTCACCGAGCGCCGGACGCACCCAGGCCTGCCGGAGCGCCCGGACCGGGCGCACCTCGGCCGCCTCGCGCTGCAGCTGGGCGTAGAACTGCGGCGCCTGGACCACCGGCTCGGACAGCTGGAGCGGCCCGGCCGGCAGCCGGTCCAGACCGGCGGCGATCCGCCGCAGGTCGGCCCAGGGCACCCCGACGCCACCGCCGGGCACGTGCGGGTTGAGCCACAGGCCCCAGCGCGTCCGGTACAGCGCGTTGGCGATCTCCGGGCCCGAGATCACCTCGTGACTGCGGGCCCAGCCACTCGCGGCCAGCTGCTCGGGCGAGGTGACGGCGGGGGCGTAGCCGTGGCCGCCGAGCTCCATGTTCCCGTACTGGGCGTCCGGGCTGCCCGGGGTGCCGTGCCACAGCAGCATCCAGACCCGGCCCTCGGCAAGCGCGTACAGCAGCCGCTCGTAGGCGTCGAAGCGGTCGGGCGCGACCTCGCCGAGGGCGCGCTCGATCGCGCCGTCTGCCGTCGCTCCCGCGCTCATACCTCGCTCCGCCCGTTTCCGCCCGTCCCGCCCTGGGCTCCGAGCGAAGCCTATTGGCCCGGCCCGACAGCCGTCATACCGCCGCCCCGTACCGGTGGGTCACCGGTCGGATCAGCCGGGGACCGCTCCGGAACGCACGTAGAAGGGGCGTACCCGGGTGAGCATCCACTCCACCACCGGATCGGCCACCAGATCCAGCAGCACCAGATGGACGCCCCACGGCGGCGGGGTGGTTCCGAGCGCCCGGCCGAGCGCCTCGTTCACCTGCCCGGGGTCGGCCGGCCAGCCGGCGTCCAGCTGCACCCCGATGAACAGCACCGGAGCGTCCCGCTCCACCCCGGCCAGCACCCGACGGGCCGTCAGTACACCTGGCAGCTCCGCCAGTTCGGTGATCGCGGCACCCAGGAAGGCGTACGGCTCCTCGGCCGGCTCCGGCTCCCGCAGGGCCACCCTGGCTCCGTCCGGCTGCTGCTCCCAGCGCTCGCCCTGCGGCCCCCGGCGCAGCTCGCCGACCCCCTCCGGCGGCACCGGGATACCCACCGGCGCCTCCGGGTTGACCGCGATGCCGACCCCGAGCGGCAGCCCCCGGGCGAACTCCCAGGCCGGTGCGACCGCACAGGCCAGGCCCGGCGCCTGCTGCAGGAAGGTCTCCTGCGAGGAGAAGACCGGGACGTACGGGGAGCCCGCCAGCTCGATCGTGGGCAGATCGAGACCGCTGCCCTGCGGGTCCGCCCCGGCGGGGAGCGGGATCCAGATCTGACTGCGCGCCAGCACCTCGATCACCCGGGGCGTCGCGCCCGGGTCGCCGAGTGCGGCGGTCAGCACCTGCTCCAGCTCGTTGACCGGCCAGCTGCCGCCGGGCGGCGCCGTGCCCGGCTCGGCCCACGCCTGTGCCCCTGTGTCGCCCGCCGGGTAACCCATCGCCCTCTGGTACCGCCCCTCTAGGTCTGTGCTGCGAAAGCGTAGCGGTCGGGGCCCCCTCCCCCCGGGGTACCGACTCGTGCCATGATGACCCCGCCCACAACTTCACACTGGCCGCTCGAACCCGCGCGGGAGAGTCCGGACTGCCCTCGTGGCACAGGCCGGCGCCGAAGGAGCAAGTCCTCCCCGGAATCTCTCAGGCACCCCTACCGCCCGGGCGAGGCAGATCTGGAAAGTGGACACGGCCGCGCCGTGCGCCCACCCACGGTGCAAGCCGCCATCCTTGGATGAGCGGTGAAGCTCTCAGGTTGTGACGACAGACGGGGAGACTCCACCCCTGCATGCCCGTTTGCTGCCAAGGAGTCCAGTCACCATGTCCCCTCGCCTCACCGCGCTCGACGCGCTGCACCGTTCGCTCGGCGCGACCATGACCGACTTCGCCGGCTGGGACATGCCGCTCCGCTACGGCAGCGAGCGTGAGGAACACCTCGCGGTCCGCACCAAGGCCGGTCTCTTCGACCTCTCGCACATGGGCGAGATCACCGTGACGGGCCCGCAGGCCGGTGAGCTGCTGGACCACGCGCTGGTCGGCTTCATCTCCGCGCTCGGCGTGCTGCGCGCCCGCTACACGATGATCTGCCGCGAGGACGGCGGCATCCTGGACGACCTGATCGTCTACCGCACCGGCGAGACCGAGTACATGGTGGTCGCCAACGCCTCGAACGCCCAGGTGGTGCTGGACGCGCTGACCGAGCGCGCGGCCGGCTTCGACGCGGTGGTCCGGGACGACCGGGACGCCTACGCGCTGATCGCGGTCCAGGGCCCGGAGGCCAACGGCATCCTGGCCTCGGTCACCGACGCCGACCTGCCCGGCCTCAAGTACTACGCGCTGCTGCCCGCCACCGTCGCGGACCGCGAGGTCTGGCTGGCCCGCACCGGCTACACCGGCGAGGACGGCTTCGAGGTCTTCTGCGCCCCGGCCGACGCCGAGCACCTGTGGAACGCGCTGACCGAGGCCGGCACCCCCGTCGGCCTGGTCCCGGCCGGCCTGTCCTGCCGCGACACCCTCCGCCTGGAGGCCGGCATGCCGCTCTACGGGCACGAGCTCTCCACCGACCTGACCCCGTTCGACGCCGGCCTGGGCCGGGTGGTCCGCTTCGACAAGACCACCAACGACGGTCAGTTCGTCGGCCGCAAGGCCCTGGAGGCCGCCGCCGCGCAGGCCGAGGCCAACCCGCCGCGCAAGCTGGTCGGCCTGGTCTCCGAGGGCAAGCGCGTCCCGCGCGCCGAGTACGACGTGGTCAGCACGGACGGCACCCCGATCGGGCGGATCACCTCGGGTGCCCCGTCCCCCACCCTGGGCAAGCCGATCGCCATCGCGTACGTGGACGCGGCGCACGCCGCCCCCGGCACCGCGGTGGCCGTCGACGTGCGCGGCAAGCACGAGCCGGTCGAGGTCGTTGCGCTGCCGTTCTACAAGCGCGCCCGCTGATCCTGACCCCCTTTCAGACCGGTCCGCACAGCGGACGGCTTCGCCCTACCCTCTTGCGATCCTGGAGAATGACGCCATGAGCAACCCCACGAACCTGCAGTACACCGAGGAGCACGAGTGGCTGACCGAGGCCGTGGACGGTGTCTCGACGGTCGGCATCACCGCGCACGCGGCTGACGCCCTCGGCGACATCGTCTACGTCCAGCTCCCCGAGGTCGGTGCCACCGTCACCGCGGGTGAGGACTGTGGCGAGCTCGAGTCCACCAAGTCGGTCAGCGACCTGTACTCCCCCGTCACCGGCGAGGTGACCGAGATCAACCAGGCCGTCATCGACGACCCGGCCCTGGTCAACTCCTCGCCGTTCGGGGACGCCTGGCTCTTCAAGGTCAAGGTCGAGGCGACCGACAAGCTGCTCTCGGCCGCCGAGTACGACGCCTTCATCAAGGCCTGAACCACTGGTTGACGGGGGGCCGGCCGCMGCGCGGCGGCCGGCTCTCTCCCTTGGTCCACTGCCCGCACCGCCCCACGGGAAGACCCTGACATGACGGTTCTTAACCAGTCCCTGCACGCGCTCGACCCCGAGATCGCCGCCGCGGTCGACGCCGAGCTGCACCGCCAGCAGACCACCCTCGAGATGATCGCCTCCGAGAACTTCGCGCCCGTCGCGGTGATGGAGGCACAGGGTTCGGTCCTCACCAACAAGTACGCCGAGGGCTACCCCGGCCGCCGCTACTACGGTGGCTGCGAGCACGTCGACGTGGCCGAGCAGATCGCCATCGACCGGGTCAAGGAGCTGTTCGGCGCCGAGTACGCCAACGTGCAGCCGCACTCCGGCGCCTCCGCCAACCAGGCCGCCCTCTTCGCGATCGCCCAGCCCGGTGACACCATCCTGGGCCTGGACCTGGCGCACGGCGGCCACCTGACCCACGGCATGCGACTGAACTTCTCCGGCAAGCAGTTCAACGTGGTCGCGTACCACGTCGACTCGGCCGGCCTGGTCGACATGGCCGAGGTCGAGCGCCTCGCCAAGGAGCACCGCCCCAAGGTGATCATCGCGGGCTGGTCCGCCTACCCGCGCCAGCTGGACTTCGCCGAGTTCCGCCGGATCGCCGACGAGGTCGAGGCCTACCTCTGGGTCGACATGGCCCACTTCGCGGGCCTGGTCGCCGCCGGTCTGCACCCGAACCCGGTCGAGTACGCGGACGTGGTCACCTCCACCACGCACAAGACGCTCGGCGGCCCCCGCGGCGGCATCATCCTGGCGAAGCAGGAGTTCGCCAAGAAGCTGAACTCCTCGGTCTTCCCCGGCTTCCAGGGCGGCCCGCTGGAGCACGTGATCGCGGCCAAGGCCGTCTCCTTCAAGATCGCCGCCTCCGAGGACTTCAAGGACCGTCAGCAGCGCACCCTGGACGGCGCGAAGCTGCTCGCCGAGCGCCTGCTGCAGGACGACGCGACCGCGGCCGGCGTCTCGGTGCTGTCCGGCGGCACCGACGTGCACCTGGTCCTGGTCGACCTGCGCAACAGCCAGCTCGACGGCCAGCAGGCCGAGGACCGCCTCCACGAGGTCGGCATCACGGTCAACCGCAACGCGGTCCCGAACGACCCGCGCCCGCCGATGGTCACCTCCGGCCTGCGGATCGGCACCCCGGCGCTCGCCACCCGCGGCTTCCAGGTCGAGGACTTCCGCGAGGTCGCCGACGTCATCGCCGAGGCCCTGCTGCCCACCTTCGACGAGGCCAAGGCCGCGTCGCTGAAGGCCCGGGTCACCGCGCTGGCCACGAAGTACCCGCTCTACCCCGAGCTGTAGGCAGTTCTTCGCCGGGAGGTGTGACAGGCGACACCCGCCACACCTCCCGGTCACCCGGGGCACCGCGCACACTGGACAGTGAGGCGGTGCCCCGTCCCATGCCCGGCGTTGCGCGTCCGTCCACCCGACGGAGTGCCACCCTCCACTCCACGAGACCAGACAAGGACGTCACCCCGTGGCCCTCAGCGTGTTCGACCTCTTCTCCATCGGTATCGGCCCCTCCAGCTCGCACACCGTCGGACCGATGCGTGCGGCCCGGATGTTCGCCCGTCGCCTGAAGTCCGAGAGCCTGCTGGCGCAGACGACCGGCATCCGCGCCGAGCTGTTCGGCTCGCTCGGCGCCACCGGGCACGGCCACGGCACCCCGAAGGCCGTCCTGCTCGGCCTGGAGGGCAACTCCCCCCGCACGGTCGACGTCGACCAGGCCGACGTGGACGTGGACCGGATCAAGGCCGAGAAGCGGCTGAGCCTGCTCGGGGTGCAGGACATCGCCTTCGACCCCGACACCCAGCTGATCCTGCACCGCCGCCGCTCGCTGCCGTACCACGCCAACGGCATGACGCTGTGGGCCTTCGACGCCGACGGCACCGAGCTGCTGTCGAAGACCTACTACTCCGTCGGCGGCGGCTTCGTGGTCGACGAGGACGCGATCGGCGCCGACCGGGTGGTCCCCGACGACACCGCGCTGCGCTACCCCTTCCGCACCGGCGACCAGCTGCTCCGGCTCACCCGCGAGACCGGCCTGTCCATCTCCGGCCTGATGCTGGAGAACGAGAAGGCGTGGCGCAGCGAGGCCGAGATCCGGGCCGGGCTGCTGGAGATCTGGCGCGTCATGCAGGAGTGCGTCGCGGCCGGCATGAGCCGCGAGGGAATCCTGCCGGGCGGCCTGAAGGTCCGTCGTCGGGCCGCCTCCGGCGCCCGCGCCATGCGCGCCGAGGGCATCGGCCCGGCCAACGCGATGGAGTGGGTCACCCTCTACGCGATGGCCGTCAACGAGGAGAACGCCTCCGGCCAGCGAGTGGTCACCGCCCCCACCAACGGCGCGGCCGGCATCATCCCCGCCGTCCTGCACTACTTCACCAACTTCATCCCCGGCGCCGACGAGGACGGCATCGTCCGCTTCCTGCTCGCGGCCGGTGCGATCGGCATGCTCTTCAAGGAGAACGCCTCCATCTCCGGCGCCGAGGTCGGCTGCCAGGGCGAGGTCGGCTCCGCCTGCTCGATGGCCGCCGGCGGCCTCGCCGAGGTCCTCGGCGGCACCCCCGAGCAGGTCGAGAACGCCGCCGAGATCGGCATCGAGCACAACCTCGGCCTCACCTGCGACCCGGTCGGCGGCCTGGTCCAGATCCCCTGCATCGAGCGCAACGGCATGGCCTCCGTGAAGGCCGTCACCGCCGCCCGGATGGCGCTCCGTGGCGACGGCCGGCACCACGTCTCCCTCGACAAGGCCATCAAGACCATGAAGGAGACCGGCGCCGACATGAAGGTCAAGTACAAGGAGACCTCGCGCGGCGGCCTCGCGGTCAACGTCATCGAGTGCTGATCGACATGGCTCTGAACTGGGAGTATGCATTCCTCAGAGTTCCTCATGGCTCCTCGGGCTTCCCCATGTGAATCCTCCCCGGAGACTCCCTGGGGAGGATTTCCCTCCCTGGCCACTCCCTGGGTGTGCCTGCGGGCAGGCACGAAGAAGCCGCCCCGAACCCTCCACACGGGGGGTACGGGGCGGCTTCGAGGGTCAGTA
Source organism: Kitasatospora sp. P5_F3 (assembly GCF_054049135.1). Classification (NCBI taxonomy): domain Bacteria; kingdom Bacillati; phylum Actinomycetota; class Actinomycetes; order Kitasatosporales; family Streptomycetaceae; genus Kitasatospora; species Kitasatospora sp. P5_F3. The sequence continues at coordinate 62,882 of NZ_JBFUMY010000002.1, read as the reverse complement.
GGATGCCGACACGCCTCCGACAGCGATGGCGATCCTGCTGACCCAAGTTCCCGTCGTCCAGCGCCCGTATGCGGCGGGCACTGAACGGCGGGCGTCAGGGGCCCGGTCGGCCACGGCGATTGAGCCGGCCGACCGGGCTTGCTGGCCCTAGTCCCAGCCGGTGTCGCTGCCCATGGTGGTGGCAGTGACGGAGGGGCTGGGGGAAGGGCTCGACCCGGGGGTGACGAGATCCCAGCCGGTGTCGGGGCCAGCGGATGCGGTGGTGGCGCCGGCCATGAGGGCGGCGGCGAGGGCGGCGACAGCGGCGAGTGCTCTGAGCTTCGTCACGCGGTATCCCCCTTCTGGGGTGAGTTGGATGGGCGGGCTGAGCAGCGGGTTTGACGCGGAGTTGGATGCGGTAGGACCTCGGAGCCCGCACGAACAGTCTTGCGACTCGCGGTTGAGGATTCAACCCTTTGGGGTTGCGGGTTTCCGAAGTGCGGAAACCCGCAGTGATAGACTTTCGGCATGTCAACTGCCGCCCACCTGCAAGGACTTGGCTCGACCATCCTCAGTCCGCAGGCACAGGCCCTCTACGTTGCCCTTGCACACGGCCACCCCTGCCCCGAAGGGCACGACGAAGCCCTCCGCGACCTCCTCGACTATGGCCTGGCGCTACCCCATCCGCATCCGCCTGGCCCCGGGGACTACTACGTAGTCCGCGACCCACTCGAAGTCGCGGCCGAGCGCCGAGAGCTGATTTACCGCCAGGTCAGCACCGCGATGACTGCGGCGGCCAGCCTCCCGGAGGTGCTCCGGCCGCTCGCGATGGCGTACCAGCGGGGCGCGCCGCAGCTCGTCCAGGGCGCCATCGAGTACGTCGAGGGGATGGAGGCCGTCAACGCCAGGCTGTCCCAGATCGTCGCCGCCTGCACCGAGGAGCTCCAGACAGCTCAGCCGACCGGCCCCCGCAGCCCGGAGACCCTCGACATGGCGATCCCCCGGGACCTGGCCGCCCTTGAGCGGGGCGTCGCGATGCGCACCATCTACCGGGCCGAGTGCCGCAGCCACGAGCCGACCGCCGGGTACGTCCGCCGGATCACCGGGGCCGGCGGGAACGTGAGAACTCTCAACGAGAGGTTCCTCCGAGCGATCATCGTGGACCGGCGGATCGCCGTGCTAGCCGATCACACTCCCCTACTGCCCGGCCAGGACGGACTGCGCGCCCTGATCCTGCACGACCTTGGAGTGGTGCTGTACGCCGCCGCGATGTTCGACAGGGACTGGGAGCGAGCTACTCCCTGGCGCGGGGATATGGGCCCGGCCGAGAGCGCCGAGGTGACCGAGCGTCAGCGGAGCATCATGCAGCAGATCGTGGCCGGCGCCCCGCAGGCGAGCATCGCGGCGAGCCTGAACGTCAGCGACCGTACAGTGAATGCCGAGCTGGCGGAGCTCCGGCGGGCGTCTGGCTCGAACTCGCTGGCGCAGCTTGGGTACTGGTGGGCACAGCAGGAGGCCGGGCAGGCGTGACGCGCTGCCCGGCCCGGTCAGTCGGCCTGGTGCTTGCGAATGCGCGCGGACAGCCGGTCGGCCAGGCGTCGCGCGTCCCTGATGGCTTGGGTTGACGCGGGGCTGCCGTCGTCCTGGTGGGTGAGGGTCTGGAGCACCGTGCTGACCGCGATGAGGTCGGCGGAGGCCGCCATCAAGTCGAACGGTTGGCCGAGGGTGTAGCCAGGCGGGTGGGGCGTGCTCACAGGGTGCTCCGGAACTTTGGCCCCCCAGGCCGACGGTAGGGAAATGATACCGAACATGTGTCCGAGAATGTGCCAATGGGACTGTACAGACTCTTGATCTTGTGCCGTCCAGGGTCGTGGTGTGTATGCCCATCCGCCCACCGACCACCAGCTGGCTGAGCGCCGACGTGTCGGTGAGGCTATCCGGGCACTGCGGGAGGCGCGACGTCTTTCTCAGGACCAGCTCGGCGAGGCTGTGGGCGTTGACCGGCGGACGATGAGTACGTACGAGGTCGGGTCGGTGGCCATGTCCCTCGACCGGATCACCGCGGTGGCACTGGCCCTGGGTGTCGAGCCCTGGCAGTTGCTCTACCCGCGCTGACCTAGGTGCTTCAGTCGGCGGGTGGCTGCGTCGGTGGTGTCGGTTGGGCCGGGCCGGCGGGCGGGGCCGAGGGGCTGCCGTCCGGGCGGGGCTGGCTGGGGTCGCGCTGACCGTTCATCAGCACGGTGGTGTCCTCCTGGTCGTCGGGTTGCGGCTCACACGGGTGCCGTAGCGGCAGCCGCGGGTGCGTGCGGGTCGGCCCGCGGGTACTGCGCCGGCCGGAGTGCCAGCCCCCGGCGTCGCTCGGGTGGACGGTGCCGCTCATGACCTGCTCCTCGAGGCGGTGGTCTCCTGGGTGGCCCAGGTGTGGACCCGGTCCTCGGACGTGAACCACTCCGGTCGGCGGTCCGGTCCGGGCGTCCGGACCCAGTCCTCCTGTGTGAGGTTCCACGCGCCCCAGAGGGCTGGGGCCGCGCCCACCGGCGGCAGTTGGCGGGGCTCGTACCGGTCAGCCATCGGTGGCTTCCGGGCGAGCGACGGCGTACCAGGCCCGGCCACTCGGCGGCTGCAGCAACTCGCGGGCTGGCACTCCCAGTCCGCCGTTGCGGCGGCGCGCGGCGTCGGTCTCGAACTGGTCGATGTGGGCTGCGGCGGCCAGGTGGCGCGCGATGTCCTCACCTCGAATGGTGTGGTACCAGTGGCTCTGGATGTGCATCCGGGCTGTTTCGGGGGTGCCATACCGGTCGGTCTCGCCACCTGCCAGGACCAGTTCGCCGGTCTCCTGGTCGCGTAGCCCCCAGCCCGGCCGGCCTTCCTCGTCCGCGTCCAACTTCTCCACGATGAACCGCTCCTCCGGAGTCACTCCGTGCGCCGTTCGTTTGCCACGCACGGGGTGCACAGCGCGCTGGCAGTGTCGCGGACCACTCCGACATCTAGTCGGGTGGTGATCGTCGGGCCAGGGTGCAGGGGCACCTGCTCGGAGTGGCAGTGCAGGCACGCCGCACCTACGGACTGGGCGGTGGTGACCAGCACCTCGCGTCCGGCGTAGGTGACCCACACTGCGGCCTCGACATGCCGAAGCAGGGTCGCCAGAACAGCCGGATCGGTCAACTCGCCCGGCCGGTCCGGGTGCGGAGGCACGAGCCAGTACACGCCAGGCGGATCGATCAGCCCCGCGCCCGGGACCACTACGAACGATCCCGCCCCCAGCAGCCGCCCCGGAGTTCCGCGCAGGTCCAACCCGCAGCCGGGGGCGACGAGGAAGTACAGCCGCGGGTGCCGGTCATTGCTGGTCGCCCAGATGACCGGGCCGGACGGAGTGCCAGGCATCGCAGCGAGCATGGCCAGCACGGCCAGCCCTGGGGTCTGCGGCACGGCGACGGCATCCCAATCAGTTCCGGCCGCCACCGGGGTGACTGTGCTCGCAGGCGGCATCCAGGCAGGTAACGCCATGTGCTCGATGATGGTCATGTGGTGGTCCCAAGAGTCGGTGGGTGCCTACATGACCAGCATCGGCGCTACGAGGGGGGCGAACTATCACAGCTGTGTGATAGTCCGTCAGAGTCCAATCCAGGATGCGTACTGGGTCACCGCTGCCGGAATGGTGCGGCGCGAGCGGATCACCCCCGACAGCACCTCGCGCACGGCCAGGTTGAACCGAGTGGGCTGCGGGGCAAGCTGCCGGGCGGCGAGCAGGCGGCGGAATGCGGCGTCCGGGTGGCCGGTCCAGAGCTGGGCCCGGGCCACATCGGTGTGATGTCGGGCCGCCCTGGAGGCCGGCCAGTCGGCGGGGACGTCCACCGTGCGGGCAGTGGCCAGAGCCTCGCGATATAGCTGCTGGTCAACCAGCGTAGAGACCGTGTGCACGCCGACGTTCGTGGTGCCGAAGACGAGAGTCTGCTCCGTGTAGGTGCCGCACCCGGCCGCGATCCGACGGGCCTCGGCGAGGTGCTCGGTGGCGGAGTCCGACTGCCCGTAGCGGCCAGCGAGGAGAGCGGCGCTGAGGTGGATCTGCCCAGTGACAGCGGTGCGGGTGCCGCCTACGTCGGCCAGTGCAGCCGTGCGCAGACCGGCCTCCGCGATCCGCAGGCCGGTCCGATAGCTCCCGGCTCGGAGGTGGATCACGGACCGGAGATAGTGCTGCACACCTGCGGCGGCCGGGTCCGAGCCTCGCTCGGCTGCCCAGGCCATGCGGTCCAGGGCTGTGCCGGCCAGGTCGTGATAGCCGACCTTGGCGGCGACATCGTAGGCGGAGCGGTAGCCGGTGGCCAGAGCGCTGAACAGGCGCGGTGAGCCGGTGAGATGGACGGCGGTGGTCAGTTCCTCCAGGAGGCCCGGCAGCTGCCCGGCAACCGCTCGCAGGTGTCCGTCGCGGACGGCCCTGCAGAGCTGGTCAGCGTGCTGGATGAGTTCGGTCGCCGGGCGGGGGCGGATCTCTGGGTCAGCGCCGAGGTCGTGCAGGTCGAGCGCTGCACGGATCGGGCGGACCAGGCCTTCCACCTCGTCGCGATCCAGATCGTCGGAGCCTGGTCCGGCAGAAAGGTCGAGGACATCGACCCGCAGTGCGCGCGCCAGGGCGGCGAGCACCGACGCGCTTGGTTGGCGGGCGCCCTGCTCGATCTGGCACATCGAGCTGTATGAGACCTGCGAGAGGCCCGCGAGTTCTCGCTGGGTGAGGTTCCGCAGGAGGCGCCTGGTCTTGATGCGCGCCGCGACGCTGTCTGGGCTGACGGCCACCAGAACTCCCGTTGGTCGTTGGTGTTCTGACGGTACCGAGCAGAAGCTCGGCGCATGACCGTTCTGAGCTGAGAGGATGTCGGCATGTCGAGAGTGCTGTATCTGCTGGGTACCGCAGCCCCACCGGTGCTGGGCCTTGTTCCGGTCGTTGCCTTTGCTCAGGGACGCGGCTGGGACGTGTGCGTCGGGCTCACGCCGACCGCCGCTGACTGGCTGGAGGACAACCTTGCCGAGGTGGCCGAGCTGACCGGCCACCCGGTGAAGAGCCGATACCGTCGCCCAGGCGAGAAGGACGACTGGCCGCCCGCCGACGTGGCACTCCTTGCGCCTGCCACGCTCAACTCCATCAACGCCGTGGCACTCGGCCTCACTCCGTCGTGGCCAATCGGATATGCGGTCGAGGCGCTTGGACGACGCGCGCCCCTGGCGGTGATGCCCTGCGTCAAGGACACGATGGCCGCACACCCACAGTTCGACCGAAGCGTGCAGACCCTCCGGGACGCGGGCGCTCGGGTGCTCCTCGGGCCTGGCGAGTTCGTACCGCATGCCTCCGGAGAGGCCGGGTCATACCCGTGGCTGGCGGCCTTCACCGCCCTCGACAGCATGTGAGCTCGAAGTCCTACCTGCTCGTGCGGGGGTCCGCATGTGGCCGGGGTGGCCTGTCGGTGGGCCCCAGGGCGGCGGCCGGTCGGACCCGCGCGGGAGGAGCGTCTCCCCGTCGTAGTGCACCCACGCCGCCCAACCCGGTCGCCACAGCACATGCGCCGCCCAGGTGCCGGTCGCGAGCTGCCGCCAGCGGACGATCGTCGCCTCGGTCCACCGTCCTCCGATGATCAGCCAGACGTCGCGGAGGACCGCCCGGTCGCCCCGGCAGCGGACCATCTCACCGGCCTCAACGGGGCGGAACGTGCGGGACCCCTCCTCGTCGTCGCGATCAGCCATACCCCCATCATGCCGAACGCACGTTCGACTGACCAAGCGTCAGCCATTCTGACCAGCGACAATAGGGAACCGGCGGGGCGCCAGCCCGCTGTCAGCGGCCCGACCTACGATCACCCCGTGAGCGACGACACCCCCACCATCGAGATCCCCGACGACCTGCTCGACCTCCACCGCCGGTGGGCCCAAGCCGACTCAGCGGTCCACGCCCGGATCGCCGAGATCGAGGCACACGAGGCCGAGCACGGCCGGGCCCCGCTGCCGACCACCATGGACGAGCCCGGCCGCGCGGAGGAGCAACTCCCCGCACTCCGGCAGGCCCGCAGCGACGCGGCGGCCGCTGTCCGCGAGCGGGTGGCCGAGGTCGCCGGTACCCCGGACCGACGCTGGGCGGTACAGGCGGCGCTCCTCACCGCAGCAGCCGACCCCGCCACGGTGTAGCCGACGCCAGCCGCAACACGACGAGACCGCCCCGCCCCTCCCGAAGGAGAGGCGGGGCGTTGTGTTCAGCGGCCAAATGCGGCGTACCCGGCGACGACCAAAGCGGCCAAGCTCACCAAGCCGCCCAGCGCCGGAAGCGGCCAGCGGTTGGCCTCCAGACGCCGGAGCCGGGTCTCATGATCCGCGAGCGACTCGCGGTGCTCGCGCTGGTCTCCGAGGATGGCGTCCAGCTTGGCCTCCATCCGGATCTGCCCGTCAGCGATCCGCCTCACCTCCGCGTGAGTCTGGGCAGGGGAGATGTAGACGCCAGGGTCGGCGCCGGTGGTCACAGGCGGCTGGCCGGGTCGGTACCGGCCGACAGCAGCGCGGCGGTGTCCCGGCGCCCGATCCAGCTGGCCAACGCCGACTTGGCGGTGGTGAGCCCCGCGAGAAGGATCGGGGCCCACCACAGCGGGAGGTTCGCTGCCTCGATGATGGCGGCCGCGATGCCGGCCTGGGCGGTGGTGGATGCGACGCGCTCAGCGGCGTCGATGACGAGCTTGTTCATGGTGAACTCCGGTCAGGTGAGGGTGGATCAGGAAACGGGGCGGGCCCAGGCGGCGGTCCAGGTGGCGGGGCCGACGATCCCGTCGGCGCCGAGCGGCCAGCCGTGCGCGGTGCTGTCCGCCTGGAAGCGGCGAGCGATCTCGGCCGAGGCCGGGCCGAACCAGCCGTCCACGTCGATCGGCCAGCCGCGCTCGCGCATCCGCTGCTGCCAGCGGCGGACGTTCTCGCCGTGCAGCATCGGCGACTGAAGGCGGAGGTACGGACCGCCCGGCCAGGTCGGCGGAAGCGGAGCTGGCGGAGTGGGCTTCGGCATCGGGGCGGGAGCCGGTGCGGGGACACCCGGCCGCGGGGCGCCAGCCTGCACCCACGCGTACAGCGGGCCGCCCGGGCAGCTGGTCGCGTAGCCGTCCCGGTGCCCCTTGATCTCCGGGCCCGCGCCGCCGTCGCGCTGGAGCCACTCGACCGCGTCCCGCAGCCCATGCAGCATCGCCTCAGTGGGCTCCGTCAGCCCGGAGTCGCCGACCATCGCGCACACCGCGTAGTGCGCCCGGTTGAGCGAGGCGCTGCCGTTGGCCCCGGTCTGGTGGTGAGCGCCCCGCCCCTCGAAGACGTAGGAGTGCGGGCACACGATCGCCGAGTAGGCCAAGTCGATCCAGCCCTCGTCCTTGTCGGCCATGTGGCTGGCCTGGATCGCGCGGACCCGGCCCGCACAACGGGAGTGGTCGGCGACCAGGTCGGCCGGGACGGAAGTGCCCTCGTAGTGGATCTTCACGCCCTTGGCGTCGGGGATGTACCGCCAGTCGCCGCTGGGTGGTACGGCACCCCACTGGGCGCGCGGGACGAACTGCATGACTGCCTCCTGGGCATGACGAAGCCCCGGCCGATGCGGCACGGGGCGGAGTTGTGTGGGACAGGTGTCCGGCAGCGGCGGTACCGTGGGGCACCAACGACCCTGGGGGGAAACGATGTTGAAGATCAGCCGGCGAGCGGCGCTTGTCGGGGCGGCCTGGACGGTCGCCTTAGGTTCGGTGACGGCCTACGCGGTCACCGCCGACGACGGGCCACCGGAGCAGGTGACCACGGTGGTGCAGGTCGCCGACGAGTCGAGCAGCAGCCCGGAAGTGAGCGCGGCGCCGAGCGCGGTTCCGTCGCCGAGCGCCAGCAGCGAGGCACCGCCGAACAGTTCGCCGACCCCGACCACCACGCCCAGCCCCACAAGGAGCGCAACCGTGACGCCCCAGGAACCCACCACCGCGCCAGCTACACCAGCACCGACCGGCAGTTACCTCGGCCAGAACCCTGGCGGCGGCGGTACCGCCGACAACGGCGCCCCGCCAAGCCACATGCCGGACCCAAACGCCCCAACCGCACCGCCGAGTTACATGCAGTCCTAGGACGCAATGCCCCAGGTGGACAGGCCTCGGACACCGACCGTCCCGGCGCCGGCCGTTCGGCGGGCCTGCCAGACCAGTGTCTGGTCGCCCTGGTGGGCACCAGTGATCGAGCCGGTGACACTGCCGACGGTGTACGCACCCAGGCCGAGAACGGCGGTACCGATCACCGCGCCGCTCCCGTCGAGCAGTCGGATCTCGCCGGAGGTCGAACCGTCGGAGCACCGTGCGAGGAACGCGCCCTGAACCCGCGGGTGCCACTTCTTCCACGGCAAGCTCATGCACGTGACGAAACTGCCCGAGGTCGTGGTCCAGGCCGGCACCTCAGTAACCCCGTACCAGGCGTCGCTGCCGAAATTCGGGCCAGCGAGGCCGCCGGCCACCAGGTCCTCGGCGAAGATGGACTGCCCAAGGTGGTCCCAGAGCACGATCGGCTGCACGCCGGTACCGGTCGCCGACCAGATGGTCAGCGCCGGGGTGCCGTCCTCTCGGCTGGCGATGAGGCCCTGCTGGGGAGAGAAGTCGGGATGGTCGGGGCTGACCCGACCGACGTAGAACACCGTCTGGCCGCCGGGGGCCTTGACGATCAGCTGGCCGCCCTCGGAGATCGTGACGGTGCCGCCCTTGATCTCCGACAGGGCCGGCCGGATCTGGGCCCGACCCTCGACCAGCCGCAGCCGGGCCTTCAGCTCCCGGAGCTCATCGAGGATGTCGCGGGGAACGTGAGGGGGCATCAGGCAGCCTCCAGATACAGGTCGCAGGTCTCAGGCCGGTCGCGCTCCTCCGGGCTCACCCGGTACCCGACGATGCGGTAGCGCTGGTTCAGCCCCGGGGCGGGGTGCCAGTCGTCGGTGATCCGCAGACGGGCAGACGATCCCAGCAACGGCACCCCGCCGTCGCCCACCAGGAACGTGACCGCAGGCACCACCACGGGCGCCGACGCACGGGCCAGGTCGGCGGAAGCATGCTCGGTGAGGGTCGCCGGGACGTCCACCGTCGAGTAGTCGCTGGTGCCGTGCAGCACCGGCCACCCGGCCGCGATCAGAGCCGGGGTGGACAGCAGGTCGGACAGCAGCGGGTACGAGTCCTGCGAGGAATCGTCGTTGACGGACGCTCCCCGGGACCGCCACTGAGTGGCCATCGCGGACCCGTCCGACGGGAACGAGTAAGCCACCACCCTGCCGGGCACGTCCAGGGTGATCTCCTGCTGCACCGTCAGAGTCGGGTACCCGAGCCGGAACGCCCGGTGCCGGACACCCGCACTGTCGGTATAGCACTGGACGCGCCACTCGAAACCGTTGGCCACCGCGCCGAGTTGGTCCAGGAGGACACCGATCGGCTCCTGGTCCTGCCCCAGGTACACGCGGTCGCGGACGACCCCGGACAGCTGCGTCGGGTCGGTCTCGATCAGCAGGTTCGCACCCGTGCCGAACTGCGCGAAGGCCAGCAGCTGCCGGGCGATGACGAGCTGGTCGGCTGTGCCGCCGCCGCCGGTGTACAGCAGCCGGTGGTTCCGGAGGAACCCCTCGAGGCTGCCGGCGCCGATCTGGAGTCCGAGGCTGCGGTTGGCCAGCACCAGGGTGCTGGTCCACAGGACTCCGCCCCACACGATCTGGCCGCCCCGCTCCAGGTAGAGCATGGTCCGGGCGGGGATGAGGGACTCCCGGGCGCGGGTGGCGAGTTGGCGGTTCGGGATCGGGACCGTGCCCGAGAGCGAGCCGGTCTTGCCGATGTAGTCCTCGTAAGCGGCGTCGCTGATCGGCAGCAGGTCGAGGGTCTGGTCCGTCCGCAGGTCGCACACCCGGAGCTCGTACGGTCCGCTCACGCGGGCATCGCCTCCGCGCTGATCGCCCGGTACAGCAGGCTGCCGGTGCCGCCGGCGACGCGGGCCTTGCAGGTGAAGGTGACGGTCTCGCCCGGCGTGCAGGTGGCCTGGCGGGTGGAGTGCTGGACGATGAAGTCCGCGCCCACGGTCACGAGCGCGGTCCCGTCGGTGGCGGCGTAGATCGTGCCGCTGGTCGAACCGGTGATCTGCACGCCGAGGAACGTCGGGTTCGAGGAGTTGTTCTGCAACTTGCCCGTGAGGAAGACCCGGATCTTTCCAGACGGTGGGGCGATCAGAGTGGTCGTCAGGGTGGTGGCGTCCACGTAGCTGGTGCTGGTGGTTGTGCGGGTGGTGGTGTCCTCAACGAACGCCGAGGTGAGGTCGGTGTAGGTGCCGGTGACCTTGAGACTGCCGCCGACCTGCATCGTCGTCGCTGCCGAGCGGGTCAGCGCGACGTCGCCCAGCGCCACGGTGCCGGAGTTGCCGAGCCGGACCGCGGCTTCCCACACCGCGCCGGTCCACCGCTCCAGGATCCCCGCCGTGCCGCCCGCGTCGCGCCACTGCCCGGCGTACGAGCCGGCCGCGGCCCCGGGGGTGATGCCGCCCACAGCGACCGTGTACAGCCGCTGATCGGTGAGCGCCGTGCCCCAGTTGATCGGGGTGCCTGCGCTCGCGTTGGCGGGCACCAGGATGTCCCACAGCCGCAGGTACGCAGTGCCGGACGCCGGCGCGGTGGGTGCGGTGCCGGACCCGGCGGTGCCCTGCGTGTAGGTGATGGACGCCTGCCGGAACCCGCTGGCGTCGACGTCGGCGTCGAGGACGACCAGGAACACCGTGTCGATCCGCGACAAGGACGCGTGGCCGTTGGCGACGGTGATCGGTGTTGCCGCGTCCACCACCACCGGGTAGGCGCCCTGCGCGCTCGTGCCCTGCACGACAGCCCGGCCCGGAGCGACGGACCCGGTCATGACCGAGCCGGTCAGCAGCAGCGGCGTCCCGCCGGGGATCACCCCGGAGCGGACGGTGAGGCCGCCGGTAGGGGTCATCAGGACGGTGGACAGGCGGATCGCGGCCCGGGTCAGGCCGGTGAGCGCGTTCCAAGCGGCGGTGACGGCCATGGGTGACCTCCTGTCACATGTAGGCGGAGCGCCACCGGATGGTGGCCTGCGCGGCGGGATCGGTGGAGCCCGGATCTGCACGGAAACTGACGACGGACTGGCCGGGTGGCAGGACGAACGCGCCCTCAGGAACGCTGCGGGAGGTGGCGGTGTGGATCCGGGACTGCCCGCCCAGCAGCACTGTTCCGGCCGAGGTGTCGATGATCAGGGTGTCGGCCGCGCCGAGGGTGATGGCGTACTCCAGCCGCAGGGCGCCGAGGGTGACGGTCGGGGTGGTGACCGGCCCGCGAAGCTCGATGACCGGATGGGTCGCGGTGTTGCCCGCGTTGGTGACGAGCAGGTCGCCGGTCGCGCCGGCCGTCCCGAACGACAGGCCAACCTCGGTCGGTGAACCGAACGAGAGCCCGGTCTCCGACGGGGAGCCGAAGCTGAGCCCGGTCTCGGCGGTCGGCAGGACCGCCGAAGTGGACGACTCCGCGACCGAGTACCGGCGCGGGTCGCTCGCCTCCCACTGAATTGCCCCACCCGCCGAGTGCCCGAGCTGCCAGCGCGGATCGACGGGCAGGGCCCGGCGCAGGACCCGGGCCCAGACGAGCAGGGGCCCGCGCTCGTCCAGTTGGATGACGAGCGGCTGTTCGTCGTCCTGCCCGATCGGGGTCGCGGCGGCCAGCGTGGCGATCGCGGTGCCGATCTGCCCGGGCGGGACCCGCACCATCACGTCCTCGACCGTGATGATGCGGGTCTGGGCGAGGAGGCGCCCGGGGTAGGCGCCGTGCTGCTGGGCCCGCAGCGTGGTGCCGGAGTCCTGGGTGGGGGTCTCCTCCCAGCCAGTGATCCTCCGCCACCGGTAGGAGGTGGTGACACCTCCGTCCTGGAAACGGCCGAGGAGGGTGCTGCCCCACTGGATCAGGCCCGGGCCTGTGACGAGTTCGCCCGCCATGTCACCCCCTGCCCTTGGACATCCAGGCCAGCTCTTCGGCCGTGCTCCGGGCGCTGCCCGTGCTGGACTCGTAGTAGTTCTGGATGTTCAGCGCGCCGCCCCCAGCGCCGCCGGCTGCCGCGAACTGCGGCCCGCCGAACGGGCTGCCGCTCATGGCCATCGGGGCGAGCCTGTCGGTGAAGGCGCCGAGCTGACGCTGAACGGCCGGGAACTGGTCGCCCATGCCCGCCATGAACCCGCCGATCACGGACCGGCCGGCGGGCCGGAGAATCCGCGCGTCCCTGGCTGCAGGGCCCTTCCAGTCCGGGAGCATGTCGGTGAGGTTGCCAAGCACGTTCTTGACGTCCGGAATCTTGCTCTTGATGCCCTCGATCAGGCTGATGATGATGTTGTTGCCTGCCTTGAACAGCGACAGGCCCAACTCGCCGAGCGCCAGCATGATCTGCCCCGGCAGCTCGATGAAGATCCGGAGCAGGTGCTCGCCCCAGCCCTTCGCGGCCTCCTTCCCGGACTCCCAAGCTCCCTTCACGTCGCCGTTCATCAGCTGGGTCAGGGTCCGCAGGGCCGGGACGACCACGTCGCTCACGACCCGCGCCAGCTCGCCCGAGAAGATCTTGGCGAGCTTGCCGACGACCTCGATGATCGGCTCCAGCAGCGGCAGCATGACCTTGAGGTACTTGGCGAGCAGGTCACCGAGCTGGGCCAGCAGCGGGGTGAGCGCGACCGCCACCTCGGCGAAGCTCTTGCCGAGATCAGCCAGCGGCAACTCGGTGATCAGCTGGGTCAGGACCGGCAGAAGAGCACCGGTCAAAGTGGTAAAAATCCCAACCAAAGGGACTATTAGGGCTGGGAGTTGGGCCAGGATCGGACCGAGGGCCGCCTGTAGGGCGTTGGCCAGGGCGACTACCACAGGCTGCAGCTGAACGAAGATCATCTCAAGGCCAGACAGCAACGGCAGAGCGGCAGGCAGGAGTTGAGCCGCCAGATTCCCGACCAGGACCAGCAGCGGGGACGCCGCGACGACCAGGGCGGACGCCGCCTTGGCGACCCCGACCAGGACGGGTCCCAAGGCACCGATCAGGGGCCGTAGCCCGTCACCAAGGGCGGTGATCAAGACCTGGGCCCCGGGGGCCAGGGCAGACAGAACAGGGCCGATCGCAGTCAGCGCCTGGCCGAGCAGCGGAGCCGCTGTCTTGGCCAGCAGGCTCATCGTGGAGAACAGGGCCTTGAGGCCGTCCTGCACTGGGCCGCTGGCGAACGCGGTCTTGAGCGTCCCGGTGATCTCCTTCAGCGTGCCGACGAACCCGCCACCGCTCGTCTGCGCGGCGCCGAACACCGACCCGATGATCGAGAAGACGTTGCCCGCGACCTCCGCCAGATCACCGATCAGGCCGATCGCGAGGTCGATGGCCTTCTCCAGGCCGCCGGACTCGAAGGCGGCCGTCAGCTTCTCGCTGACCCGATCAAGCGCCCCGCCGGCCGCCGACGTCAGCCGCTCGAAGCTGGGCCCGGCCGCCGCAGCGAGCTGCCCCAGCCCCTGGACCAGCTGACCCGGGGCGTTCGCCAGGTTGTGCAGCCCGGTGGAGGCCGAACCCATGGCCTTGCCGAGGGTGCCGGACTCCGCCAGCTCCTTAGCCGAGGCCAGAGCGCCGCGTGCCATCTCGTTCAGCGCGCCGGCCGAGTCGACCAAGCCACCCCGCAGGACCGGCAGCACCGACCCCGCCGTACGCGACAGGTCCCCCGCAAGGCCCTCGAACAGCTTCTGCTGGACAGCGAGTTGCATGCTGTCCCAGGCACCCTTGAGGGAGACGACCGTCTGGACGAACTCCCGGGCGTTGGGGCTCAGCTTGGCCATCGCCGCAGCAAATTTGTCGACCCCGCCCGCCCCCGAGGCAACGGAGTCGGTCAGGGCCTCCTGCGCGCGGCGGACCTGCTCCAGGCCATCGACAGCGGTGCGGGCCATCTCGGCCTGCGCGTCGCCGACGTCCCGCGTACGGTCCCCGACCGTGCGCTGGGACTCCGCCAGACGCTCCTGCGCGTCCAAGACGGTCCGCGAGCCGTCGACACCGGCGGTGTTGGCGGCCTCCGTCTCGGCCCGCAGCCGCGCGGTGGCGGTGGTCTGCTCGGTGAGCCGCTGCTTGGCCCGGTCGTAGGCGAGTTGGGCCTCCGCCAGGTCCTGCTCGCTGGCCTTGGCGCCCTTCTTGCGGACCGCGTCGAGGTTCTCCTGGGCGGACTTGACGCCGAGGATTGCGTCCCGCTGGTCGAGCTCGGCGTCCGCCAGGGAGTTGTTGAGGTCCTCCAGGTCCCGGCTGGCCTCGCCGCGCGCCGAGTTGAGGTCCTGCTGGGCCCGCAGCGCGGACTTCTGGGCGTCGGTCAGGTCCCGCTCGGAATCGGCGACCTGACGCACCGCCCGGGCGTTCGCGAGCGCGGCCTGCTCGGTCGCGTCCTTGACTGCCCGCTGTGCCTGCGCGTACGCGCGGGCCTTGCCCGCGGCGCCGCTGGCCGCCGCATCTCCCGCGCTGAACGCCGCGGACAGGGCCGAGCCGATCCCGGCCGTGCCGAGCTTGACGGCCATGGTCGCCTGGACCAACGCCAGCACCGCAGTAGCAGCCACCGCGGCGGCGGGGGCGATGTTGACCAGAGTCGCTACCAGCCCGGCCGCCACCGGCACCGCAGCACCCAGACCGGCCGCCATCGTGGCCGCCCGGGCCGCGAGCGCACCGAGAGGACCGGCCATCGAGGCGAGGCGGCTGAGCGATCCGCCCAGGCGGTCACCGCCTCGGGCCCCGTTGCCCAGCGAGGTGCCGAGAGCGGAGCCCGTGCCGACGAACCTGCCGTGCAGGTCCCGCAGGCGGCCGTTCGAGTCGCGGGTGAACTGCTCCAGCGCCCGGTCGGCCCGGCCGGCGCCCTCCTCGATGCCGCCGCCCAGCTCGCGGGCCATCGCCTGCGAGGTGGACGCGAACCGGCCGTGGATGTCGCGCAAGCGGCCGTCGGTGGTGCGTTGGAATCCTTCCAGGAGGCGCTCGGCCCGGTTGATGCCCTGCTCGCCCTGGTCGGTCTCGATCTCGAAGCGTGCGGTCAGCTCGCCGACAGACAGCGACACCCGGACCACCCCCTGTCCGGTTGTGCGTTACGTCAGCTGGCGGGGATGCCCGTCAGTGCGGCGATCTCGCGGGGGCTGGCTACCCGGCGCGGTGTGCGCTGGAATGCGCCACGCACGGCGGCCTCGGGGCTGAGCCCCTTGAGCAGGGTGAGGAACTGACGCTGGCTCATGTGCCAGAGCTCGTCAGGGGTGAGGTGGTACTCGCGGAGCATGTCCGCCTCGATGGGGTCCCAACAGGTCAGGACCGTGCGCCAGAACTCCCGGACGGCCGCACGGGCTTCGGCTTGGCCTTGGTGGCCTTCCGGCGGGCCTCCCGGTTCGGGGCTTTTCCCGACTCCGCGTCCGCGACCGCCTGGGCGGCCTCTGCCATGCTCATCGAGCCGGGCTTGACCATGTTCTGGGCTGACCAGAACAGGACGACCTGAAAGTCGTCGTCGCCCATGCCGGCCCGGGCCCACCTTTCGATGACGTCCGCGCCGAACAGCGGCTCCAGGACGTCCCGCAGTGCGCCGAGGTCGGAGCGGTCGCTGTTGGCCTCGGCCAGCAGGGTGTACGCGAGAGGCGTCTGGGCGGGCAGTTGGTACTCGGTGCCGAACAGGCGCATCCGGGCGCCGCCGGCGGCGACCGCTCGGCGCTCGGCGAAGAACGCGTCAAAGTCTGCGAGCTCGGTGGGCTCGGTGGTGGTCTGGGTCATGGTCAGACCGCCATGGTGGTCACAGCACCGGAACGCGTGACCGTGGCGCTCCAGGTGGTCTTGTCGTTGTTGCCGCCGCCCTGCTCGCCAGGCTCGACCGTCCCGTCCCACACCGCCCACGTGGTGGTCTGGGTGACGTGCCGGTACCGCATCCGGTTATGCGAGTCCGCGGACAGGCCGAGCGCCCAGACCGTGTCGATGTACGCCTGGCCCGGGTCCTGGACGCCGGTGGTCGGGTCCGCCTCGTACTGGCCCTCCAGCGAGATCGACCCGCCGAGCTGCATCACGTCTTCCTCGAACTCACCGTTCGAGTCGAAGTCGGTGGTCTCGGTCTTCGCCCGGTTTTCGCTGGGGTTCATCTTGAAGCTCTTGACGCCGCTGATGGACAGCCAGAGGCCGGTGGTGCGGTGCTCGACCTGGAACAGCCAGTCGCGGGCGTCGATGGGCCTGACGGTCATGGTGTGGTGCCTCCTTATTCGGCGGGGCGGTTGGTGGTGGGGCTGGAGACGTCCAGCCGGAAGTTGGCGACGTGCTCGTGCCTTCGCCGGTCGTCCAGGCCGAGCGAGGTGACGGGCTGGAGGGCGACGGAGAGCACCAGGTACGTGCCATCGGGGAGGGTGACGCGGCGGGCCCCGTGCAGCAGGTCGAACACGGCCTGGGCGCGCTTGCGGGAGACGCGGGGGTCCTGCGTGCCCCTGCAGCGGACCTGCAACCGGACCTCGTCGTACGGCAGTCGGGCGTCCGGTTCGCTCCCGCCGTACAGCGTCAGCACCGTGCACACGTCGGGGGCCGGCGGCATCGCCTCGAGGAACAGGTCTCCACCGGTGCCCGCGGTCACGTAGGTGGCGAGGTCGTTGTCGGTGAGGTAGCGGGCGAGGCCGTCCAGGAGGTCAGCCATCGAGAGCCCGGCGGATCTCGGCCGCGACCACGGCCAGCACCACCGGCGTGTGCTCGGTGACCGCGGTCTCCAGGTACTTGGCCTGCCGGCCGGGCGCGTGCCGGTAGGTCAGTTCCTCGTGCTGGCGGACCGCGTAGGGCGTGTCGTAGGAGACGATGCCCTCGAGGGTGGCCTCATCGACGCTGACCTTGCCGGAGCGCTCCAGGGTGGCCTCGTCCAGCGGCACGAGCTTGTTGCTCTCGGCGAGGACGTGCTCCATGCCGAGCTCCAGCCCCCGGGCAGCGGCCCGGCGGACCTGCGGCATGACCAGGTCCCCGCGCCAGGTAAGGCGCGTGCGCTGCACCATCGGGGCCTCCTACACGAGTTGGAGTTCGACGTGATCTGGCGTCGGCAGCCCGGGCGCGGACCGGTCCAGAGTGGCGATGACGCTGGTCTGACGGCCGTCAGGGAGCGTCACCCTGCTGCCGGGAGGCGCCACGGTGCCGGGCGGGCAGTACGCGGTCGAGCCGGAGATGACCTGCTCGCCAGTGGCCGACCGGACTTCGCGGGTCTTCTGGTCGAGCAGGCACCGCACCACAGCGGCCGGCCCGTAGACCGGCCCGTAGGCACTGTCCCCCTCGTACGCCTCGATCGAGATCCGGTGCCGCAGCAGGAAGCCGGGGACGGCGCCCATCAGTAACTCACCGCCCCCAGTACGAAGATGTCCGGCGTCAGGTCCGGAGACTGGAGCGCGTCCCAGACCTGCGGGGCGACCTCCCGGGCCGGGCTGGCGGCGCCGTTGACGGCTGTCACCGACCGCCCGAGCTTCACCGACCCGATCTCCACCGAGCCCCACCCGGCGCCGGCCGCACCGGTGGAGTCACCGACCTCGCCCCACCACTGCACCTGAGCGCAAGTGGCGTCCCGGAACGCTTCGATGACCAGCTGGTTGGTGGGGTAGCCGTCGGTGTCGGCCTCGAAGAGGCACAGGCGGAGCACCTCCGCATCGAGCATCTTCGAGGCGTTGCCCAAAAGCCGGTCGGTGTCGGCGTCCGGGGCGAGGCCGGTGTACGTCGCGTACTGCGCGGAGGTGGCGTACACCCGGGCCATCAGGGCCTCCTACGCGCTCGCGCCGATGATGACGATGTCGTACGTGACCGACGTACCGGCCCCGCCGTTTCCGATCCGCAGCAGGTCCCCGGTGCCGGCCGTCGCCGGGTAGCCCACGGCGTCCGGAGCGAACAGCGCGAACACCCCGCCCGGACGGACGTTGACCTTGTCGGTGGTGTCAGCGACCCAGTTCACGAAGGCGTTGCTCGCGGCACCGCCGACCACGACCGCGTTGGTGTTCAGAGCCGCGGCGCGGACGATGATGCCCTTGACCCGGGCGAACGTGAGCGTCGTACCGAACGCCCCGACCAGGACCCCAGCGAGGTCGAGGTCCTCGGTGGCAGACACGGCGAGGGTCCGCTGGTCGGACCAGATCATGTCGGCCTGGTTCGCGCCGGTGCCGGACCCGAGCGAGATCGTCGCGTCCAGGTCCAGCGGGGCCCGGCCGGTCACCAGATCCAGGGGATTGGTCTGGGTCGCAGCCGCGAGGACCCGCAGGCTGGTGTTCACGAGAGCCATCAGGAACTCCCCTTCTTCGCGGTCGACTTGGCCGCCGGGGCAGCCTCGGGCTTGGACTCGCCAGCCGGAGACTCCGGCTGAGCTGCGGGCTCCTCGGTGATGGGCTGCTCGGGCACGACCGGAGCCGCGGGCTCCTCGGTCTTCGGCGTCTCGGGCTCGACCTCGGCGGGGGCATCGGGGATGCGCCGCCAGCCCGAGGCCGGGTCGGCTGCCAGGGCCTCCAGCTCCGCCTCGTGCTCGCTGCCGGGGACCGGGCGCAACCGCTCGGCGATGTGCCCGCCCGAGCCCCGCTCGTACGTGGCGGCCATCAGAGCTTGAGCCCGGTCATCGCGGCGTGGGCCTTCTCGTTGCCGTACTCCAGGCCGATCTCGCCGTAGAGCTGGACCTCGTCGCTGGAGCCGGTCTTGGCCAGTGGCTCCTCGAAGAACACCCCCTTGTTCGGGACGTTCAGGAAGACGGGCCGGCACTGCTCCAGCGACGCCACCATGATGGTGTCCTGGGGGGTGTGGCGGTCCATCATCACGTTGAGGGTGCCGAAGTCCGTGATGATCGTGTCGACCGCGACGCCGCCGACGCTGCGGCTGGTCTCCTGGAACTGCCCGTACGCCGAGGCGAACGCCTTCGTGACCGCCCGGCGCTGGGCCGAGTTGACGACCAGGGTCGCGGTCGCCTGCTCGGAGATGCCGCCGTTGTCGTAGGCCAGCTGGAGCAGGTCGGAGACGTGGTCGGTGGTGAGCGCGGTCGCCCAGGGCTTGGTGTAGGCCAGGCCGGTCGCCGTGCCCAGGGTGATCGCGGCGCCGCCGCTGGAGGTGCTGACCTTGAAGGTGTTCGCGTCGATCTGGTCGACGTAGTACGCCCGGCCGGCCACGATGCCGGTCGCGGCGCCGGTCGCGGTGAACACGATCCGGTCACCGTCCACCAGGCCATGACCGGTCGCGGTGATCGTGTCGGTCGCCGAGGTCGCGCCGGTGGTGGTGACACCCTTGGCGATCCGGTTGCTCGTGATCGCGGCCAGCATGCCGCGCGTCTTGCGGGCGGTGCCGTTGGTCGTCGGGTTAGCGAACACGCCGTTGATGAACGAGTAGTTCACGTCGAGCGCGACCGACTTGAGTGCCTGCTGGACCTGCCAGTCCAGCTCCGAATTGACCGGGTTGGAGCCGTCCACGCCACGGTAGGGCGCGGAGCCCGGAGTGGTCATCATCCCGGCCGTAGCCTGCTTGGTGTACGAGACGCTGACCTTCTCCTGGTGGATCTGGGCGACGTTGCGCACGTTCGCCCGGACCCGCTCCTCGGCGGTCGGTGCGGTCGCGCCCTCGACTCGGGTGCGCTGGGAGGGGTCGCGCAGGTCGTAGGTCTGCCACTCGAACTCGACCCCGGAGGTCATGCCGCCGCCGGTCAGGCCACCGATGGCGGACAGGAACGGGGTGTCGGCCGGGGTGAGGGCGAACAACTCCCCCGCGTAGTTGGGGAGATCGAACGTGGTCGCCAGTCCGGTGATACCGGCCATGGGAACCTCCTATCGGGGTCAGCTCTGGGCGGCCTTCTGCCGCTTGAGTCGGATGACGGTCGCGAAGTCGCGCTTCGCGGTGGCGTCGGCGATCTGCTTGTCGATCGAGGCGGCGGTGTCGCCGGAGCCTCCGCCGAAGTCCCCACCAGAGCGGCCGGCCCCGCGCGCGGGCGCGAGCTTGGCGAGCTTCTTCACTGCGGTGGTGATGGCGTCGGTGTCGACCTCGCCGTCCTTGCCTACGAACCGGGTGGTGTCGATGAGGTCGGCGGCCTCACCCAGGACGAGGCCAGCGGCGGCGACTGCGGCGCGGAACTCGGCGGCGGCCAGCTTGGTGCCGTAGTCGGCGGCGGCGGCCGTGCGGCCCTTCGCCTCCGCGTCCACAACGGCCTTCTCCTGATCGGTCATCGCCTGCTTCTGGAGCGCGGCAAGGTCGTCGGCGGCCTTCGAGTTGGCCTTGGCCCGGTCCTCCCACTTGCGGGCCTGGGCCTTCCAGTCGGTGGTGTCACCTGCGGGCGGCGTAACGGGCGGGACCGGCGGCGGAGTCGGGTCACCGGCGGGCGGGGTGACGCCGGCGCCTTCGCCCTCGCCGTTGCCACCCGCGATCGGGTAGATGGGACGGCCGTCGCGCCGGTGGCCAAGGACGGTGCCCGCCGCCACCGAGGCGAGCGGGTGCCGGAAAGGGGTGTGCTGCATCGTGTTCTCCCGTTTCGGGTTCCGGCGTTGACCCGTGCGGGTGGCGCCGGTGGATTTGGGGCGGCGTGTCTACAGCCGCACTGGGCTGACGGCATTAGCTTGCCGACCATGACAACTGGTGCTGAGGACGAGAACGCGCTTAGGACTGCCGCTCGGGTGGCACTTCTGGAGGCGATCAAGAAGTGCGCAACGTCGCCCAATCAACTCACTGGGGATGCAGCCGCCAACTTCGCCCGGGCTTACGAGATCATCGTCAACTTGAGAGGCACCAAGTAGCAGGCGGATTCAGCGAGCGGCGCCGATCTGCTCGCGCTGGCTCTTGCGGGGCAGTTGCTTCGCGGCGGTGAGCTCCCGGATTCGGCCCTGGTACTGGCGGACCTCGGCATCAACGGTGCGCCGAACGTCGCCGGCAGGGCACTGCAAAGGGCCCGTCCCTAGGTCGGGGGCGGGCCCTTCAGATCAGCTGCGGTGCCGCGTGGTTAGTCCTCGGCGGGGCGGGGCGCGGCCTTCGCGTACCCACGCACCCACAAGGTGCGGAGCATGGAACCGCGCGGGTGCGGGCATGCCGTGACGGACCGGCCAGCGGCTGCGGCCGCGATGCCGTCCTGCATGGCCTGGACGCCTTCTTCGCGGAATCCCATGGGCTTCTCCTCAGAAGCGGTTGTCAGCATCGTTCTTGGCCTTCCGCGCAGTGTCAGCGGCGGCCGACCGAATGCCGGTCAGGTGCTCACTGTACTCGGCAAGTGTCAAGCGGGGGGCCACTTCTGACCAGTACCGCTTCAACTCCTCCGATGCCCTGGCGTAGGCAATGTGCGACGGTCCGGAGAAGAGCGACCGTGCGTCGACTCCGGCCCGTTCGGCCTTCTTGGTGAGCAGGTAGCCGCGGCACCAGTCCTCGGCATCCAGCCACTGCGCGTACACGTGCTCCGCGTACAGCTCCCGGACCTGCTCGCGAGTGAAGGCACCCTTGTTGGCGAGCTCGGCCGCTTCGCGGTCGGCCAGCCACTGTGCGGCGGCGTCCAGGCCCTCGTGCGGGTCGGGGTCGGTGGCGAGATGCGCCCAGTCCTCAGCAGGGGCGAGGGGCTGCATGGCGGCGTCGGCGGCGGCCCGGTCGGCGAGCTGTCCCGCAACGGTCGCGGCACCGTGCGCCGGCGGCTCGGCGACCGGGTAACGGCGGTCCAGCTCGGCGGCGATCCGCCCAGCCGCTGCCGCGTCTGCGTAGCGCACGGCCCAGCCGAGCGTGTCGTCGTCCAGGTCGGTCAGGTCGTCGGCCAGCAGGCCGTTCGGGAACGCGCGGGCGAGGAGCTCGCGGCGGTCAGCCTCAGCGGCAACCGCGGCCAGCTCGTCCCCGGTCGCGTGTCGGGCGCGCTCGCCGAGCTGCTGGTCGGACAGGCCGATCAGGTCCCGGCGTGCTCCAGGCAGAGCAGCGTCGACGTCGCGCCGGTCCATCTCCGCTGCCACGCGGAGGGCCTGATCGGGCGTCAGGTGCGGCAGGGCGCGGCCGAGGTCCTCGTCTCCCACTCCGGTCAGGTCGCCGAGCAGACGGCCACCGGGCCGGACCCGGGTCAGGAGCTGCTCGACGTCGCGGCGGTCCGCCTCGGCCTGGACCTTCGCGAGGTCCTCAGGGGTCAGGGTTCCGGCGCTGATGGCGGCGCCCAGTTCCTCATCGGACATCCGTCGCAGGGTCTCGCCGCCCACCCGTACCCGGGCAGCGTCCAGCGGGCGACCCGGCGTCGCGGTTCCGGTGGTGAGCCGCTCACGCTCGGGCTTGCGCCTCAGGCCCTTCTCGGCCGTGAGGTCCCGGATCAGCTTCTGGTACTGGCGCACCCGGGCGCCGGCCATCCGCCGAGCGGTGTCGTCAAGGGCGACAGCCTGGCGTCGCTTCCAGCTGCGGACCTGACGCTCGTAGTACCTCTGGCGCTGCGTGTCCTCGTAGGTGGCGCCGCTCGGGTAGGGCGGTGACTTCGGCCGGGTGGTGACTCCGGGCAGGTAGACGGTCAGGTTGTGGCGGCAGTTCGGATGGAAGAGGCCCTGACCGCGTGCCTCGGCCAGCGATCCGGCGACGTGGACGGTGACCGCGCGGCCGTCCTCGATCGCGTGCTCAAGATGGAGAGTGTGGGGCCCGGCCTGCCCGTTGATCGACAGAATCTCCCCCTCCCAGGGTTGGCACAGGGGGCACTCAAGAGGTGAGTCGGAGACGATGACGAGCTGCTGGCCGAGCGCCTGGAGGCGGTCGAGGTGCCCGGCGATCGCCGCCCGGCCGGTGGCCGAGCGCACTGCCATCTCGGCGTAGGACGCCATTTGCCAGGAGCGGCCGGCCGAGTCGACGAACCCTGTGACGCCGCGCTGGGCGAACTGGTCGAGTGCCCGCTGGGTGGCCTGACGCCGTGTCTGCCCGCCCAGCAGCACCCCGCCGGACACCCGGGACACGATCGCCCGGTACGCGTCCGGGATCGCCCGCAGAATCCGCCGGTACACGGGCTGCTGTTCGGAGACGACGGCCGCCGCAAGGCGGTCCAGCGACGCGGCGTTCGGCAGCTCCCGCTCGGCGGCGGCCCGATGTCCTTCCCCGAGCATCCCGAGCTCGGCCACCGCTGCCTGGCCGCCGCGCTCGTACGCCTGCACGAGAGCCCGGCTGATCGCTCCGCTGGCGTCCTGCTGCAGCCCGTCGGTCACCTCTTCAACCGCGGTCCGCAGGTCGCCGATCGAACGGAGTTTCAACTCTGCCCACAGGGGCGACTCCATGCCGGCCGCGAGCGCGCGCGCCAGCAGCTCCAGGAGCGCAACCTCAGCGTCCTGGTACAGCACGCCGATCGCGCGGGCGAGGTCCTCACCGTCAGCGGGGGAGGTCGGCACGTTGCTCCCCCTTCGCTCAGGCGGGCACTGGGGGTTCGTCGCCGAGGGCGGCCGGGTCGGTGACGGCCCGGCCGGACTCCGCGAGGATCGCGTCCGTCTCCTTGCTCACCTGCTTGTCGTCCCAGTCCGGGTGCTGCATCCGCACCAGGGTCTCCGTGGACGCGGCCTCGGCCTGCCGCAGGAACGAGGCCGTCTCGGCCATCTCCCGTGGGGAGTCGCTGATGGAGTCCTGGAACTCGACCGCCGGGTCCTCCACGGTGATGCCGTCCACGCCGAATCGGGGCCCGGCCTCGACCGCCAAGAGCGCGGCCACGATGTCGCTAAGGCCAGGGCCCCAGTAGAGGGCCTTGCGGGCCCGGGTGGCCATCGAGCGGCGCTCTCTGGCCTTGATCTCGGTAGCGGTGACCGCCTGGCCGTCCGAAGTGGCGCCGAAGGTCGCGGCGGAGTAACCGGCCTGACGGGCGATCTGCTCGACCAGGCCGTTCGAGGTGTCTGAGTGCTCCTTGACCCGGATCGCGAACTGCACGACGGTCAGCGGGTTCGAGTCGCCTGCTCGCGGGAGCATGTCCAGGCCGGTGAACACCGACTTGGACGAGTCCCACGCGGCGCCCTGACCGGCCCCGAGGGACTGGAGCATCGAGTTCGGGGCGATGATCCGGCCCAGTCCGTTGATGATGTCCCGCTGCCAGCTGGAGTACGTCTGGTCGAGCATGTCCATCAGCGGTTCGACGCCCTGGTAGTCGGACTGGCCCCAGCCGCGAGCGGCCGGTACATGCCTCCAGGCCCGGGCGGGCCGCATGTTGGGCACGTAGACGGCGGTCAGGTGGTCGGGGGCGCCGGTGTCGATGGCGCCCTGGGCGTCGACCTGCTTGGCGAGCGGGGCGGTGGCCGGACTCTCGGTGAGCGGGACAGCTTGACCGAGGCTGGAGCTGGTGCCTTGGTAGAGCCCGTGGAAAATGACGCCGCGCTCGTGCCGCTCCAGGTGCCGGTACACCGTGTGGCCGGAGCCGCCGACGACCTGCCAGAACGTCACCGCGCGAAGCCGCCCGTACGAGAACTCCGGAGCGGCGCAGTCGGCGGCCACCGAGTCGACCCAGGGCCGGTCCGAGACGCTGTCATCCCACACGACCCGCAGGTAGGTGCCGCCGAGCGCGGCGCCCTCCTCGGCGGACTCGGCGAGCGCCGGGTGTAGTTGGGGCGTCAGCTCGTCAAGACGCTGCTGGGTTGGCTTGTTGAGGGCCGTCAGCTTGGGCGGCTCGGAGAACAGGAGGCCGGCCGAGACACGGGCGATGTCGCCCGCGATCGGGACGTGCACCTTGGACTCGGAGCGGTTCGGGCTGATGGGCTCGCCCCAGAACCAGCGGGCGACGGAGCCGACCAGGCCGCCGCGGTACTGGGAGGCGAACGTCCCGGGCAGTTGGCGGTCGGTGCGGTTGTCGTAGCGGGCGGCGAGGCGGTCGGCGGAGCAGGAGAACCAGGCGTCCCAATCGGCGAGGGACTGGGCAATCGGGGCGGCGGTCGGCGGCCACGGGGTGTCAGCGGTGGGCAGCGGCACGGCGACCTCCTTCGGTCAGGCAGCGAGGGTGAGTTGGACGTACGCGCGCCACAGGGCCTCAGTGGTGCGGATCGCGTACCGCAGGGCATCGCACGAGTGGTCATCGACCTTGATCGGCTTGTCCTCGCCCTTGGCCAGGGCGACCTCGTCATCCCAGGAGTAGCCGGGGAGTTCCTCGATCAGGCCGACGCAGGAGCGGTGCACCTTCAACTTGCCCGCGGCGAACAGCGACGCGGTGGTCTGGATGCCGTCCTTCACCGCATTGTCGGCGCCGGCGGGGTGGAAGCCGTCGCGGTGCAGCTGCTCGATGAACGACGCGGCGGAGGGGTCTACGACGATCCACTCCGGCCGGACGCCGAGCTCGCCGAGCCATGCACCGATCGCGGCGGAGTACTCCAGGTCGGTCATCTGCCGGTTGGCGGTACGGGATTCGTGGCGCCACTCGGACGCGGCGTACAGGCACCCGTCCGCCCCGAGCCCCAGCAGGATCGCCGAGAACGGATTGACGGTGCCATGGTCGATACCCACGCACAGCCAGCGGGTGATCGGCGGGAGCTCGTCCACGACGTGCCGGTCCGGGTCGAACGCCTCGTAGATCGCGCCCTCGGACTGGACCCAGTGCCCGAGGATGTTGCGGCGGTAGAACAGCCCGGTGTGCATCGACTTGAGGGAGGCGACGTAGTCGGTGGGCAGGTGCGGGTTGTCGTCCAGGGTGAAGTGCCAGGAGCGGAGCCGGGTCTCGGCCGGCCGCAGCAGGTACTTCTTCCGCAGCCAGTGACCCGGGTTGTCGGGGTTGGTCGTCAGGAAGATCTTGGAGCCTTCGACGCTGCACCGGGCGGTGAGCTGGTCGAAGAACGTCTGCGGCAGGGTGGTGGCTTCGTCCACGTACGCGCCCGAGCAGGTGAGTCCGCGGACCTTCGGCTCGGCCTGGGCGTCGTTGGCGCCGAGAGCGTGGACGGTGCGGCCCAGGATCGTCGCCGTGGGCGCGCCGTTGGTGTAGTGGACCTGCTGGGCCATCTCCCCGAACAGCACCGGGTTGGTCAGCGGCGCGAACACGTTCCGGCTCAGGGAATCGCGGGTGCGGCCGACCATGACCAGCTCGCCGCCGAGGGGGGCATCGGCTACGTAGCCGAGCCACCGCAGCAGCGACGCGATGGTCTTGCCCGAACGGACCGAGCCCTCCCAGGCGTTGATCCGGTGCTGGGACTCCACGATGCTGGCGATCTGCCTCGGGCTGAGCGGCAAATCAGGGCGCATCACCGCCCCCCTCGCCGTCGCCGAGCTGCTGCTCGCGGTACACCTCGGCCAGGCCGGTCATCAGGCGGCCCATCATCGAGCGGGCTGCCTCGGCGCCACCGTCAGAGGTCGGCGGGACCAGCTTGAGGGAGCGGTCGAGGGCGAGCCCGGCGGTTGACATCAGGGCCCGCTTGTCGGCGGGGGTGGGCTCGGGCATGGTCCGCTCGTCGTAATCGTGATCCTTGCCGCCCCAGTCGAAGTACAGGTGTGGCTGCCAGAGTTGGGCGCGGAGGCGCTCGGCGTCGCGGTGCAGGTCGTGGGCGAGGTCGACCCGTCGGGATTCGAGGTCGATGCGGCGGGCCTGGGTGGCTGCGACGACTTCGCCGGAGCGGGCGAACGTGTGGCCGGCCTCGGCGACGATGCGGGAGATGACCTGGCCGGAGCGGTGCATCTCGCGGGCGATGCCGTTGCGGGTCTCGCCGGCGGCGTGGCGGCGGAGGATCTCGGTGTGTTCGGCGGCGGTCACCGGGTTGGGCTTCTTCTTCGCGGGGGGCATGGTCACCTCCCGGATGGGTCAGGCGAGGGTCTTGGGGTGTTCGAGTCCTTCGCCGTCGTGGCCGCGCGGGTCGTCCTGGTCGCAGGGCGCCCAACGGCGAGTGTCGGTGGCCCAGAACCAGAAGCCGTCGGTGGGGACCGGCGGCCGGGCGGGCTCGTCCTGTTCGGGCACGGGCTTACTCCTCTGCGCGGGCTCGAAGGGCGGCAGCGGCCTGTTCGAGGGCGTCGGCGATGTGGTCGATGGTGAGCGTGTAGGTCCCGGCGGCGTCAGGGTCGAGTTCGATGGTGCCGATCTCGACCTCGGAGGCGCCGCTGACGCGCATGTAGATCGGGAGGCTTCCGATGTCGGCTGCCACGGGGACCTCCTCGATCGTCACGGGGTCTGGGGCAGCCACGGGTTGATGGCGGCGAGCCACCGTTCGGCGATGCCTCGGTGGCCCGAGGGGAGCGGGTGGGTGCCGTCGGACGTCCAGCGGGAGGGGATGCCGGTCATGTCGGCGGTGACGACCCGGCCGGTGCCCTTCCGGGCTGCGACGACCTGGTCGACCCAGGTGTTGATGGTGGTCTCGCGGGCGGCGGTGGCGGCGTCGCGGCCCTGCTCGATGCGGGCGACGGCGACCCGGATGGTCGGCGAGGAGGCGAGGATCTGGTCGACGAACGTGCCGAGCCGGGACGACCAGTTGGTCATGTCGTTCTGCATGGCCTCGTTGGTGCCGAGGTGGATGAGGACGATGTCGGGCTGCACGGCAGGCAGTTGGGCGACGGCGATGGGCGCGACGTAGGCGAGGGTCTGCCCGGGGTAGGCGCAGACGCTCAGCGTGCTGGTGATGTGCCGGCGGTCGAGGAAGTCGGCGAGCCAGGAGCGGTAGCCCATGCCGTCGGGAGAGAGCGACCCGGCGGTGATGCTGTCCCCGACGCAGTAGATCCGGACGGTGCCGATCGAAGGGATGTGGAGGTCGCGGCGGAGGGCCGCCAAGTTGTCCCGCAGGTCGCAGAACATGGCGTCCGACCGTTCCTCGATGGCGGCGTTGCAGTAGCTGGCGATGAGGTCATCGGCCGGGCCGCCGGAGCGCTCGATCCAGCCCGCGTCGGTGTAGCCGAGGGAGACTGCGGCTGCGGTTTCCCAGCTGTACGGGGTGCTCACGGTGCCTCCAGTGGGTCAGATGCGGGGCGGCCAGGCCCAGTTGCCGGGCTCGGTGCCCTCGTGGCGGCTGGTGGCCCAGTAGGTGTCGGTGCCGTCGAGGACGACTTGGAGGTTGCAGCCCGGCGCGGGGTTGGTGTCCCAGATCCGGGCGATCATGGCGGGAAAGGTCTGGCCGGCCTCCGCATGGTTGCCGACGTGGGCCATGTGGCCGGTGGCTCCGGGCTGGCCAGGGTCGGCAGCCTTCGCGATGGTGCGCTGGTGGGCGCGGAAGTCGTCGCGGCGCTTGTTGATCGCGGCGGCGTCCTGGTCGGTGAGGGTGTAGTGGACGATGCGGCCGATGGTGGGCTGCACAGCGGGCCTCCTACGGGAGAGGGGCGGCGGCGCGGGCAGGGTGTGCACACCTGCGCTGTCCGGACACTGCATCAGCACTTCCGCGCCGCCGGGTCTGGGAACGCCGAGAGCCCCGCAGCTGCTGCTCGGCTGCGGGGCTCTCGGTGAGGTTCTGTATCCGGGCACGCCGGACTTGGGGCCAGTGTGGATCACAGGGTGGCGGTCCGTCAACTACTGGTCGGCGGGCGGGTCCTGCCAGGGGCCGAGCACCAGGTCCTCGTGCTGGGCACCCGGGTGGGCGGGCTCGTTGCAGATCGTGGCGTAGATGTGGCCGTCGAGCTGGGTGGTGCCGGTGGCGGTGCAGTCGTCCATGGCGACCATGATGGCCGCTCGGGGTCAGGTTGATTGGGCGGCCGCGCTCGCGTCGCTCGGTCGGGTGAGTGCGGAGATGGACGCTTTGGAGAGGCCGGTGCGGGCGATCAGTACAGCGGGCTGAACACGTCCACCGATCCGCCGGAGCAGGTCGTTTCGGGCGTTCAGCGCGGTGTCGGCCAGCTCGCGGTACAGGGCAGCGTCGGCGATCTCACGCTCGAGGGCGGGCACCGCCTCGAGGCCGAGCGGCTCACCCTGGCGGCTGGCGGCGAGGTGCGGGGCGAGAGCGTTCAGTGCGGTGGACGCTGCTCGGGCGACTGCGTCCAGGCTGCTTGCTGTCCCGACGGTGCTGGTCAGGACCATACGGCTGGGGCGGAGTCCGGTGGTGACCAGGTCGGTGATGGTGAGCCGGGTGTCGTCCGAGCTGGTGGTCAGGGTGCCGGTGGCGAAGAACTGGACGCTGCCTGGGCGGGAACGGACCGAGAGCAGGACCGTGCGGCCGTCGGTGTCCAGGACGGTGGAGAACGCGCCGATGGTCCAGCCGTCGAGGCCGGGGAGGCCGTGCAGCTGGGTGTCGTAGAGGTTGCCGACGGTCGGGTTCATGAGGGGCTCCGGGGCGGTGGTGTTCAGTGCGTTGAACGGGGTGAGGGGGCCCGCCAGTTGTCGGCTGGCGGGCCGCCCGCGGAGGCTCATCCGGCGGTGTTGAGCCGGTCGATCAGGGCGCTCATGGTGACGTTGGTGGGGCAGCGGTCGCACTGGATTGCGGCGTCCTCGGCGCCGGCGTGCGCGACGACGTCGAAGGTCCCGCCGCACTGGCAGGGCCACGGGGTGGGGGCTCGGCGGGGGGCGTCGCCGAGGGCCTGGTCGAAGCGTCGGCGGATGCTGCGGGCGACGGCGGCGACGTGCTGCTGTTCGGCGTCGGAGAGGGCGCGGAACGGTCCCTCGGCTCCCAGGAGGCGCGAGGCGAGCCACCCGGCGGCGGCCCGGCCGGTGCGGTGCGGTGTGAGGTTGAAGCGCCACCGGCGGGGGTCGTTGGCGTCCTTGGCGCTCATCATCGCGACGGAGCGGGCCACCTCGTCCAGGGGGCTGGCGGCGCGGATGGTGAAGGCCGGCCGCTGGATGCTGCCCGCGACCTGGTCGGCCAGCTCGAGGAGCTCGGTCTCCAGCTCGGTGATGGTGTCGAGCACGGAGACGCGGAGGGGTGCCGGCCGGATGCCGGGGGCGAGGGCGGTGCGCTCGGCCCACTCGGCGGCGGCGGCCTGGCGCTGGAGGGTGATGGTGTCCTCGTCGGGGGCGTAGTGGGTGAGGCCCATGGTGGGGGGCCAGGTGTCGGCGGGGCGGGTGGTGAGGAGGTCGCGGAGGTCGGTCCAGTGGGTGGCGATGTGGCGGAGGTGCTGGGCGGTTGTGGCGGGGGCGCTGGTCAACGGGAGCTCCTCGAAGTGGTGGTGGGGCGTCAGTGGTCGGTTGACGGGGCGTCAGTGCGGTCGTGCTCGGCCTCCTGGTCGCCGAGGGCGGCGGCTCGGCAGATCGCGATGACGAACACGCCGGCCACCCACAGGGCGGGGATCGTGGCGAGGTACGCCTGGGTCCAGGTCATGAGGTGCTGCTGTGCTGGACGGTGTACCGGCCGGTGCTGTCGCGGCGGATGGTGTCGCCGAAGCGCACCCAGATGCGGAATCCGTGAGGCCAGATGGTCAGGCCGTCGGGGACGACGCTGGTCTTGGTCCCGGGGTCGGCCGGGCGGTAGTGCGGCTTGCTCGGCTCGATGCGCTCGCACAGGGCCCAGAGGTTGGCCTCGGTGAGCTGCCACTCGGCGGCGGTGCGGGTGGGGCAGGTGCAGCAGGCGGAGGTGTCGGCGAGGTGGGTGCAGGTGCGGTCGTGGACGGCGGTGGCGGGCACGGTGCTCCTTCGGCGGGTTGCCGAGGCCACTGTGTGGCGGCCCCGGGACGGGCGGGTCAGGCCAAGATGGGAGCGCCACCAGGGGCGGCGTGGAACTGGCCGGCCGAGTCCACGGGATGCGCGTGCCGGGTGCCGGTGAACTGGCAGCCCACTCCGGCGGCCGAGCAGTCCTCGATGTCGGCTCCGGCCTGGAGGCGAACGGCCTCGCGGAACTCGCCGATGAACTCGGCAGCGATCCAGATGCCCGGGTAGCTGGTGCTGGCGTCGAGCTCTACGGCGTCGCCGAGGTTGAGTGCGCGGAGGCTTTCGCCGCTGTCCAGCTCGATGGCCCAGTGGTCGACGGTGATCTCACGGATGGGGTTCATGGCGGGTGTCTCCTGGGTCAGCCGGCCGAACCGGCAGCGGGTCTGGACAGGCGCGCGGGGTGCGGCGGGACCGGTTGGGCGCCCGGGCGGGKGGGGTGGTCCCGCCCGGGCTGTGGCGGGGTCTAGAAGGGCGGTTCGTCGTTGCCCCAGGCCTGGGAGTTGG
Organism: Kitasatospora sp. P5_F3; assembly: GCF_054049135.1. NCBI lineage: Bacteria > Bacillati > Actinomycetota > Actinomycetes > Kitasatosporales > Streptomycetaceae > Kitasatospora > Kitasatospora sp. P5_F3. Next base: position 31,934 of record NZ_JBFUMY010000002.1, on the reverse strand, counting down.
GCGGGGTGGTGTTCGAGTTCCAGGCGTCGTTCTGGGGCTGCTGGCGGGGCTGCTGGGCCTGCTGGGGACGTCCGCCCTGCTGCTGGGTCTGCTGGGTGGCCTTGGTGACCTTGGCGGTGGCGTAGGCGAGGTTGGGGGCGATGGAGCGGATGAGGAGGGCGGGGCGCTGGTGCTTCTGGCCGTCCTTCTCCCAGCTCTCGGTGCGGAGTTCGCCGGAGACCAGCACCTCCATGCCCTTGGTGAGGGTCTCGGCGGTGTTCTCGGCGAGTTGCTGCCAGGCGGATCCTTCGATCCAGAAGGTGTCGCCGTCTTCCCACTGGTCGGTTTGCTTGTTGAGGCGGCGGCTGTTGAAGGCGAGGCGGATTTTGGTGACGGCGTGGCCGTTGGGGGTGAAGCGGAGTTCGGGGTCGGCGACGAGTCGGGCGACGCCGGTCATGGTGGGCAGGCTCATCGGGTGTCCTTGCGGTAGGTGTGGATGCGGGTGGGGGGCTGGTCGTTGTTGGTGACGAGGTGGATGTCGAGGCGGTCGTGCCAGGCCCAGAAGAGGTAGTGGTGGCCGCCGATGACGCGGGTCCAGATGGTGGTGCGGTCGGCGGTGTGGGGGCCGTTGCGGGGGCCGATCGCGCGGCGGAAGGCGAGGTCGTACTGGTCGGCTGCCTCGGTGATGAGGCGGCGGTACCAGTCGTCTTCGGCGCCCAGGCGGTCGAGGAGCTCGGTGGGGCTGTTCCAGGGTTCGGTGACCCGCTGGGAGGCTCGGCGGAGGGCGGTGGGGGCGTGGAAGGTGCCGACCATGCCGATGCCGTGGCGCTGGGTGGGGACGTTCTGCCAGCTGAGCCAGCGGCGGAAGGTGAAGCTCACGAGATGGCTCCGGTGGGTGAGTGGCCGGTGAAGCGGTCGGTGTCGATGGGGGTGTAGGCGGTCCAGGGCCAGTCGCCCTTGTAGCCCTGGCGGATGAAGGCCGGCCACTGTCGTTCGTCGCGGGCACCGCGCCAGGGGACGATGCGGCGGGCCCGGTCGTCCTGGGCGGAGCGCTCGTCCTCGACCGGTCGGAGGCCCATGCCGAACTCGGGCCACCGGAGCCACAGGCTGCTGCCGGTGGGGGCGAGGCTGCGGGGGCCGAACCCCGACGGCTTGGAGGCGTGGGCCTCGAGGACCATGGCGGAGTTGGCGACCAGGCGGGCCTGGTCGAGGGCCACGGTGACCTTGCGGGCGTGCTCCTCCGAGTTCGGGTCGCCGGTGTGCAGGCGGTAGATCGGGCCGACGATCAGCAGGTCCGGCTTGACCTCCTCGACTCGGCGCATGAGCCAGGAGCGGCCTTCTGCCCGGGTGAGGTCGACGCCTTCGGGGCGGAGGTCGAGGTGGAACTGGCCGCGTCGGACGGGGGTGTGCTTGGCGGCGGCGATGTTGGTGAGGCTGCGGTAGTGGCGGCGGGACTGGCGGGCGTTGTTCTCGCAGTCGAGGACAAGGACGCGCTTGGGGCCGAGCTCGGAGACGCGGCCGTCGAAGGGGAGGACGCCGGCGGCTGCGCAGATCGCGATCTGGCGGAGGAGGACGGACTTGCCGCCGCCTTCGCCTGCGGTCCAGATGACGCGGTCGCCGTGCTCGAGGTAGCCGGGTACGGCCCAGTCGTGGCCTTCGTCTTCGGTCTGGAGGAAGTCGATCAGGTCGGTGACGGGGGTATCTCCGGAGGCGCGGCCGGCGTCGCGTACGGCCCGGATCATCTGGACGGCGTCTTCGGCGAGTTCGGCGCCGAAGAACGTGACCTGCTTGGGGTTCTCGGGGGTGAACCCGAGCTCCCGGATCGCGGCGCCGGCCTGGACGAGTGCTCGGCGGAGGGCGAGGTCTTGGATGCGGGCGGCGAGCCAGTCGGTGGTGCCGCCGATGTTGGCCGCCTGGATGCAGGCGTTGAGGTAGTCGCGGCCGCCGATGCGGCGGAGGTCCCCGCGGGCATCGAGGATGGCGGCGAGGCTGAACGGGTCGATGGGCTCGGTGGTCTCGGCGAGCTGCTCGAGGGCCTGGAGGATCAGGGCGTGGCCGAGGCGGTAGAAGTCGCTGGCCGCGAGGCGGGAGCTGGTGAGGGCTCGGCGGGAGTCGTGGGCCAGTACGACGCGGCCGAGCCAGGCCTGTTCGACCAGGAGGTCGTTGGGCTCGGTGCGGGTGAACTCCGCGTCGGGGACTGGGCCGTAGCTGGTCTCGGGCTCGAGGCCGTGGTGGGTGTCGAGCGGGGGAAGGTCGGTGGCGGTGGTCATCAGAAGATCCCTCGGTCTGCGTAGGTCTGGCTGGCGGGCTGCTGGGGCCCGGCGGGCTGGGGAGTGATCAGCTCGTCGTCGTAGCTGCCCTTGCGGAGCCAGCTGGCGGGGTACGGGACGAACTGGGGCTGGCGGCCTTCGGCGGTCCAGTGCGCGCGGTGGCGGATGGCCATGGCGGTGAGGTGCTCGGCGGTGGTGCCGGCCTTGAGGGCAGCCGCGAAGGCTTTCTGCGCGTCGGCCTTCTGGATCTTGCGGGGGTACTGAGTCCAGAAGGTGGCGAACTCCTCGGCGACCGGCGGCGGGGGGCCAGGTGTCGGCGGGGCGAGAGAGATATCTCTTTTAGGGAGTAGAGGAGTAGGGGTCCCGTCCAGCGGGACGCTTTCGTCCCGTCCAGCGGGACCCTTTCCGGGGTTTTGCGTCCCGCCCAGCGGGACCCTTTCCGGGTCTACCGTGTCCCGTCCAGCGGGACGCGGTGAGGGGTTTTGCGTCCCGTCCAGCGGGACGCTGAACCGGCCTTTAGGGTCCCGTCCAGCGGAACTCTGAGGCTCTGTTTCAGCGTCCCGCCCAGCGGAACACTGAGGCGTCAGGCGGTACTTGGCAGCTGAGCCGCGCTGACCGGCGGTGGTCTTCTCGAGCGCCCCCTTCTCGGTGAGCGCGGTGATTACGTCGTAGAGCTGGGTGCGGGAGAGTCCGGACCGGCGCAGGATCTTGGGGTCCTGGACACTGCTCCAGGTCAGGCCGGTTTCGTCGTTCGCGTCCTCCGCCAGCACGTGGAGGAGTCGCGCCTCCCGGTGCGTCAGCGTCAGAGGCGTGTCCATCGCCTCGACGATCAGGCGGATTCCCACGTTCAGCGGTCCTTCGGTTGGGGTGCGGGGGTTGGTGCTGGGCTCGGCCGGCCCGGTGGCATCCGGTCGAGCCCAGCAGGTCAGTGCGGCCAGCGCGGCAGGCGCGTGATGAACCAGCCGGGGCCCCCAGGTGGGGCCAGCTCGAGGGCCGGGAACGGCCAGTCGATGCGGCCGATCCGTCGGGCGAGGAGGTCACGCAGCACGGCTGGCCTCCTGGGCGGCGTGGTACGCGTCCACGACGTGGCGGGGAATCACGCCGGCGACGGCGACCCGGTGGCCGTTCTCGCTGGCCCAGGCCCGGATCTGGCCGTACATCGCGCGGTCAGGCTTGGGCCCGGCCGGGACCGTCGCGGCGCGCGTGCCTTTGGCGGAGCGCAACGCCTGCTCGGCGTCAGCGAGTTGCTGCCGGGCCTGCTGCACCTGGGCTTCGGCGGCCGCGACGACTGCGGCCCGGCGTTGGGCCTGCTGGAGGTCGGCGAGCGCGGTCCGGGCCTGGTCGGCGAGCCGGTGCATGCGGGGGCTGTCGTGCTGCATGCCCCAGGTGATCAGTTCGGCGGGGGTCAGCGACCGGGTCGGTCCGGCGGTGGACGCCGGTGGCGGAGTCGAGTCGGTGCGGCCGGCCACGAAGAGAGTCCCCGAAGCGGCGACGGCGGCGCCGATCTGGTCCTGGGTCAGGCCGGTGGCCCGAGTGATGACGGGGACGGTCTCGCCGTCCCGGTACATGGAGACGGCGACGGCGGTCTGGGTGTCCACGGTGCTCGGTCCTCCCGTGCTGGCGGGTCGCTGGTGGGTGTCGGTGAGCGCGCTGTCGATGAGGGCGCGCAGGGCGGCGATGGTCATCTGTCGGGCCGTCAGTCGCTGACGGCCGAGACGGTGCTCACCCAGGACAGGGCACTGTCGTCAAGGCGGAGGCGGGCCCGGGTGACCGCGACGTACGCGAGGCGGGCCTCCTCCCGGCGGAGCACCCGCAGGCCCGTCCGCGGGTCAGGCTTCGGGGCCCGGAAGTCACCGTGGATTCGGACGCTGGTCCACTCGCGGCCCTTGGCCTTGTGCGCGGTGCTGACGACCAGCTCGGCCGCGTCCTCGGAGGCGAGGGCGTCCGCCGCGTCTGCGAGGTGCTCGGGGCCGTAGTCGTCCACCAGCCCGACCAGGGTCTTGAGGCTGCCGTCCTCCTCGGCCGCGTATTCGCGCACGGCCTGCCAGGACGGGAACGCGATCAGCTCGGGGTGGTCGGTGGGCCTGCCCGCTTGAAGGTCGCGGGCGGCCCAGGCGAGGCGCTGCATGTCGCCCCCGCCGCCGACCAGGGCGACCTTCCGTCCGGCCTTGAGGGCCTCGAGGACGACACCCACCGCGCCGGAGTTGGAGCGGCACAAGATGGCGTCCGGCTCATCGATCGGGCCGATGGTGCTGTCCCACTCATCCCAGCCAGTGAGGCGCATCCCGGTACCGACCAGGTACAGCCAGCGGTTGGCGGCCTCGGCGACGGCCGGGCCGAACCGGAACGACTGGGACAGGGTGGCGACTTGGGCGCCGAGGTCCCGCTCAAAGGTGGCCAGGGCGTCCTTCGCGCCGCGCCAGCCGTAGATCTGCTGGGCGGAGTCGCCGACCGCCACGCGCTGGGCGTGGTCCTGGTCCAGCAGCACCTTCGCCAGGACGTCGTTGGTGTCCTGGGCCTCATCGAGGAGGACGACGTCGGCCGCCAGGCGGGGCCGGCCGAGGGCCCACAGCTTGAGGTAGTGGTCGTGGGACATCTTGAGGACGCCGTCCTCGCGCTTGAGGTCGGCCCAGGCGGCCCGGGCGACCGGGAGGACCAGGCCCGCGAGGGCCGTCAGGGCGTGACCGTTGGTCAGGCCGTCGTACCGGGGGATGTGCCGGATCTCGAGGTCGTCGTCTGCCGAGTGGCAGTAGCGCTCAACGGTCTCGAGGGCCGCCCGCATCACCACTTTGCTGGTCATGGCCTTGACGTGGCCGAGGTCGGTGGGGATGCGCTGGATGCCGCCGGTGAGGCGGTCGATGTTGAGGGCCTGGGCCGCGGCGAGGGCGGTCTGGCGCGGGCGCTGGATGCGGGGCAGGTAGCGGGGGTCGAAGGCGAGGCCGTGTCCGGTGCTCGCGGTGACGTTGGCGGGGAACGAGCGCTTGGCGTCGGCGGCGGTGCTTCGGTTGTAGGCGACGAGGGCCATGCGGCGGCGGGAGTCCGCGCGGGCGATGAGCTTGAGGGTGCTCGACTTTCCGCACCCGGCGCCGGCCTGGATGACCAGGTCGATGCCGTCGCCGTACGAGGCGATCGCCTCGGTCTGTTCGGGGGTGGGGGTGACCATGTGTTCCTCCTTCCTGGGTGTGGTGGGCGGGGCCGCGCATGGGGAGGGGTGCGCGGCCCCGCCGGTTCGGGGTGGGTCAGGCGGCGTCGGCGTGGCCGGTGCGCGCGGCCATGTCGCGGAGCCACGCGGCCGGGTCGGGCTGGGTGGCCGCGGCGTCGAGTGCGTCGATGACGTCGCCCGCGTCCGCCTTGGTGAGCTCGTTGGCGGTGGTGATCGGGCGGCCGACGATGGCGCCGAGGATCTCGTGTCGCTCGTTGCGCCCGACGATTCCGGCACCCCCGAGGGCGGCGTGGATTCGCTTCATCTGCGGCGCGGTGGCGGGCTCCGGACCGGCCTGGGCGGTGGCGCTCACGGGGGTCGGCCGGGGCACCTCGGCCGCCGGTCCGGACGGCGCGGTCGGCACCGCAGCGAGCTTCAACGCCTTGCCGAACTCGGCGATGACCGCGCCCAGCGTGGACGGCTCACCCGTCTTCGGGTTCAGCGACGCGTGCTCGAGCAGGTTGCGGCCCTTGGCCCGGGCGTGGAGGTCGAGCGCACCCTGGTACGTCAGGCCGTCAGCCAGCAGGTCGTCCAGGATCGCGGCGACCGGGTCGACTCCCTGGCCGAGCTGCTCGAGGATCGTCTCCGCCAACTCGCCGCCCGGGTGATGGATCGTCAGGCCCTCGAGGGGCTGGTACCGGGTCTTGGTGATGGTGCCGGTGCCTTCGACCATGTCGATGATCAGGCCGAGTTCGTACTCGGCGCCTTCGCGCTGGATCGCCTTCACGCCGAGCTTGGTGACCTTCTTGCCCTCGATGCTGTAGTCACCCTTGGTCCGCATGGTCACGATGACGTGCCCGGAGAAGTTCAGCAGCGCCTCGAGCATGTCCTGTTCGATGGGGTTGCCCTTGCGCCAGCCGCCGAAGGTCCCGCCGGCGCCCTTCTCGTTGCCAGCCTTCTCCACGATCTCGAGGAGGCCGCCCTTGCCGTTCCAGAAGTGCGACCAGGAGTCCACGACGATGACCGGGAGCTGGGCGGCGGTGGCGGCCTTCACGGCCTCGATGAGGTTGCGCGGGTCGTAGTTGTCGAGCGGCAGGTGCAGGAAGGGGACGCCGCCGAGGTCGGGGCGGCCGGGGACGGGGGCGTAGGTGAGGGCGGACTCGCGCTCGGTGTCGATGACGCCGAACTGGCCGCCGTCGGCGAGCCGCTGGGCGAGCAGGAGCGCGGTCATGGTCTTGCCGGAACCGGCGGGGCCCTGGAGGCCGATGCGGGCCCGGGCCTGCTCGCGGGTGGCCGGGGCGAAGGTGAACGCGGTCATCGGGGGTTCCTCTTCTGGCGGGGGAAGCGGGCGAGGGCGGTGTGGACGGCCTGGCGCTCGGCCTCGCGGCGGCGCTCGGTGATGCGCTCCTCAGACCAGGCCGCAGCCAGACCGAGCAGGACCACCACGGCGAAGAACAGGAGCCAGCTCACAGGCCGGCCTCCACTGCCTTGGTCGGGCGGACCCAGCTGGCGATTCCGTGGCCCACGAGGACCACGTGGATGTCGTCCCAGGAGCCGTGGGCAGTGACGAACGTGCCGCGCCAGGTGGTGCGGTGGTCCTCGACCATGAGCAGGTGGCACCAGGACGCCCACACGTCGGGGCTGACGGGACGGGTGATCAGGCGCAGGGTCTCCGCGTCGACCACCTCGATGTCCTCGATCGGGTCGAGGAGGTTGGTGGTGGCCTGCTCGAGCAGGAAGGTGGCGAGGGCGCCGGCCAGCGTGGGCCCCGGCTCTGCCGGTCCATTGGCGATCACAGGGCCAGCTCCGCCCGCAGCTCGACCAGCGCGGTCACGTACTGCTTGCGGACCGGCTCGGTCCACTCCGGCGGGGCCCCGTGCTCCGCCACCCACCACTCGGCGAGGGCCAGCTCCGCGCAGCACGCCGTCGGCGTGTGCTGGACGTCCCGGACGGTCCAGATGCGGAACGGCGCGTCGAAGGCGACGCCGGTCAGGGTGCTGATCACCTGCGTGCGGCACGAGGTCTCGGTGAGCTGGTGGTGCATGTCGCCGCCGAACCGGAACTGCCAGTCGTGGAGCGGCGCCAGGTCGTGGTCGCAGTAGGCGACGACCATGGCCTCGGTCGCGCCAGCCGGGCACTCGACCTTGATCCAGGTGGGCAGCACCGCCATGGCGGTGACGTGCTCGGCCAGGGCCAGGCCGGCCATGAGCAGCGGTCGGCGGCGGTCGACCACGGGGGGCTTGGGGAGGAGATCGATGCGGGTAGGCTCGTGGATCACGGCCTGCCTCCTTCGTGAGTTCGAGGTGATCGGTGGGCCAGGGCCGTCCCGGGTTAGCGCCAAGGGGCGGCCCGACCCATGTCTGAGGGCAGGTCAGGCGGCGAGCGGCTGGCGACGTGTGGAGCGACGCGGCTCGGGGGCCAGACGGGTGGGGTCCAGCTCCGAGTTCGACCGGGAGTCCTTGGCCTCGTACGCAGCCAGCCATGCGTCGAGGGCAGCGACGCGGTAGACAACTCGGCCACCAGCCTTGAAGCTGGCCGGCCCCGTGCGTCGGTCGCGGAGGCAGTACATGGCCTTGGTGGTGCGACCGATGTATTTGGCCGCTTCCCTGATCCCGAGGACGGGCGGCAGGTCATAGCTGTTGCTCATGGTTTCCCCTCCTTTTCCTCTTGGGTGATGTCGTCGATCGCGACGTTCAGCCCCTGTGCGATGCGAACCAGGACCTCGGGCTGAGCGCCGCGCTGGTCTCGTTCGATCCGGGACAAGTGCGAGGGAGAGACACTGACTTGGGCAGCGAACCGCCGTAGGCCGTAACCCATCTGTTCGCGCTTGCTGCGGATACTCGCTCCCCGCGCTTGCACATCCCAGACACTAGGGGAAGGTCAGAGGAAAGACAAGGCAATGAGGGGAAGCGTGAGGAATCAACATGATGGCATGGTGCGGTTGGCGGGAACCTGCCTGCCCATGAAGGGCGGCTGTCTGCCAGACTGTTGCCTATCGTTGCCTCTCCGGTGGATGAAGAGGCGCTGCTGAACGGGGAAGACCGTGCAGGACTGGGTGCATCTGGGCCAGTGCATTGCTCGCGACCGCAAGCAGCGTCGATGGCTCCAGGCAGATCTAGCGGAGGCTTCCGGCCTCACCAAGCGCACCATCGGCAACTACGAGCGAGGCGCTGGCCGCGCGCCCGGCGCCTCCGACATCCCCGCCGGGTACTACGCCGTTGGCGAGGCTCTGGGCTGGCCTGAGGGTGGCATCCAGCGGGCCCTCGAAGGGGAAAACCCTAGGGGTACGCAGCGAATCTCGGTCGCACCCGCTGTCGCGGTGGAGTCAGCCGGGGCGCTGACGGCCGCGCAGGCTTCGCCAGTTGACCTGTTTCCAGCAGTGGGCCGATTCGCGAGAGCCGCGGTGGCGGCCGGCGGAGACTCGCAGCTTCGGGACCTTCTCGAAGACGCAGCGGACCGCCTGCTGCAATCCATCCCGCAGCGGAAGTTGGCCGGCGCCGCCCAGGGCGCTTACGGCCTGGCCGCGTACCGCCCGCACGCCTGGGCCGAGGGCGACTCGGGCGTGCCCGAGGACGACGCCGAGCGGATCCGGCAGGCCCTCGACGAGCACAGCCGGGGCCAGCAGCGGCCGTAACTCCCTGGCCTACCCGCAACACGCGTGACTTAACGTGGCTAAATCCTCACGCGTCCTCAGCCGCATATGCCACAATCAGCTCTCCGACATGCCTCCGACACCTGTCAGGAACACAGGGGGAGACGCATGCCTGCCGCCACCGTTGTCGCTGGCCTGTCGTACGACCCGCATGCCGAGCTCGACCGGATGGGCATCCCCGTCCTCCGTCGCTGGCTGCGGGACACATGGGGCATCTGGTCCCCCGAGCACCACGCAGTCGTACTCGCCGAGGGACTCAGCCCGATCGAGGAGCGGTGCGTCCTCGCCCACGAGGTCGAGCACATCCTCACCGGAGACATCGGCTGCGGCGGCCGGGCCGGCATGCGGGCGGAGCGGGTGGCCGACCTCCACGCCGCGCGCAAGCTGATCGCGTTGAGCGACTTCTGTTCGGCCCGGCAGTGGGCCACCAGCGAGCAGGAGCTCGCCGCCGAACTGGGCGTCACCATGTGGGTCCTGAGGGCCCGCCACGCCGACCTCGAGGGGGGTGCCCAGTGGCTGGGTACATCGAAGATCGCTGGCTGAAGAAGCGCCCCGACCCGAAGACCGGGAAGCGCGAGCACACCGCGCTGTGGGGCATCGGCAAGCGCTACAAGGTCGCCGGCATTCCCGGCGTGCGCAACCGCGCCTTCCACGCAGCGGCAGACGCCAAGAAGTGGCTGTCGCAGGCCCAGACCGACTCTCTACGCGCTGAGTTCGTGGACCCCCGGAACGGCGACATCCTGCTGACCGCCTACATCCAGACCAAGTTCTGGCCCGGCCGGACCGACAAGCTGACGACCTACACGTCCATGGAGAGCAAAGTCCGCCGCCACATAGAGGGCCTGCCGATCGGGCAGCTCTCCCTCCGGCACATCGACGCCGCGGCGCTGAGGGAGTGGAAGAAGGAACTGCTGACCCGGGTCGACACCTCGACGGCGGAGGTGATCTGGATCCACCTCAGCACCATTCTCGCCGCCGCAGTCGAGGACGGCCGGATCCTCAAGAACCCGTGCCGGACCAACCGAAGCGTCAAGCCCCCGAAGAAGACGGAGACCCCGGCGACGGCATGGCCAAGAGAGACGGTGGACGTCGTACGCGAAGGCGTCCAGGACCGGTACCGCGTCGCGGTGGACCTGGGCGTTGGTGCCGGCCTGCGCCAGGGCGAGGTGCTCGGCCTCGGCCTGGACGACTTCGACTTCGACAAGGGCGTCATCCACGTGCGGCGCCAGCTCCGCTCCTCGTCCGCCGGAGCGTTCTACTTCTGCCTGCCGAAGGGCGACAAGGTCCGGGACGTCCCGCTCACACCCAACCTCGCAGCCCGGGTGCGGGCCCACGTCGCGCAGTACCCGCCGGTCCCGACCGAGCTTCCCTGGTCCGACCCCCGGGAGCCTACGACCGAGGTCGAGGAGCGCCAGCGCAAGCCGATCACGGTGCCGCTGCTGCTCACGACCAGTCACGGCAACCGGATCTACTACCGGACCTTCAACGACCGGACATGGAAGCCGGCACTCGAGGCCGCCGGGATGATCACCAAGATCGAACCCACCACTCCGGAGGGGAAGGCGCGGCAGGCGCGCCTTCGCCGGTTCCGCTGGAGCAACCCGCGGGAGCACGGCTTCCACTGCCTCCGGCACACCTACGCCAGCGTCCAGCTGGAGAAGAACGTGAACCCGGTGACGCTGTCCGTGTGGATGGGGCACTCCTCGCCAACGATCACGCTGGAGCGGTACGCTCATTTCATGCCGGGATCCGGCACCGACGGCCTGGCCGCGATGGACAGCTGGTTCGAGCTCGCTGACGCTCCCAGCACCTCCCTACAGAGAATTCTCCCTGTACTCTCCCTGGCGTCGAACTGGCGTACGTCCGGGTTGGTTCCGGCCCAGCTCATGGGCATGGGGGCCAAGGATGCCGACATGAAGGTCAAGTACAAGGAGACCTCGCGCGGCGGCCTCGCGGTCAACGTCATCGAGTGCTAGGAATCCCTGCCGAATCCCTGGTCCGCAAAGCGCTGACCAGGGATCTCAGGTCCCTTGCCGATCAGAAGCTCTCGGGATGGTCATCCGTCCGCACGATCCTGGCAACGTAGAACCCAGGACCGTACGAAGTCTCGGTCGCGTGGTACTGGACCAACCCGAGATCGCGCGCCAACGGAGCCAAGAAGGCGCCCGCCAGTCCGGGAATCGCCTCAGCGTGCTCCGGATGCCTTCCGGTCTCCAGCGTCTCGCGCAGGCCAACCAGGAACGCGGCGATCGCCGAGACCACGTCCGGTGGCGTCACCGCGTAGTCGAACACTTCTTGAACCTGCGGCGACAAGGTGATCGGGTCGTGCTCCTCGTCCCCGTCGTACGGGTCGTCCCAGTCGCTCAACGCGGCCCGTGCTCCCTCAGGACAACCGACAGAACCCTGCCTGGAGCCGTTCCTTCCTGAACTGCGGCGTGGACACGGGCGGTGGCAGGATCGTTGTACAGCTCAACCCGCAGCCGCCAGCGACGGAGAACCCCGGCGATCTCTTCCTCGCTCGCGGACCCCATGTCACGGTAGAAGGCCATCCGCTGCGAGGGCGGCAAGGCCGCCCCGATCTCGTCCTGCGTTCGAGGACGTGCACCGTAGGGTTCAGTGGGCTGTGCGGTCATCGCTCCTCCTACGGCGCCGTGGTCGGCAGCTACGCCACGGGCTCTTGCCGGCCACGTCCACTCTAGCGAGACGGGCTGGCTACTGGGACGTCTCGTAGGGGCCGGACTCACTGCCCTGGACGCTGTGACTCACGTGAGCGGCCTTCGGAAATCTTCTTCGCCTCGGCCTCTAGCTTCTTACCCCAGAGGATGACGCGCTCCAGTGACGTGAACCTCTCGATCTGACGGTCTGGTCCCGGCACCCGCAGCCAGTCGCTTCGCTCGCGGTCCCAAGCTCCCCAAAGGGCTGGCGCCTTGCCGACCGGCGGGAGCTGTCGGGCCGCGTAGCGGTCAGCCACAGCTCTGCTCCGCCCGCTGAGCGATGTACCAGTACTGGAGACGGTGGCTTCGCGCGATCTCCGGGCCGGCCCAGCGGTCGGTCTCGCCGCCGACCTGGACGAGCTCGCCGGTGACGATGTCGCGCAGGCCCCAGAGGCATCGACCCTTCTCGTCCTCCGGAAGCTCCTCCGGCACAAACCGCTCCTCCGGGGCCAGCTGCTGCTCGATCGTCAGGTTGCCCTGACTTTCACCGCTCTCGGAATCTGCCATGCCGTCAGCATCGACCGGGACATGAACGTTCCCCAGGGCCGCGGTGAGTACCCACGGTGAACCGCCCGAGCTCGGTACCCTCGGAGCACCACCGCGACGGGAGCCCCGTATGTCCGCCCTCCTGCCCCAACACCTGCTGGCGGACAGGGACTTCGCCGAAGCATGTGCAAGCCGAAGCATCGGCGCCGTGTTCCACCTGGCCAAGGTGCGCGGCGGGATCTACCCCGCACAGGTCGCCCGACTCACGGGCCTCACCACCAGCAGGGTGACCGAGTACATCGACGGCGGTCGGGTGGTCACCAGCATGGAGGTCATCGAGCGGATCGCCGACGGCTTGCGGATCCCCGGCCGGATGCTCGGCCTCGCCGACCGTCCCTGGGAGACCGCTGCGCCGCCGGCCGGCTACCAACCCGCCGCGATCCCCGAGACCTGGGAGATCCTGGACATGCTGACCCGCTCTACCGCGAGCGACGCCACCCTGCTGCACCTGGAAGCGGCTGTCGCCGAGGCCGCTTTCCGGTACCCCGTCACGCCCCCTGCGCACAGCATCCCGCAGATGCAGCGTCAGCTCACGGCAGTGCACGAGCTCCTCGGCCGACCGCAAGCACTGGGTGCCCGCCGCAGGTGCGTACGGATATTGACCGTCCTGTCCGGACTGCTCGGCTTGGCCTATCACGACATCGGTGACCGGACCCGATCCGATGCGACCTTCCACATGGGCCAGGTGGCAGCCGAAGAGGGTGAGACGTCCGAACTGACCGCGTGGCTGCTGACCATGCAGAGCATCGTGGACTACACGGCAGGCCGGACAGAGCAGGCCGCAACGCTGCTCAGCCAAGCCGACGCCCTGGCGTCCGGTGCCGACCTGCGTCGCCGCGCGTGGATCGCCGCGAACTTCGGCCGGGCGCTCGCAGCCCGAGGTGAGACACGGGCCGCACTGACCGCCCTCGACCGCTCTGCCGAACTCCTCGAGAGGGCGTGCGATCCCGTCGGCGGCCTCGACTTCTTCACCAGGCCACGCCTGGACGGCATCGCGGGTGAGAGCCGTGCCCTGCTCGGTCATCACGATGTCGCCGCGACCCTGCTCACCACCGCGCTGGCCCGCCGGGACCAGGCGGACACCAAGGGTCGATCCATCCTGACGTTCGACCTGGCGGAGTGCCGGATCGGCCAGGGCGACATCGACGGCGCATGCGCCCTCGCGCACACCGCGCTGGACATCGCGGGAGACAGCGTCGTGCAGCCGCTCGTTCTCCGGGCGAGAGCTTTCCAGGCTTCCCTGGGCCCGTGGCGAGGAGCTGGTCCGGCGCGGGAGCTCAGCGCTCGCGTGAGAGAGTCGGAGCACCAGCTCGTACGTGCATGAGGAGACTGCCCGGTGGAGTGGAAGAGCTACGGTCGCCGACGGGTCTACGACAGCCCCTATGTAGAGGTGTGGCTGGACGACGTGGACATCCCCGGCGTCGGCCGTATCGACCACCACGTCATCACCATGCCGAAGGCGTCGGTCACCTCCGTAGTCACTGATGAACAGGGCCGCTTCCTGTTGCTCTACCGGCACCGGTTCATCACCGGCCGGTGGGGTTGGGAGGTCCCGGCCGGATGGGCTGAGCCGGGCGAGGACCCTGCGGAAGCGATCACCCGGGAGATCGAAGAGGAGACAGGCTGGCGGCCGGGCAGGGTCGAGCTCCTCATGGAGTACGACGCTCTGGCCGGCATCAGCACCATGCGCTTCCGGTCCTTCCACGCGACGGCGTGCGAGCAGGTCGGGGCACCGGTCGATACGAGTGAGGCGACTCGGGTGGAGTGGGTGACGGAGGCCGAAGTGGTGAAGTTGCTGGCCTCGGGCCAGGTGCCTGACGGTCCCTCACTGGCCGCGCTCTCGTACTATCTCGGCCCTTACCGACTGGGGTAACTGGGCAAGCGATGCACTCGCGAGGTGCCGGAGCTCGGGGTGCAGATTTCGGGCAGCGGGGGCCGAGCTCCCTCTGTATTGAATGGGTGGGTTAACAACCCACCCACCCTCCCAATACCCGTGCGCGCCTGGGGATATGACTTTTCGTGACCGGGTCGCCACGGTGTGCTGTCAGCGTGTAGCGTGCGCAGCAACGAACAACCCCCGCCGGTGCTTGCGACACCAGACGGGGGTTTGACCGCACGATCGAGCATTGGACGATCCCGTGGCTACCGAGAACTTTAGCGCTGCCCCGCGCCCGCACGCCCACCCGATGGCCGGACCGGGCTACGGAAAGCGTTCCGCGCCGGGTCAAAACCCGCGCCGCGAGCGCGACTTCGTACACCTGCCCGTACGCGAGGCCTACCTCGCGGCCTTCATCGACCGGCTGCCGAACGGCGCCGCCATCGACACCAAGACCCTCGCCAACGAGCAGCCGTTCTACGGCCAGCAGGCCGTACGGTCTGCGCTCAACGCCCTCTCCACCGCCGGTCACCTGCGCAGGGTCAGGGAGAACGTCGGCAACGGCCGCAGCTGCTGGGTGTACCGGACGTACTTCTCCCGCACCGCGCGCAGCGACGCCTGGTGGGTGCGCTTCCTGGCGGCCGGCCACCCCGACGGTGGCACACCGGACGAACCCGCAGGCCCGCCACGGGACTTCCGACCGCCGCAGGACATTCACCCGGAAGAGCGCACCCAGCGGTCCCGGCGGCCCCAACTTCCGCAGCAGAACCGTCAGGAGCGGGCGGCGACCGCCGTACTCGCCCGGCCGACCCGCTCGGCCCGCTCCGCCGCGTACGAGGCGCTGGCCTCGCTCGGTCTCGCCGATGCCCGGATGATGCTCTCGGCCGCCGACTGCGCCGCGCTGGAGGGCCTGGCCGCCGAGTGGCTGGCATGCGGGGTGACGGCACCACAGTTCATGGCCGCCCTCACCGCCGGTCTGCCCGAAACCGTCCACTCCGCAGGTGCGTTGGCCCGTAAGCGGCTCATTGCCAAGATGCCGCCCGCACCCCTCCGCGCCTCGGCGGACACCGTGGAACGGCAGCCCGCACCCACCCGGATCATGGAGTGCACGGACTGCCGTGTACCGGGCCGCCCCGAGGCGCTGCCCGGCGGCCTGTGCCGTACCTGCCGAGCCGAAGTCCCGCTCCCCGAACCGAGCCGTCCGAGCGTCGCCGACATCCACTCTCGCGTCGAGCAGCTCCGTGCTGCTGCCCGCCCGCTCGATGCCTTCCGTGCCGACCAGGACGCCACTGCCGACCAGGAGCTGGACGACCCCTATGCCCGCTGAGCGACCAGGGCCCGCAGGACCTCGGCGATCCGGTCGCGGGTGGCCGGGTCGGTGATCACGCCGTCGGCGCCGCGGGCGTCGGGCGGGACGGGGATGGTGGCGCAGGCCGTCTCGGTGACGGCCGCGCCGGTGTAGCCGAGGACCGAGGCGAGGGTGGCGGCGGCTCCGGTGCCGCGGCCGGGGGCTGCGGCGGTGATCCAGGCGGCGGGCTTGTCGCTGATCTCGACGCCGCCGACGGTCCAGTCCAGCAGGTTCTTGAAGGAGCCGGGGAGAGTGCCCGCGTACTCGGGGGCGGAGATCAGCAGCGCGTCGGCCACCGCGATGGCGGCCCGCAGCTCGGCCACCGGGGCGGGCAGCGGGTCGCTGTCGTGGTCGGGGTTGAAGTGCGGCAGCTCGGCCAGCCCCTCGTAGAACGTGGTGGTCACGCCCTCGGGGGCCAGCGCGGCGGCGGTCCGCAGCACCGCCTCGTTCGAGGACCCGGCCCGCAGACTTCCACTCAGCAGCAGCACATGACGCGTCATCATGCGGACAAGCTACCCGCCGAGCCCTGCACGGCAGTTGGCGCCCGCTAAAGCAGAAGCCGATGCCGGGCCGGGGCGGTTTGCCGGGACGCGCTCGACCAGGCGATCTGCTACGACGACTGACGCCCCGTCACGACCCGGTGGTGCCGTCCGCGAGCTCCCGGAGCAGGTCGAGGTGGCCGTTGTGCCGGGCGGTCTCCTCGATCAGGTGCAGGATGATCCAGCGCAGGTTGATCTGTGTCCCGTCCCGGACGGTGCGCTGCGCGACGGCGTCCAGGTCGGTGACGGCGACCAGTTCGCGGTAGCGGTCGGTCAACTGCCGGTAGTCGTCGAGCAGTTCGGCCAGCGGCAGGTCCACGGCGATCCGCATCTCGCGATCCGGGTCCTCATCGGTCCACGGTCCCTCGTCCTCCCCGCCGAGGAAGATCACGTCGAACCACCAGTACTCGACCCAGCGCAGATGGCTGATCAGCCCGCACAGCGTCATCAGCGGCGAGCCGGGGAGCGGCGCCTTCCGGGCGTCCTCCGGGGAGACGTCCTCGCACTTGGCGAGCGCGGTGGCGCGGGTGTAGTCGAGGAAGGTGGCGAGCGAGGTGCGCTCGTCGAGGGTGGGGGGCATGTCGCTACGTGTCATGATCCTGCATGATCGTCGGTGCGGGCTGAACTGTCGACCGAAAATCGGCCGGCGGCGAGTGTCAAGAACCGCTCCCCGGTGCAACCAGAGGTGCGGGCACGCCCCCCGCCGCCCGCCGAAACGTCACTCGCAGGCGACCCCGTCGTTGTCGCGGTCCAGCGCAGACCGGTAGCCGGGCTGACCGCGGTACAACGGGGCCATGCCGGCAGCCCGGACGGCGTCACAGTTCTGGTAATAGGTCGCGCCGCCACCGCTGCTGGTGCTCTTCGCAGGAGCGGGCTGCGTCGGGGCAGGGGCAGGCGCAGTGGTGGCCGGAGCGCGTTCGGTCTCGCAGGCGATGCCGTCGCCGTCAGCGTCCAGGCCGGCCCGGTAGCCGGGGGAACCCTTCGACAGCGGAGCCTTGCCCGCTGCACGGACGGCGTCACAGTTCGCGTAGTAGACCGCGGCCGGCTCCGTGGTCGGCGGCACGGCGGCGGGCTGCTCCGTGGTCGGCGCGACCGTCGGAGTCGGGGTCGGCGTGGGGGAAGGCGTGGGCGTCGGCGAAAGCGAAGGCGAAGGCGAAGGCGAAGGCGAGGGCGAGGGCGAGGGCGAGGGCGAGGCGCTGGAGGCCACCGGCACCGGCTTCGGAGCGCCGCCGGGCTGCGGCTTCGCCGGGTCGACCAGGACCATGATCAGCCAGATCAGCGTCCACAGCCCGGCCATCACCAGGGCGGCGATCCTGTTCGGCCGGGCCCACGGCGAGCGCCAGATCAGCGCTAACGCGACCGGAGGGAAGAGCAGCAGTGCGAGGACCAGCACGGCCGGGTGGCGCCACCAAGGACGGGCGGGCGCAGGGGAGTTGGGATACGGATATGCCATCGGCACATCACATCAGGTGACAATCGCACACGATAGACCCAGAACGATCACGAATCAGCCACACGGCACCCTCGCTCGGATAATCAAAGGCAGAGATGCACGGCCGCGCGACTAGCGAAGGTGAAGTGAGTTACATACCTTTCATTCGATTTTGCCCACATCCTGAGACCGTGCGATAGTCGAGGCATCAAGAGCTACGGCCACCCCGACCCGGTTCGGCCGTCTGCACCGCGTGGCACGCACCCCCATGGCTTGCGCGGTGACCTGCAGGGGCCCCCACACCGCATCACGGTGACCGGGGGCCCCGCACTGTTTCCGGAAGGACCGCCGACCTCAAACCGGTGTGCGCTCACGGACCTTGAGTTCGAACCAGACACCCTTGCCGCGCGGCAGCAGATCCGCACCCCAACGTTCCGAGATGGTGCTGATCAGCAACATGCCGTACCCGGTCTCGTTACCCGGCTCGGCCACGATCAGACAGGGCAGCGCCCGCGAGGAGTCCCGGACCTCGACCCGGAGCCAGCCGGGGCGGCGGGTGAGGCGGAGGCCGACGGTGCGGCCGCCGGTGTGCCGGACGGCGTTGGCCATCAGCTCGCCGGTGAGGAGTTCGCCCGCTTCGAGTAACTGGTGCATCCGCCAGCCCTGGAGCACCGAGAGCACCACCCGCCGGGCCACGCCGACGAGTTCGGGACGGGACGGCAGGAAGACCTCCTGCTCGGACGCCACGTGCTCGCAGAGCCGGCCGAAGCACTCGCGCTCGACCTCCTGCGGGCTGAGTCGTTCCAGAGTCTCCAGGGCGAGCACCCCACCTTCCGACGGGTCGTCAGTGGCCGGACCGGCCCCTGGAAGTGATGCCCACTCTGCTTCGCCCCATCCCGCCATGGGCCAATCATTGCGGAACGCAAGCGGCCGCGTACGGACAATGAACAAACGATCACTATTCGGTTGGCATATGCCAGGAGCGTCCCGAACGCGGACCGAACAGAGGCTCGCACAACAGCTCGGCCCGGGCGCCAGAAGGGCACCCGGGCCGAACAGTTGATCAGGAGTCAGCTCCTGGAAGCTCCCGCAGGGGCCTACCAGGCGCTCCACGGCAGTGTCCAGCCGCTCAGGCCGTTGTCCGCCGAGACGGTCTTGCCCTTGGAGTTCTGAATCTTCACCACGTCGCCCACCAGCGAGTCGGCGAAGAACTTGCCCGCGGTCGAGGCGTCGTCGCCGCCCTTGGTGTCCGCCATCGAGACACAGCCGTGGCTGGCGTTGGCCTTGCCGAAGGAGCTGCCCCAGTAGTTGCCGTGCACGTAGGTGCCGGTGCTGGTCAGCCGCATCGCGTGCGGGACGTCCGAGATGTCGTACTCGGAGCCCTGGATGTTGGAGACGGTGGCCGAGTTCATCCGGGTCACCTTCTCCTTGCTGGAGATGACCATGGTGCCGTTCCAGGACGGGTTCTGGTCGTCGCCCGCGGTGATCGGGATGGTCTTCACCGCACCGTCCCGGGTGACCGTCATCTGGTGGGTGGCCGCGTCCGCGACGCTGACCTGCGAGCGGCCGATGGTGAACGGCTCGTCCCGGTCCACGTCGCCGTAGACGCCGGGCGACACCTCGACGTTCTTCAGGCGGTACTTGATGGTGACCTTGGTGCCGGACTTCCAGTAGTTCTCCGGCCGGAAGTCCAGCCGCTGGGAGCCGAACCAGTGCCCCTTCACCACGGTGTTGTTGCTGTCCTCGAAGGTGATGCCCTTGAGCACCGCTTCCTTGTTCTTGATCGGCTTGCCGAAGTTGACCGAGACGATCATGCCGACGCCGTAGGTGCCGTTGTCGGTGATGTTGTCGTTGGCGGACGCGGTCTTCGCCGGGGTGAGCGTGGTGAAGCTGCTGGTCGAGGCGGCCACCAGGCCGTCGGCGTCCTTGGCCTGGGCGCTCACCTTGTAGACCATGCCGACCGTGAGCGGCGCACTGGGCTTCCAGCTCAGGTTGTCGGCGGCGAGCGCACCGGCCACCGGCTTGCCGTTCTTGTCGGTCACCTCGACCGCCGTCAGCGTGCCACCGGTCACCGCGACGCTCAGGGCGTCGTTCGGGCTGACGTCCTCGGCGCCGTCCTTGGGCAGGACGGTCAGCACCGCGGCCGAGTTCTTCGGCGCGGACGGGCTGGCGGCCGCGGAGGCCGCACCGTCACCGCCCGCGCCCTTGGCGTCCGTGCCGGGCTTCGAGCCGGAGCTCGAGCAGCCGGCGGTGACCAGCAGCACGCCGCCCATCGCGAGCGCGACCCCGGCCAACCGGGTCCGCCTGGCACGGCGCTCGGCCGCGCCCTGGGTCATGACTATCGCGGCATCGGCCGCCTGTACCGGCTTCACTCGGTCTGCTCCCCTCCGGGTATCCACGCTCAGTACACGTTCCGGCGCCGGTTTCAGTTTCACGAAGGGCGAGGGTCGTGCCGAGTTGTTACGTGCGCCCGCCCACTCGGTGAGTCGCTGGACGGCGCGGCAGGTGCAGGATAACCGGCGAAGATTGGTGTTCCTCCCGGGGGAGGTCCGTGCGGAGTCAGTGCAGGCCGAGCGCGCTGCCGCGCTGCCACTGCGCCCAGGACAGGTTCCAGCCGTTCAGGCCGTTCTCCGGCGGCACCTGGTCGCCGTGCTGCCCGCGCACCTCGATCACGTCCCCGACCACGGAGTGCTCGAAGAACCAGCCCGCCGGGGAGGAGTCCGAGCCGCCCTTCTCGTCGGCCAGGCCGAGGCAGCCGTGGCTGGTATTCGCGGTGCCGAAGACCGAGCGGGCGGCCCAGTAGTTGCCGTGCACGAAGGTGCCCGAGTTGGTCAGCCGCATCGCGTGCGGCACGTCCTTGATGTCGTACTCGTCACCCAGGCCGACGGTCTGCGAGTTCATCCGGGTGACCGAGAACTTCTCCGAGATCACCATCGCGCCCAGGTAGGTGGAGAACTCCGGGCTGCCGCCGGAGATCCTCAGGGTGCGCAGCACCCGGCCGTCCTGCCGGACGGTCATGGTGTGCGCGTCCAGGTCGACGGAGCTGACCGTCGAACGGCCTACGGTGAAGTGCATCTCCTTGGACTGGGTGCCGTAGTCGCCGGGGGCGCCCTGGACGTCCTTGAGCCGCAGCGACAGGGTGACCTTGGTACCGGCCGCCCAGTACTTGTCCGGCCGCAGGTCGAGACGCCGGTTGCCGAACCAGTGCGCGGCCACCGGCACCGGCGGGTCGGCGGTGACCGTGACGGCCCGCTCGACCGCGGCCCGGTCGGTGATCGCCCGGCTGAACCGGAGCGAGACCGGCATCCCGACGCCGACCGTGGAGCCGTCCTCCGGGGTGAAGAAGGCGGCGAAGGTGTGCTCGGGGGCCAGCGTGGCGAAGGCCACGTGCTGGGCCGCCTTCAGGCCGGCGGCGTCCTCGGCCACCGCGTCCAGCGTGTACGGGGTGGCCAGGGTGAGCCGGCCCTCCGGGGCCCAGCTGCCGTCCGGGGCGATCCGCCCGGTCACCTGGCCGCCCTTGTCGTCGGCCAGCCGGACCGAGAGCAGCCTGCCCTGGGCCACCGTCACCTTCACCGGGCCCTCGGCCGGGACCTCCTGGGCGCCGTCCCCCGGGGTCGTGCTGATCACCGCCTTCGAGACGGCCGGGCTCGGGGCGGCGACCGCCTCGGAGCTGGGTGTGCCCTGCCGTTCACTGGCGCAGCCGCTGACCAGGCAGAGCCCGACCAGCACCACGACCGCCACCCGGGAGCGCATCCCGTTCCTCCGTACGTCCCTACCGCTGTCGTCAACAACCGCCCGGCATAACGACCCTGGGCCCGCACGGACACGTGGGAGCGAATTCACGCAGGAGACGCCAGAAGGTCTCAGCACAGGACAGAATCATTCACAGTCCGTCACAGCACGGTCCGTCACGTGACAGCGGTATCCGATCAGGGAACAGAAGCTACGCAGGGCCCGGGACGTCCTGCGCTGGAGGGTGCGGCAGATGACGGCTTGGCAGCAGCAGGGACAGGCAGAACACGGCGCGATCGACCCGGCCGTGCCCTGGCCCGGCAGCTGGCAGCCGCACGGCGCCAGGTACCGGACCGACCACAGCGGCGGCCACGGCACCAACTTCGCGCTCTGGGCCCCGGACGCCGAGGCGGTTGAGCTCTGTCTGTTCGCCGAGGACGGCACCGAGAGCAGACACCCGCTCACCGAGCGGACCTTCCAGACCTGGCACGGCTACCTGCCCGGGGTCCGCCCCGGCGCCAGGTACGGCTACCGCGTGCACGGCCGCTGGGACCCGTGGACCGGCGCCCGGTGGAATCCGGCCAAACTGCTGCTGGACCCCTACGCCCGTGCGGTGGACGGGAGTTACACCGCGCACGACGCCACCTGTGCCGCCGTCAGGAACTGGCCGGAGCGCGAGGTCGCCGACACCGTCCGGGACAACCGGGACTCCGCCGCGTACGTGCCCAAGGCGGTGGTGGTGCACGACGACGACGACTGGTACGACGACCACCGCCCGAAGACCCCCTGGGCCGAGACCGTGCTGTACGAGCTGCACGTCCGCGGCTTCACCATGCGCCACCCCGGCATTCCGGCCGAACTGCGCGGCACCTACGCCGGGTTGGCCCACCCGGCCGCGATCGAGCACCTGGTGAACCTCGGGGTGACGGCGGTCGAGCTGCTGCCGGTGCACCAGTACGCCGACGAGGACCACCTGCAGGAACGCGGGCTGACCAACCACTGGGGCTACAACACGCTGGCCTTCTTCGCCCCGCACGCCGGGTACTCCGCCTCCGGCAGCCGGGGCCAGCAGGTCGGCGAGTTCAAGCGGATGGTCCGGGCGCTGCACGCGGCCGGAATCGAGGTGATCCTCGACGTGGTCTACAACCACACCGCCGAGAGCGGCATCATGGGTCCCTCGCTCAGCCTGCGCGGCATCGACAACGCGGGCTACTACCGGCTTGACCGCAGCCGCCGGGGCTACGCCGACTACACCGGCTGCGGCAACACCCTGGACACCCGGCAGCCGCACGCCATCAAGCTGGTCACCGACTCGCTCAGGTACTGGGTGGCCGAGATGGGCGTGGACGGCTTCCGCTTCGACCTGGCCGCCGCGCTGGCCCGGGGCTCGGACGGAATCGAGATGCACCACCCCTTCCTGGCCGCCGTCTCCCAGGACCCGCTGCTCAGCCGGGTGAAGCTGATCGCCGAACCCTGGGACGTCGGCCCCGGCGGCTACCAGGTGGGCGGCTTCCCGCCGCTCTGGGCCGAGTGGAACGACAAGTACCGGGACACCGTGCGGGACTTCTGGCGCGGCGCCCGCCCGGACGTCCGGGAGCTCGGCTACCGGCTCTCCGGCTCCTCCGACCTGTACCAGCGCGGTGGCCGCCGCCCGTACGCCTCGGTCAACTTCGTCACCGCGCACGACGGCTTCACGCTGCGCGACCTGGTCTCCTACAACGCCAAGCACAACGAGGCCAACGGCGAGCAGAACCGGGACGGCACCGACGACAACCGGTCCTGGAACTGCGGGGTGGAGGGCGAGACCGACGACCAGGCGGTGACCGAGCTGAGGCAGCGTCAGCTCCGCAACCTGATGGCCACCCTGCTGCTCTCCACCGGGGTGCCGATGCTCACCGCCGGGGACGAGCTCGGACGCACCCAGCTCGGCAACAACAACGCCTACTGCCAGGACAACGAGACCAGCTGGCTGGACTGGTCGCTGCTGGAGGACCCGGAGTGGCGCCGCCTGTGCGAGCTGACCGGCCGGCTGGTCAAGCTGCGCCGCGCGCACCCGGTGCTCCGCCAGCGGGCGTTCTTCTCCGGCCGGGCGGCGGTGCCGGGCGGGCAGAGCGACCTGGCCTGGTTCACCGCCCGGGGGCGGGAGATGACCGAGGCCGACTGGTTCGCCCCGACCGCGGTGCTCGGCATGCTGCTCTCCGGCCGGGCGATGTCGGAGCGCGACCAGCACGGCTGCCCGCTGACCGACGACAGCTTCCTGGTGCTGCTGAACGCGGGCCACCAGCCGGTCACCTTCACCCTGCCCGGCGAGCCCTGGGCCAAGCGGTACGAGACCCTGGTCGACACCGCCCGCGCGGCCCCCGGGCCCGACACCGGCGGCCAGGTCGCGCTGGCCGGCCGGTCCCTGCAACTGCTGCGGGCCGCCGACGGCTGAGCGGGTGGCCGGTTCTCGCCGACCGGGGCCGACAGGGGCGTAAAACCAGATGAGAAATGTCAGGTGCTCTGCCTACCCTCTCCGCGATGGCCGAGAACATGCAGTCGAGCAGACCCGACACAACGTCAGATTCCACACCTGAACCGCCCCGCCGGTCCACGGTGCGCTCACTGCTGCGCCTGTGGCCGTACGCCCGCACCGCCCGCTGGCGGATCGCCGGATCGGTGACCGCCGCGCTGCTCGCCTCCGGCAGCGTGCTGCTGGTCCCGCTGGTGCTGCGGGCGATCGTGGACGGCCCGATCGCCGACCACGACCTCGGCGCACTCTGGCCGCTCGCCGGGCTGCTCCTGCTGCTCGGCCTGGCCGAGGCCGGTCTGTTCGGCATCCGCCGGGTGATCGTGGCCCGTCCGCTGGCCAAGGTCGAGAGCACCATGCGCGGCGACCTCTACGCCAAGCTCCAGCGGCTGCCGGTCTCCTTCCACGACCGCTGGCCGTCCGGGCAGCTGCTCTCCCGGGCCACCTCCGACATGTTCACCATGCGGCTCTTCCTGGCCTTCCCGCTGGTCTTCCTGATCGTCAACTCGCTGGTCTTCCTGACCGGCTCGGCGATGATGTTCGCGCTGGACTGGCGGCTCGGCCTGATCACCCTGCTGCCCGCGCTCCCGCTGGTGCTGCTCACCCGGCACTTCGAGGACCGGTACTCGGGGGCCGCCCGGCGGGCCCAGGACCAGACCGGCGACCTGGCCACCGTGATCGAGGAGTCGGTGCTCGGCATCCGGATCCTCAAGGCCTTCGGCCGGCACCGCACGATGGCCGAGCGGTTCAAGCAGCAGACCGCCGAGCTGCGCGGCACCGAGCTGCACAAGGCCGACATGCTGGCCAACCTCTGGGCGGTGATCGTCGGCCTCCCCGAGGTCGCGCTCGGCGTCGCCCTGGCGGTCGGCGTGGTCCGGGTCGCCGACGGCGACCTCTCCACCGGCACCCTGGTCGCCTTCCTCTCCACCGCACTGGCGCTGCGCTGGCCGGTCGAGTCGCTCGGCTGGCTGCTCGCCTACTCCAACGAGGCGGCCACCGCGACCGACCGGTACTTCGAAGTGATGGACGAGCCCGAGGACGCGCCGGCCGCGAGCGACCGCCCGCACGTCGAGACCCCGCGCACCGAAGACCTGGGCATCCGGTTCACCGGCGTCCGGTTCCGCTACCCCGACGCGCCCGCCGACACCCCCGACCTGCTGACCGGCATCGACCTGCACATCCGGCACGGCGAGACGATGGCCCTGGTCGGCGCGACCGGCAGCGGCAAGACCACGCTGACCGCGCTGCTCCCCCGGCTGTACGAGACCACCGGCGGCAGCATCACGCTGGACGGCCGGGACCTCCGTACGATCCCGCTGCCCCGGCTGCGCGAGCTGGTCAGCATCGCCTTCGAGGAGCCGACGCTGTTCTCCGCCTCGGTCCGGGACAACGTCCTGATGGGCCGTCCGGAGGCGACCGAACAGGAGCTCGCCACCGCGCTGAACACCGCCCAGGCCGGCTTCGTCGAGAAGCTGCCCGAAGGCACCGGCACCCAGGTCGGCGAGCAGGGCCTGAGCCTGTCCGGCGGCCAGCGCCAGCGCCTGGCACTGGCCCGCGCGGTGGTCGGCCGCCCGGAGTTCCTGGTGCTGGACGACCCGCTCTCCGCGCTCGACGTGCACACCGAGGCGCTGGTCGAACGGGCGCTGCGCCAGGTGCTCGCCGACACCACCGCACTGGTGGTCGCGCACCGGCCGAGCACCGTACTGCTGGCCGACCGAGTGGCTGTCCTGGCCGAGGGCCGGATCGTCGCCGTCGGCACCCACCAGGAGCTGCTGCACAGCTCCGCCGCCTACCGCGAGCTGATGACCGGTCAGACCGCCACCGAACGGAGCCTGGTCCGATGACCGCCACCACCGTGCAGAGCGCCCCGGTCGAGGAGGAGCTGCCGCATCCCGCCGAGGACGAGGACATCCCCGTCCCGGCCGGTGCCGCCCGGCGCCTGCTCGGCGAGCTGCTCGGCCCGCACCGCCGCCGGATCGTGGGCGCGATGCTGGTCATCCTGGTCCAGCAGGCCGCCCTCCAGTCGGGACCGCTGCTGATCGCGATCGCGATGGACCGGGGCATCCCGGCGCTGCGCGAGCACGACGCGGGCCCGCTGGTCGCGGTGGTCGCCGCCTACCTCGGCTTCGCCGCGCTCTCCACCGTGCTGCAGCGCGCCTTCATCCGGCTGAGCGGCCGGATCAACCAGGACATCCTGCTCACCCTGCGCGGCCGGATCTTCCGGCACGCCCAGCGGCTCAGCCTGGACTTCCACGAGCGCTACACCTCGGGCCGGATCATCTCCCGGGCCACCAGCGACGTGGACGCGCTGCGCGAGCTGCTCGCCGAGGGCCTGCAGGAGCTGCTGACGGTCTGTCTGTCGGTCTTCTACATCTCGATCGTGCTGATGTTCATGGACTGGCGGCTCGGCCTGGCCGCTCTGCTCTCCTTCCTGCCGATGTACCTGAGCGTCCGGTCCTTCCGGCGCCGCTCGCTCAAGGTCTACCGGCGCTCCCGGACGGCGGTCGCCTCGGTGATCGTCCGGTTCACCGAGACCATGAACGGCATCCGCCCGGTCCAGGCGTTCCGCCGGGAGGCCGCCAACGAGGCCGCCTTCGGCACCGTGAACCGGCAGTCCGCCGCCGCCACCGCCGACAGCCTGCTGGAGATGGCCCGCTACGTCGGCACCTCCCGGGCCATCGCCAACACCTGGATCACCGGTGTGGTGGTGCTCGGCGCGGTGCTGGTCACCGACGGCAGCCTGGAGCTCGGCGCGCTCACCGCCTTCGTGCTCTACCTGCGTCGCCTGTACGACCCGATCGACCAGCTGGCGATGTTCCTGAACAGCTATCAGTCGGCCGCCGCCGCCCTGGAGAAGATCGCCGGTCTGCTGGCCCACGAGCCGTCGGTGGCCGAGCCCACCGCCCCGGTCGCGCTGCCCGCTGCCCCGAAGCGGGGCAAGGGCCGCGAGGTGGTCTTCGACGACGTCCGGTTCGCCTACCGGACGGGAAAGGTGGTGCTGCCCAGCTTCGACCTGACGCTGGCCGCCGGGCAGACCACCGCCGTGGTCGGCGCCACCGGCGCGGGCAAGTCCACCCTGGCCAAGCTGCTCGCCCGGTTCTACGACCCGACCGAGGGCGCCGTCCGGCTGGACGGCGTGGACCTCCGCTCGCTGCCCACCGAGGAGCTCAGGCGCGGGGTGGTGATGGTCACCCAGGAGTCCTTCCTGTTCTCCGGCACGGTCGCCGAGAACATCGGCATCGGCCGCCCCGGCGCCACCCGCGCCGAGATCGAGCAGGCGGCCCGGGAGATCGGCGCGGACGAGTTCATCGCGGCGCTGCCGGAGGGCTTCGACACCGACGTCCGCAAGCGCGGCGGCCGGATCTCGGCCGGGCAGCGCCAACTGGTCGCGTTCGCCCGGGCGCTGCTCGCCGACCCGGCGGTGCTGATCCTGGACGAGGCCACCTCCTCGCTGGACGTCCCCGGCGAGCAGGCCGTCCAGCGCGCCATGCGCACCGTGCTGTCCGGCCGGACGGCCGTGATCATCGCGCACCGCCTGTCCACCGTCGAGATCGCCGACCGGGTCCTGGTGATGGACCAGGGCCGGATCGTCGAGGACGGCACCCCCGCCGACCTGATCTCCGGTCAGGGCCGCTTCGCCGACCTGCACCAGGCCTGGCGGGACAGCCTGGTCTGACGGACGGCTGCGCAGGTGCGGCCGGATCCGGCCACACCTGCGCAGGGCATTCGGCTCGTGGAGGCTCTACCGTCCACTCACCTTGACCATGATCGGACCGGTCGAGACCGGGTCAGGAGTGGCCGCGATAGTGCCCGCTTGACCACTCAGGGAGATCCCGGAGTACGTGGCCGACATCAGGTACAGGGTCTGTCCACCGGGGCAGGTGAAGTCACCAGGTCCGGGCGGGCCCACCGTGATGGCGGCGGTGACCTGACCGTTCCGCACCGGGAAGGTCTCCGGATCCACGATCTGGGTGGCCCCCCCCCCCCCCCCCCCCCCCCCCCCCCCCCCACACCTCTACCGGAGCAGACCCGCGTCCATCCCGGACGTCTCCGCAGGCAGTGCGGCCAGCCCGAGCTCGGCCGGGGAGGCCAGCAGGTGGTGCGCGGGCAGCACCCGGACGGTGTAGCCGAACGGACCGGTGCGGCAGAGTTCCAGCGAACCCTCGTAGCGGTGCCGGCCGTCCAGATCCGGGCCGCCGGCCGGCTTGAGGGTGAGGGCCACCGCGTCGGTGATGCCGTCGCTCTCGTCCACCCGTCCTGACACCACCTGGACGTCGACGTCGCCGGGCTCGAGACCGCCGAGCGAGACCTGCACCCGCAGAGTCAGGGTCGAACCCAACTCCTGTGCCTCGGCCAGACCTTCGGTCTCCACGTGCTCGACCCTGACGGCGGGCCAGCCCTCCCTGATCCGGGCCTTCCAGGTGGCCAGCGAGCGGGCCCCGAGGTACTCGGCCCCGGCCAGCTCACGCTGGGCCAGCGCCGCGGGGGCGTACAGCCGCTCGACGTACTCCCGGACCATCCGCCCGGCCAGCACCTTGGGCCCGAGGGTGACCAGGGTGTGCCGGACCATCGCGATCCAGCCGTGCGGCAGCCCGTCGGCGGCCCGGTCGTAGAACTTGGCCGCGACCTGATGCTCGATCAGGTCGTAGAGCGCGGCCGACTCGATGTCGTCCCGCCGCTCGGCCTCCGGGCTCTCCGGGTCCAGGGTGGAGGAGATCCCGTCCGCGGTCGGGATCGCCCAGCCGTTCCGGCCGTCGTACCACTCGTCCCACCAGCCGTCCAGGACGGACAGGTTCAGACAGCCGTTCAGCGCGGCCTTCATGCCCGAGGTGCCACAGGCCTCCAGCGGGCGGAGCGGGTTGTTCAGCCAGACGTCGCACCCCGGGTAGAGGTGGGTGGCCATCGCCATGTCGTAGTCGGGCAGGAAGACGATCCGGTGCCGGATCTCAGGGTCGTCGGCGAACCTGACCAGCTGCTGGATCAGGCGCTTGCCGCCGTCGTCCGCCGGGTGCGCCTTGCCCGCCACCACGATCTGCACCGGACGGGTCGGGTGCAGCAACAGCGAACGCAGCCGGACCGGGTCGCGGAGCATCAGGGTGAGCCGCTTGTACGAGGGCACCCGGCGGGCGAAACCGATGGTCAGCACGTCCGGGTCGAGCGCCGTGTCGGCCCAGCCCAGCTCGGCGTCGCCCGCACCGCGCTGGCGCCAGGAGGCGCGCAGCCGGTGCCTGGCCTCGTCCACCAGCTGGCTGCGCAGCGCGCGCCGCAGCTCCCAGATCTCGCCGTCGCCGATCCGCTCCAGGCCGGTCCAACGGCGGGCCTCGCCGGTCGCCATGGCGGCCTCGGCCTGCTCCAGGCCGAGCACCCCGGCGGCCAGCCGGACCACCGCGGGGTCGATCCAGGTCGGCGCGTGCACGCCGTTGGTGATCGAGGTGATCGGCACCTCGGCAGCGTCGAAGCCCGGCCAGAGGCCGCTGAACATGCCCCGGCTGACCTCGCCGTGCAGGGTCGAGACCCCGTTGGCCCGCTGGGCCAGCCGCAGGCCCATCGCGGCCATGTTGAACAGCTTGGGGTCACCGCCTGGCCAGCTCTCCACGCCGAGCGTGAGCACCTGGTCCACCGGGACGCCCGGCAGTGCGGCGTCCCCGCTGAAGTGACGGGTCACCAGCTCCCGGTCGAACCGGTCGATCCCGGCCGGCACTGGGGTGTGGGTGGTGAACAGCGTCCCGGCCCGGACCGACTCCAGCGCGGCGGCGAAGTCGAGACCCGCGCCGACCAGCTCGCTGATCCGCTCCACGCCGAGGAACCCGGCGTGGCCCTCGTTGGTGTGGAAGACCTCGGGGGCGGGGTGGCCGGTCAGCCGGCAGTACGTCCGGACCGCCCGGACGCCGCCGATGCCGAGCAGCATCTCCTGGAGCAGCCGGTGCTCGCTGCCGCCGCCGTACAGCCGGTCGGTCACCTCGCGCTCGGCGGCCGTGTTCGGCTCGATGTCGGAGTCCAGCATCAGCAACGGGACGCGGCCGACCTGGGCCTTCCAGATCTGCGCGGCCAGCGTGCGGCCGCCCGGCAGCGCGAGGTCGATCCGGCAGGGGGTGCCGTCCGGCTCGCGGAGCAGGGAGACGGCCAGCTCGTCCGGGTCCAGCAGCGGGTAGCGCTCCTGCTGCCAGCCGTCCCGGGAGAGCGACTGCCGGAAGTAGCCGTGCCGGTAGAACAGGCCGACGCCGACCAGCGGCACACCCAGGTCGCTGGCGGCCTTCAGGTGGTCGCCGGCCAGGATGCCGAGGCCGCCGGAGTACTGCGGCAGCGCGGCGGCGATGCCGTACTCCGGGGAGAAGTACGCGATCGCGGCGGGCAGCGGGCCCGCGCCGTCGCCGGGCGACGGCGCGCTCTGGTACCAGCGCGGGCCGGCCAGGTAGTCGCGCAGGTCGTCGGCCAGGTCACCCAGTCGGCGCAGGAAGCGGCGGTCGGCCGCGAGCGCGGCCAGCCGGGCGGCCGGCACCTCGCCGAGCAGTCGGACCGGGTCCTCGCCGACCGCCGACCAGACCTCCGGATCGACGGAGCGGAACAGCTCCCTCGTCTCGGGATGCCAGGACCAGCGGAGGTTGAGCGCGAGCTCGTGCAACGGCTGGAGTTGTTCGGGCAGGACGGTGCGCACGGTGAATCTGCGGATTGCCTTCACGGCGTGCAGCCTAGACCCCGGGATATGGCTGACGGCCCGTCAACTCATGTATTACCCACCCTTTTGGACCATTGATGAGATCACGATCGGCGCACTTGGCGGCATAGGGGCGCGCGGGGGCGCATTCGGGCCAGGGCACACGCCGACCGGGCATGAACACTCAGGAACGAGTGTGTTTCCAATGTCTGATTCACCACCACCAACCGCCCGAAATCGCCCTCTTACCGTGCCGTAGGTCTTGCCGCCGGTGCCAGGATGGACAAAGGTCGGTGGTGCGACGGGAAGTGCGATGCCGGGTGGCGCCTTCCCCCCACGCCCCACGTCCGGATCCCTCTCCGCCGACGATCCCTCAACTTCCTTTAGTCCATTCGGTCTCCGTGTGCCGCCGAGGCGTGCCCTGACCCCGCCCCCGGTCGTTTGCCGGTTCGGGTTGGGTCGCTAAGGGAGCGCGCCCGGGTGCTCGCGCGCCGGGACGCACGCGAGCAGGTTGACGGGCGCCGGTCCTTCCTCACCCATGCAGTCCCCCGGCACTCCCCCGACCCGGCAGCGGTCGGCGGGAGCCGCCGCCGATCTCGGGCAGGAGTCAGGCATGCACGGCGACACGCGGGACCAAGCGACCACGGCCACCGGTGGACTTGAGTCATCGTCAGAACCTGAGGCACCACTGCCGGCGCCCCGGGCGGCCCGGAAGACGGCCGCCCCACGGAAGGCCGCCGCTCCCCGGAAGACGGCCGCCGCCCGTAAACCCCCCGCGAAGACCGCCACCCGCAAGACGACAGAGAGCGACACCGTGATCGGCCGCATCCCCGTCCTGGACGTCTCCCCCCTGATCGACGCGGGCCGCCGCCCGGCCAAGGCCGCGGTCGGCGAACGCTTCCAGGTCACCGCCACCGTCTTCCGTGAGGGCCACGAGGCGGTCAACGCCAACCTGGTGCTCCGCGACCCGCGCGGCCGCAGCGGCCCGTGGACCCCGATGCGCGAGCTCGCGCCCGGCACCGACCGCTGGGGTGCGTACGTCACGCCGACCGCGCCCGGCCGCTGGTCCTACCTGGTGGAGGCCTGGGGCGACCCGGTGGCGAGCTGGCGCAAGGTCGCCGCCGTCAAGCTGCCCGCCGGGATCGACACCGCGCTGGTCCTGGAGGAGGGCGCCGCACTGCTGGAGCGGGCCGCCAACGGGGTGCCGAAGAAGGAGGGCCGAGCGCACGTGCTGGCCGCCGTGGACGCGCTGCGCGACCCGGGGCTGCCCCCGCTCAGCCGGCTCGCCGCGGCCCTGGCCCCGGAGGTCACCGGGCTGCTGGCCCGCTATCCGCTGCGCGAACTGGTGAGTACCTCCCGCCCCCTGCCGCTCCAGGTGGACCGCCAACGGGCGTTGTTCGGGTCGTGGTACGAGTTCTTCCCGCGGTCCGAGGGTGCGGTGGTCGACCCGGACGGTAACCAGCCGCCGGTGTCCGGTACGTTCCGCACCGCCGCGCTGCGGCTGCCCGCCGTCGCCGCGATGGGCTTCGACGTCCTTCCT